>JAKSDJ010000568.1 GCA_022360155.1 Chloroflexales bacterium | reverse complement strand
TACAGTTGCCATTGTGCGCTATTGTGATTGATAATGACGCCGACGGTGCGCCATTTGTGAAGCTTAGCCCGGCGCTGTTGGCCGAGTTGGTCGGACGTTCCTGCAATGAGTGCTACGAATACCCGGCCTTGAGCATATCGGTCAGTCACAGCCAGGATCTTGCCTTCTGCGCGCTTTACGCTGCGTACAACGAGCTGGGAGTGGCCGATTGTTACAATCCATCTGTTCAAATTGGGGCCGATATCGAACATGTCGAGCCGCGCGCTGAGTCTTTTGTCGAAGACTATTTCACCGCCGAAGAAATCCAACAGGTGCGCCGTGCGCCCGCTGGGATCCGAGATTTGCTTGTCACCCTGATCTGGAGCGCGAAGGAAGCCGTTTTGAAAGCATTGCGCGTTGGTCTGACCGTCGATACCCGGCGGGTATCGTGCCTGATTGGGGCCACCGAACGGATGAATTCGACCTGGAATAGTTTCGTGATTAGCTGTGATACCCAGCTTCTGGCCGAGCGCATCGGTCAACCGGTTGGGAGAGCCATGTATGGTGGGTCGAGCTATCTTGCTCAGACTGCAACCTTCACCGGCTGGTGGCGAACCAAGGACGACTATGTCTTAACGATTGCCATGCTGCGCAAGGAATAGGGGAGCGAGGAGATTGGCGGTGGGCGCCGCCCGCCGTTTGCACACAGGAGGTGCTTTATGGAAGAGTATATCCGGGAGCTGCGAACACGAAAAGGAATTGCAGCAGGAAGCAAAAAAGACCAGGAGACCCAGCATAAAAAAGGCCGTCTGACCGCGCGCGAACGCATCGATATCTTGTTCGACCCCGATAGCTTTACCGAGATTGATACGCTGGTTCAGCCGCGCTACGAAAGCTACATGGGCGGCAAGACCTCGCGCTATGGCGATGGAGTGGTCACCGGCTTCGGGCTGATCAATGGCCGTCGGGTCTTCGTCGCCGCCCAGGACGCCACGGTGATGGGCGGGTCGCTCGGCGAGATGCACGCCAACAAAATCGTTAAGGCCATGCGCATGGCGCTGACCTATGGCTGCCCCTTCATCGCCATCAACGACTCGGGCGGAGCGCGCATCCAGGAGGGCGTAGACAGCCTGGGCGGATATGCGCGTATCTTTGACGCGAACTGCGAAGCTTCGGGCGTCATTCCCCAGCTCTCGCTGATTATGGGGCCGTGCGCCGGCGGCGCCGTCTACTCGCCAGCACTGACTGATTTCGTCTTTATGACGGAAAATAGCTACATGTTCATCACCGGGCCAAACGTGGTCAAAGCGGTGATGCAGGAAGAGGTGAGCCAGGAAGAACTTGGCGGCGGTCTGATCCACAGCAAGGAGAGCGGGGTTAGCCACTTCCTGTCGCAGGATGACCAGGAGTGCCTATTGCGTGCGCGCGAGTTGTTGAGCTACCTGCCCTCGAACAACCGCGATGAGCCGCCCTACGTCAAACCAGTGGATGATCCCGACCGGCGTTGCCCCGAATTGGAGGAGTTGGCGCCAACCGATTCATCCAAGCCCTACGACGTGCGCCAAGTCATTGCCAGTATAGTTGATGATGGCCGCTTCCTCGAGATCCGCGAACTGTGGGCCGAGAATATGGTCGTTGGCTTTGCCCGGCTCAACGGCTGGGTGATCGGGATCGTCGCCAACCAGCCCATGCACTTGGCCGGCACTATTGATATCAAAGCCTCGATCAAGGCGGCGCACTTTATCCGTATCTGCGACGCCTACAATGTTCCGATTGTGACTCTGCAGGATGTGCCGGGCTTCCTCCCTGGCACCCATCAGGAGTACGGCGGGATCATTCGCAACGGGGCGCGTATGATCTATGCCTACAGCGAGGCGGTAGTGCCGAAGCTGATGATCATTTTGCGCAAGAGCTACGGCGGGGCCTACTGCGTGATGAGCAGCAAGGGTCTGCGCGGCGACTTGCTCTACGCCTGGCCCAACGCCGAAATCGCGGTGATGGGCGCAGATGGCGCGGTCAACATTCTCTTCAGCGGCGAGGTGAAAAAGGCGGAAGATCCAACCGCGCGTCGCCGTGAACTTGTGTCCGGGTACCAGGAGAAGTTCAACAATCCCTACGTTGCCGCTTCACGCGGTCTGATCGATGACGTGATCGAGCCACGCGACACCCGGCGCGTCCTGATCCGGGCGCTGGAGCTGACTTTGTCGAAGCGCGAACGCCATGTGCCGAAGAAACACGGGATCTCGCCGATGTAGTGTGCGCGTTAGGGGTGGCTGGTTGTGTGTTCAATGGTATCGTGCGCCGCGCTCGTCATCCCTGGCTCGCGACTCGGAGTGTATGATGTTTAAGAAAATCCTGATTGCCAACCGGGGCGAGATCGCCGTGCGGATTATTCGCACCTGCCGCGATATGGGTATCCAGACGGTCGTGTTGTATGATACCGATGACCTGGGTTCACTGCACGTACGCCTAGCCGACGAGAGCGTGGCCCTTCAGTCGGATCAGAGTTATACCGACCAGCAAGTTATTTTGCAGCTTGCCAAAGCGACTGGGGCCGAGGCGATCCACCCTGGCTATGGCTTCCTAGCCGAGCAGCCGAGTTTCGTCCGCGCGTGTGAAGAGGCTGGTCTTGCATTTATTGGGCCATCGAGTGATGTTATTGCTGGTCTTCAAAACAAGATCGAGACGCTCAAGCGGGTGCGGGAGGCTGGCTTTGCCGCCCCTAACTATTCGTCACGCACTTTCGATGAAGGCGAAGAGGAAGCACTGCGCGCCGAAGCCGAGCGTATGGGCTTCCCTTTGATCATCAAGTCGTTCAGCGGCGGGCGCGGGAGCGGGACGCGCCTCGTACGCTCGTCCGAGAAGTTGCTTGCAACGCTGCACCAATCCCAAACTGGAGCGCAGAATGTTTTTGGCAGCAAGCGCGTCTATCTGGAACAGGCGATTCTGCCTTCGCACTATGTCGAGGTGCAGTTGCTCGGCGACCACCATGGCAATATCATTCACCTGGGTGAGCGTGATGGCTCTATCCAGCGAAACAATCAGAAGATCGTCGAGGAGTCGCCCGCGCCTTACCTTACCCAGGAACAACGCGAAAAGCTCTGGAATATGGCCATCGAGGTTGCGCGCCTGCTCAACTGTTGTAGCGCCTGCTCCGTCGAGTTTCTGGTCGATACCGATGGGCAGTGTTACTTCACCGAAATCAAGGCGCGCATCCAGATGGAACATCCCATCTCGGAATTGGTCTCGCAAGTCGATATCGTGCGCGAGCAGATCCGCATCGCGGCTGACGAACCGCTCGCCTTCAAGCAGTCGGATATTCAGCTTCGCGGGTGGGCGATGCAGTGCCGTATCAACGCCGAAGATCCGTGGAACAACTTCCTGCCCAGCCCTGGCCGCCTCAATACGCTGCGCTTGCCCGGCGGACCCTACGTGCGCGTAGATACCTATGCCTATAGCGGCTGCGAAGTACCGCCGCGCTACGACCCGGTCTTTGCCAAAGTAGCGGTGTGGGGCGAAACGCGCAGCGAGTGCATCCTGCGGATGCGCCGCGCCCTGGAGGACTTTGCCGTGAGCGGCATCCAGACCAACCTTCCGCTACACTACCGGATTATGAGCGGGGCGGATTTTCTGCGCGGCGACTATAACACCGAGTTTAGCCGGCGTCCCCTGCTCAAAGCCTACTCGTCCGAGACCGACCGGCGTAACCTGGCGGTTGCTGCCGCTATTGCCTATGCCAGCCGCGTCCAAGCTGCGCAGGCGACGACGCCCGAGCGCTTTCTGACGGGCTGGCACCGTGATAGCCGGAAATTGCCGGAGTAAAGCGTAGCCTATCAGGCATAATGGTGGCGTTGATCTGAATGCAACCATATGCGGCGGGATCAGGTGTGGCGGCAGCGCTAGAAAGAGGGTGTGGAGATGAGTAAAATCAGTGTGACCATTGACGGGTACACCTATAATATCGAAGTCAACTTGCACCAACGCAGCGACTCGGCCATGACCGTCACGGTCAATGGGGAAGAGTTGCAGGTAACAGTGCCGGATACTGAAGATTCCGAAAATATGGAGTGGATTATTGTCGGGAATCGCCCCTACGAGATTGTCATCGACCGGAATCTCCGCTGGATCAAGTCGTACAGCGGGATGCATCCGCTGGAGATCCGCGACCGGGAGACGACCGTGACCCGACCCATGAGCCGAGATGGGCGGGTCAAAGCGCCCATCCCCGGCTTGGTTGCCCGCGTACTCGTCGAGCCTGGCGACCAAGTCAAGGCTGGTCAGCCGCTGTTGGTGCTTGAGGCGATGAAAATGGAGAACGAAATTCGCGCGCCCCGCTCCGGCGTGGTCAGCGAATTGAGTGTTCGGCAGGGGCAAGATGTCCGCCTGAACACCGTTATGGTCGAAATTACTGACCCGATATAAGGGCGAGGCGGGGCGAGGATGAGGCGGTTTGTCGCCCCCCCGCCTCATTCCTCACCTTGTTGTATCTCCGCATTCGTGCGTCCATTCGTCCACGCTGGTGCGCTCCTACGGCATTCGTGCGTCCATTCGTTCACGCAGGTGCGCGCCTACCGGCGCGTCTTCACCTCCTCGCCTCTTCTGTTCCTCGCATCCTCGCCCATGGTATACTTGCCCCATAGCCCGACTCGCGCTTTCAATCAGACTAGGATTGGACTATGACCCTGCCGTTATTGCGTGTCGTACTCTGCGCTACATCTGCCGATGAGTCTGCCGCTCTTGCGCTACGCCAGCGCCTCTTTATCGAACGAATGCAACCGTGGTTCGCCGGCGCGGATCTGATTTCGACGCAAGACCCCCAGACGCAGCTTGCCAGTGCCGTGCGGTCAACCGATGCGATTTTGATCTGCTGCTCGCGCCACGCGCAACCCCATCCTGGCAAGTTGGCTCCCGAGATCGCTTCGGTCGTCGGCCTGATCGCAGCCCAGTCAGATCCCGCACCCTTTGTCCTGATCGTCAAACTGGAAGAGTGCGATTTGCCGGAACAACTGCGCGCCTGGCCTGTGGTTGATTTCTATGCCGATCGCGGTTACGAACGACTGATGCGCACGCTTTGGGTTCGCATCAGCGAACTCAAGAAAGAGTCCCGCAAGCCGCGTCCGCCCGCACCTGCCGCGCCCCCAGAGCAACCCGCTCCGCCTGGACTCCACGGCTCTTTCAGCCTGCCTGTGCTGGCGCGCTATGGACACGCGCGACGGCTCGGGCGTGGAACCGCCAGCCAGGTTTTGCTGCTCGATGATGAGCGTGCGATAGTCATTGCCGGCGGCGGCGCTGCGCTCTTCGACCTGTATCGCGATACTGCCGTCTGGGAGATCGATTGCCCAGTGCGCTGCGCTGCGCTCAGCCCCGATCAACACTGCCTTGCCTTGGCGGGCGGCGCCGCGATTATGCTTTGGGATCTGCGCGAGGGGAAGCTCTTGGGTCTTTTGCAAGGTCATACTGCTGCAGTGACAACCTTGGCTTTCGCCGGCGATGGCTCCTTGCTAGCCTCGGGCTCCGCCGACTCCGCTGTGTGCCTCTGGCGCGTCGCCGACCAGGTGAAACTGGATACCCTGACCGGACACACCGATACGGTGACTAGTGTCGCCTTCTCGCCAAACAACGCGCTTCTCGCTTCTGGCTCAGAGGATCGCAGCATCCGGATATGGCGGACGATCGACCGCTCGCTCTTGCACACATTGGCGGGGCATACCGGCGCCGTAACCAACGTCGCCTTCGCCGCCGAGCGCGCCCTGCTCGCCTCGGGATCGCGCGATCGGACGGTGCGGATCTGGCACGCCGAGACGGGCAAAGAAGCAATGGCCTTTTGTGGGCACACAGGCGCCGTTGCCGCGGTAGCGTTTGCGCCCGGCGGCGATCGGCTCGCCTCTGCGTCCGACGATGGCACGATCAGACTGTGGCGGATCGCCGATGGCGCGCAGATGCGCCTGTTACGCGGGCATCGCGGCGACGTGACCGGCATTGCCTTTGCACCAAGCGGCGCCGCGTTTGCCTCGGTTGGGCGCGACAATACAGTGCGGTTATGGCAGGGCGAAACTGGGACGCCTTTGCGCGTTCTGGAAGCGCATACCAACCCGGTTACCAGCCTGGCCTTTGCACCGGGCGGCGCGCTTTTAGCGACAGGCGCGAGCGACGGGCGCATACGGCTCTGGGAGGTCGATACCGGCGCTTCGCGCTTGCTGGCCGCGCATAGCGGCAGTATCACCGGTTTGACATTCGATCATGATGGCGGCACGTTGCTCTCGGTGAGCGCCGACCGAACGTTGCGCTTCTGGCCAATCCCCGGCGAGCCGACCCAGAACAGTCTGACGATGAATGAGCCGATACGCTGTATGGCGCTCACCCCGGATGGGAAACGCCTGGCGCTGGCGACTGACGATACGGTGGTGTACCTTTGGCATCTCGATGCCGGGGCGGAAGCTGGCGGCGGGGTAGTGCAGGATCACACGGCTTTGCGTGGACACAGCAACCGGGTGCGGAGCGTCGCCTTCACGCCGAGTGGTACGCTGCTAGCGACCGCTGGGGACGACACGACCGTGCGGCTCTGGCGGATCTTTATGGGACGGCGATCCGCTGGCCCGTTTCGCGCCGAGTCTACCGTCCTACGCGGGCACAGCAACCGGGTGCAGAGTGTTGCCTTTGCGCCGGATGGCGCGACCCTGGCGACCGCTGGGGATGATGCGACCGTGCGGCTCTGGCGCATTAGCATGTACGAGGCAGCGCCGAAAAGCGCCACCCTGCGCGGGCATATCGGTGCGGTCACATGCTTGGCTTTCGCGCCGGATGGCGCAACCCTGGCGACGGGCGGGCAAGATTGGACGATACGGCTGTGGCGCAGCGCCGATGGCCATCTGCTGCATGTGATCGCCGGGCATAGCGCCGCCATCACCTGTCTGGCCTTCGAACCCAACGGCAAGCTGCTCGCCTCCGCTTCGAGCGATGGCACAGTGCGCCTGTGGCGGGTTTAGGACGCTATTTACTTTGGCAGGTTGGCAGGTTGGCACGTTCGGTCTAGGGGGCTTGGTGTCTATCGACGGAATCAGCATGCTATTGCAGATTGGTATGTTGGCGCAACGGCTACGACAAACATCGTCTTCGCAGAGACCTGACGGCTATTTGATAGTACGAGGACAGGCTATGATGCGACGAACCATGATCGGGATAACGATAATGCTTGGGCTTGGCGTGATTGGCATCACGCTCTTTATATTCACGCCCGCGGTCGGGAACGGCAAACTCTGGGGGATGGCGATCGTGCCCGAAGCTGCCGTGCGCGACATGTTGCAGATATCTGCCAACCGTCTCCAAAACTTCCGAGTTTTACGGGACGAGTCGTGGGGCATGCGCCGCATTCTCCTGTATAGCTACACCGTTCAGCCGGCTGGGCAGCCCCCACGCAACGAGTTCGGCTACGCCTTGACCGAGATGCGGGCGGGATGGAGTGCTATCCCTGGCAGAATTTATGCTGATGCGCCGTTTGCCGCGCAAGTCACGTATGCGAGCGCCCAACTCGATGATACTACGATTGTATATGGGAAAACGCTCGATCCCTTGGTGACAACCATTGAAGCAAGCATCGATAATGGACTGACTCGACGGGTCACGCCTGTCAACACCGGTTTCTTGCTGCGGGCGAGGGGCAATATAACGCTCCAAACAGTGATGCTGTTCGATGCACCGGGGAATGTCCTCCAACAACACAATGCACCGAATTTGCACGAGCGCCCTCACTGGTAAATCCACAACAGCGCCGGTCCTACTTGCGCGGCTATGCCGTGACACCTGCCCCAGCGCATTGTTCTCGCCGAACGGCTGATCAGTGCGCTGGGGGCTCGTTGGCCATTACCCGAAACACCGGGAATGCTGCCGCGATCGGCTCGAACTCCGCGAGGGGCGCATCCTTGTCGACTGGGATATGTGGGCGTCCGCCGGGTGCTCGTTGAAGATAGGCTTTCAAGATAGGCGCGCGTCGATCAGCGGGAACCTCTTCGAGGTGAACCTCCTCACGGATGCCGTGGCGGAGAACCGCTTTTCCGCCTGCTGCCCGCAGGTTTCGAACCCAGGCGACGTTCTCGCCGAGCATCGACACCACGTAGCGTTGTCCATCCACCGGGGCTATCACGATCGGGAGGGAGATGATGCGTCCCGACGTACGTCCCGTCACCTCTAACGTGACGAGGTAGTTGGAGGCGACGCCTAAGGAAGCGACAGAAGCCCAAACCCGGTTCACTATCCTTGCCAGCCGGTTGGGGCGCTGTCCACGGTACAACCATCGCGGGAGATCGCCTTTAGCCATAGCAGCCTCACAGCCTCCTTGCGACTATATCATCATGATATGAACGATCAGCGACATTATAGATCAAGATCGCCATGATCACATGGTACGGCATTGAGCCCATTGGAACGTGGAGAGATGGCAATGCTGCGATAGCCTTTGACAACGCTCAGGTTGTTGGCGGCGTTGGCGGGGGCGCTTGCGCCGCTGAAGTGTAGTGTGTTCTAAGGTTCTTTATAGTTCCCAGAGAGTTAAGGCTAGACGGGCGATTTGTCATTTAGCCCTACGCTGACCTTTCGGTAGTCCACTAAACTTGGCAAACGCCAGCTAAGTATTCGTTGACGCCATCTCTAAGTTTTACCCTTTCGTACACTGTGTATCAGCACAGGATACAACAAGGCGAGTATCAAATTTTCGATCTAGTAGAAGTAGTGGACGGCCTAGTGATAGCTTCTGCTGATCATTAGCTGCCGTAAGGAGGTCTTGTCCTACTTGGATTTCTAGTTGATACCAAATCGGCAGCGATTCTTTGGATACGAGGTATAGTGCTGCCTGCCAACGGTAGTCAAACCAGATGTAATTCTTGCGTTTAAGAAGTTCATGCGATGATAAAACATTTACTGTGATACTGTCGAATGCACCAATAATTCCTAACGTTTTGGTTTTATGCTCTATAAAGCAGTGCTTGGAGAGTATATTATCATCGCCAACATCAATGTATGAACGTAAATGGTCGCTTAATGCTTGCTTGTCGTATACGGAATTTGCAGACCAACTGACGATGCCAATTCTGGCGTCTTCTGCCCAAGAGAGACTTTTATTCTCAATGACGACCTGTGTTTCAAACCGGATGCTGAAATGATCATCAGGCCTAGATACGAAATTGGCGCTTAGTTCAGATGTATGGAACTCCTTCACGTATAAGTCGGAACGGTTTCTTCTTCCAAGAAGGATATCGCTCATTAGGTAATCTGGAGCCTTAAGTGTCTGATCGTGTATGCGTAGGTAGTAAACCAATGTCCCATTCTCCACGCAAGGAACAAGACTCATTGATCGTTCAACTGCTGCAACTAGCACATTGCCTTGGAGGCAGGAAACCACCTGAAAGCGTGGCGGAGGCGAGAAGTAGTGCGCCACTGGTGTAAGGCAACGAGATGCCCAATCTGCGAGATCGCCGCCGCCAGGCGCAATACATTGCGTCACACTCCAAGTCGCTTCGTCAACGTCGATGATCAGGACACCTCCGGCACTGTTGGCAAAACCACTTAAATATTGTCGAATCGTCATGGCGGCGTTCTTCTTCTGCAATTCTTTGCCATGCTTGTACTCAAGAAACAAATCTTCGTCCATATGAGCAGTGAGTATTTGATCAAGCTTGGCTGATGTTAACTGGTGTCCTGACATCAGAGTCTTGAGAAGTTTAAGTGATTGCTGTGCCACCTGCATTCCTCCGCAAAACAAGTGCTTTGCTTATAACGGTGATCATTGCTCGCCGAGTTTTGCTGTTGCTGCAGCCAATTTGGCGCGGACAGCCGCCTGTTCCGGCTTGGGCGGGAGGGCTGCGATGGCAGCTAGACGCTCACGATAACGTTCTTCCCAATACTGCCGGATCTCGTCTGCCTCGCGGAGGACTTGTTGATACTCAGCCTCAACCTCGGTTCGATGGTCAGCAATATAGCCGAGGGCATCCGTAATTTGTCGGTCTATAAGGTTCAGCCGATCACGGATCAACTTTGGCGGCCACCCTGCTTTGACATAATCCATAATGCTATACAAGATAATCCGGGTTTCAGCAATGGAGAGACCACGGCTCGTTCGCACAACATCGGGTAATTGCTCTTGCAGACGAGCTATGGCGCTCGGTTTATCCAGCGGCGCTGTGGTGTTATCGGCAACAAAGGGCAAACATAGAACCACATGCTGTTCATCAGTAATCATATGCAGCAGGTCGGTGACGGACGGGATGTCATCGGTTGAGTTACAGAAAATATGGTGAGCTTGTCGCATTATCGTGCTCTCTTGTGATCTGGGCAGCTGCTATTATAGCTTGCATGAGCGGCCAGTGGCAACAGAGGATGATAGTGTACCAAAAACAGATAGGCTGCATTTTATGGTTGGGCGACAATTATGCTTGCAGTCGAATGTGACGTCTTGTTCGGCGGCACAGCAATGTTCCATAGACAACACTGGCCCCTTTGCTATCTGTTACTGCATCGAGTCAAGTAAATGCGACCGCAGCCCCGTCTGCTCCACATAGCGCGCCACAAGCGCTCTGCTCTCGTCGGCTAGAATATTGGCGGTAATGGCCGGCGCGCGTCGACGATAGTATGGTGAGTGCGGCATGAGGGAAAGCGCGCCGACAAGGCGATCCGGCGCCCTGACAATCAGCCGTCGAAAATGGAAGTGAACGATCGCCCCAAAACACATCATACACGGTTCGAGCGTCGTGTAGATGTCGCATTCTTGAGCATGATCGAACAAAAAGTCCTGCACGAGACTAATCGCTTCCAACTCTGCATGAGCGAGGTCGCTCTGTTTGCGGTCAATCTGGTTCCGCCCGTTTGCGACCACGACGCCGCAACGGACAATAACTGCAGCGTGTAGAGACATCCAACTCTCCATCATGGTCAAGGTTCCAGCGAGCAACACGGACCCACTGCACATTTGGGATGTGGTCTGAAAAGGTTCGCATCCGAACCCAGACCTGACAGGTGTGGCATCCACAGCTTCTGCATCCCCAACCGGGCCCACGCGTCGCACCTGTCAGGTCTTTTTGGGGCTTTTCAGACAGACTCTAAAGTAGAGTGCAGCTCATGGGCGTTCGTGCAGAAACCAGCGATCCATCATCAAGAGGGCGCGTGCGTGCTCACGGATCGACACGCCAGGCAGGATAGTTGTACATTCTGCCAGTGCGACCTGCTCCCAGGCAAGGTGAAACGCGGCTTCGGGCGTTGCGGGGGAACGCCCAACCAAAAACTGGAGCATGGTTCCGTAATGGCACACTAATTCTGCGCCATAGTCACGACGCCATTGCTTGAGGAACTGAATGGCTATGGGTGTTCCGCTGTTGAACGCACCATACCAGTGGAGGTAGGCGAGTGTGTTCCATCCTTCCAAGACGGGAAGGAGCAGCATGATTGAGGTGACGTTCTCTGTATCAAACCAATCCAAATAGCAGGTGTCGATCGCTCCTAAAGCCTGGGTATCGCCGAATGTTTGGCGTTCCCACTGAAACAGCCATCGTTCAAGGTCGACAGTGGATCGAATAACCTGTCGCTCCACAAGCGATACGATGGCTTCTGTCGTTGGGCAAGCGCCAAACTGTTCCCGTGTTCGTTCACGTTCCCAATCGATCTCTTCTGCTAAATCCTCGCTGCGCAACGATTCTTGCTGGCGTAGATAGGAGCCAATATCGGCATGGGAGACCGCAGCAAGGATTGCATCGGGAGCAACGTCAGGAATCAGCCCCACCGATTGCTCATGCTCATAGCAGGATCGCAAAAAGAAATCGCGATCATTGCTCCAATCCTCGACGAGCAGAGGGTAATAGTGGGTTTGATGCACAAGATCGTGGAAGGTATGCCAGACATCCAGTTCATGGGCCGAGTCGATTTCAAGCGCAAAGGCATGTGCAGATGAAGCGTCTATATCCAGTTTCTGGAGATCTTCTGCATCGATACGATGGGTGCGAAGAAAGCCTGAGAGTTCATCAAGGGTAGTGATCATAGCGCAACCTCGCCAAGCCTGTCAAATTCTACCAGATTCGTTCCGCCTGACATTCGATGGTCAGGCGACTCTCCAGATCAAGTTCAGGGGTGCGGGGCAGTAACAGGATCATGACCCCGGTTTGATCGGGTGTCGCAATCAGCCCGTGCTTGGCCCGCCCCGCTAGTGGTCCGCGCCATACCTGCCACCCCAAACGCTGATAAAAGGCGATGCGCTCGGTCTCTAGCCCGGCGATGTCATACTCATCGCGAATACGCCAAGCCAAGTGGCGCATCACCATACTGCCAAAGCCACGCCCTTGATACGCCGGGGCGGTGGCGACGGCATCTACATACGCGGTTTTCAAAAGCGCATGCCCTTCAGGTTGGAGCCAACGGGTGGTCACAACGGCGTGGCTGACCAATTGCGATTGGGAATAGCCAAGCACATGCAGACCATTAGGCGGCAAGAAGGAAAATAGCCGCTGGAAATCGGGGTTGTTGCACGCCTCTCTACAGACTTGAATAATGGCAGTGCGATCCGCCTCGTTCAGGTCTTGGGTGTGTGCTGCTACAATTGTCGAGGTGTCTTCCATGTGTCTCTTCCTATTGCCGCTTGCGGTCATACATATTTGCGATATTTGAGTTATTTGCTGCTGTAGGAGAAAGATGAAACCACCTCCGCAATCAGCCTGCTGAGCACTGTATTGTCACCTCTTGCTGCATTCTACCACATCGTTCCCGCCTGGCTACAAAGCCCCGCTGGGATTCAAACGAGCGTGATAAGCTCACATTGATAAGCAACGCACCCCCGCCGTCCCATCGCCGCACCGCGCCTTCGCCGCACGATATTCTTCCTCCAAGAGGCTCATCATGACGAAATCGTGATACGTGTGGTCATAGTAGTAGCCGTCCCGCTGTACGCCTTCGCGCGTGAAGCCTGCCTTGGCATAGAACCGCAACGCAGCCTCATTGAACCCCACTACCCCCAACGCCACCCGATGAAAATTCAGGCGCCCGAAAGCATACTCGAGCAGCAAATTGATGGCTTCGGTCCCATATCCCTTTCCTCTCTCCTCCCGTTCGCCAATAATCATCGTCAGATCTGTCGTCCGCCAGGGCGGGAACATGCGCAACAGCCCGGCTTCTCCAATGGCCTTTCCGGTTGCTTTCAGGGTGATGATGAACCAGACTCGGCTCGTCTGATCCTGCGTGCGCTGATAGAATTCCTCGCACTCCGTCTCTGTCATCGGTTTCACTTGCCCAGTCAGTCGCCTGAGTTGAGGGTCGTTAGTCCAGTGCCGTATCTGATCCAAGTCGCCTCTGACAAGTGGTCGCAAGCACACCCGTTCTCCGATTAAGAATCCTGACGTGTTCACCTCTCCCTCCTTTTGTCATCGCTTCGTATCGACTGTCCGCGTTTAGCCCAGGAACATCGTCTGGGCAACATATCGCACATGATACGACCATTCGTCCCTCTCGCCGTTATCTTGCAGACGGTGGGTGGAGGGACCACAAGGAGATGAGGAGGCGAGGAGGCGACGAAATGACGAAGCCGCCATCCGCTTGCCACTCACCGTTCTCATCCTGAACACATGCACCCGTCGCAGCGGAAGCATGCATCGTAGCCCGACGACGTGCCAGCCATGTCATCTGCGGAGGGGTCAGCCTCGACAGGCTCGGCTCACGCTGGGGAACC
>JAKSDJ010000047.1 GCA_022360155.1 Chloroflexales bacterium | reverse complement strand
CCAGGTTGCCGCCGGCGTTTCTACGCCGGTGCTGTTGCAGGTGCTGGCCCATTTCGTCCACCGTGGTACGCCGCAGCCGCTGCGCACCTTTTTTCCGAAAGGCGACGCGGCAAAAGCTTATACGATTGCGAACACGCTTCCGTCGATCGACGACGAGGCGCGACATGCAGTGACGGCAATCTGTCGGGAAACGCTTCTCGTGCGCTTTGGGGCGTTGCCGCCGCTTGGGCGGGTATTCGTCGACCCGCGGCTACGCGACTATCCGGTCCCCTTCACCCAGCGGTCGGCGAGCAGAGCGCTCCGGACGATCCCGCGCGGCTCGCGACTGCCCTTGCCGCAGGGATCGACGATCCGTTTCTTTCTGTACTGGAAAGAGGGAGTGGTAAACGAGAAACCCACTGGACGGGTTGATATCGACCTGTCGGCGGTGCTCTACGATTGTGCGTGGCGCTATCTGGAACACATCTCCTACACCAATTTGAAATCGGATCGCTACCAAGCCGCCCACAGCGGCGACATCGTCACAGCGCCGAACGGCGCCAGCGAATTCATCGATCTCGATATTGACTCGATAGTGGCATGCGGGGGCCGCTACGTGGTGATGGCGCTGAACTCTTATACCGCGCAGCCCTTCTGTAACCTGCCGGAGTGCTATGCTGGCTGGATGATCCGCCAGACGCCCGGCTCGGGCGAGATTTTCGAGCCGGCGACCGTGCAGGATAAGATCGATGTGGCGACCGACACGCGGATCTGCCTGCCGGTCATTTTGGATCTGGCGGAGCGGAAGGTGATCTGGACTGACCTTGCATTGCGCCGCAACCCGCGTTGGTACAACAATGTCGAAGGCAACCAGAAAGGGATGCTTTTGATGGGCCAGGCGCTGACCACACTCACCAAGCCCGATCTCTATGAGCTGTTCACGCTGCACGCGGCGGCGCGCGGCGTTCCGTCCGCGCGGGCCGAGGCCGTGGTGATCTTTGCGCCCGACGGTACGGTGACCCCGTTTGACATCAATGTGATACGTGCCGACTTTTTATAGGTCGCCCCTGCATCTTACCATCAGCGCGCCATACTCCCCACTGAACCGCCGATCGCGCCGAACGTTGGCATCCTTCGGCTGCGCCAGTCCTGAGCGAAGCCGAAGGGCTCAGGACTGGGGTTGAAATGTGAGTAGGTTAGCACGTTGGAACGTTGACACGTTCCACCCGGACACAATCGGCTTACACTGCGCTTCCTTCATCGACTAAGCCGTTTTGCATAACAGACGCCAGCGCGGCTGCAAGCCGCGCCGACGCATTGCGGCGTTGGCCTTCTATTACAGCTCAATCGACCGTAGATAGCGCCGATTTGGCGGATTGGTATATCGTAAGCGCCGGTTCTCGCAATCGATATCCATTGGTTCTTCTGTTCATGCGCTTGTGCATCCGCGCAAGCCAAAGGTGTGGGTGTGGATGCCTCTTGGACCATAGGATATAACCAAGCTGTCATGACCCTCACCCACAATGGAAAGGTCTAATGTATGGATAATCCGTTCCTGCAACGCCAGCTCCCAAGCGCAGTTCCCTGGGACCACGAGAAACAGCGTTTCTGGCAAGAAGTACGCTCGCTTGGGCGTTGGCGCTACGCCCTGCGGCACCTGGGTATGCGCTTCACGGGTAGTGGTTTTGTGTATGTCTTGATTGTCCTTCTGGGGTTTATGCTGTTTCCCGTTGTGCTGAGGCTTGTGCAGAATGGCCCCACTGCCTTCGACCCGCGCGATCTGTTGCTGACTCTGGCGGTGGCGCTGTGGTTCCCGCCATTGATACTGGCCCTGTTCGCTCTCGTCGGCTTCGTAGAGGGGTGGATGCGCTGGGGATTCTACGAGGATATAGCAGCGCTCCACGCCGGGCCGCCGTATGAACTGGCAACCCTGGTCTCGCGCGGGAAAGGGATGGTTGCACTGCTCAACTCCCGGATTTCAGGCCATGTCCCAGGCCGGGTGGTACGCTTCGATGGGCAGGCGTGGCGAACGCACTATGTCAATGACAGCGAGGATCCCCTGATCGATCTGTTCGTGTGCCCAGATGATCGTATGCTCGTCACGCGTGTTGGGGGCGATTTGCTGACGATTGATCCCGAGGGCGGCGTTAATATCCACGCCACTGGTCAGGAGGGCGCCTTCATCGCTCCGATGGGCCAGGATTGTTGCCTGATTGCTGGCGCGCCAGTCTCTTTTTGGTACACGCCCAGTGACGATACGCTCCATCAGACGGATGTGAAGACAACGGAGCGGCCTGTGGTCTATGAAGGACGCGCCTATTTAATCGACACCGAGGACTCTTGTATTGCTCTGGTCGATCAGGCAAACGTGACAAAGACGCCCTTCCAAAAAGGCTCCTGGCTCATAGGTCTTGCTATAGCTTCTGAAAACACGATCTTTGCAGCCGAGCTGACCGGCGCCAATAAGGATCGGGGCCGCGTAATCCATTGGGCAGGTGAAAGCTGGACCCCGGTGCGGGCGCCGTTTCAGGGTCCGGTGTATGACCTCGCCTGGGAAGATAATAGTCTGTTGGCGATTACCAAGCAGGGCCTCTATCTGTATGAT
>JAKSDJ010000897.1 GCA_022360155.1 Chloroflexales bacterium | reverse complement strand
GCGCTGGCGGAGCTCCGCCAGACCTGGCCGGAAGCGCGCTATCTTTTGGTTGGCAGCGTGTCGTCGCACTACGACGTTGCCGGTCTGGCGCAGCGCATGGCCCTGGAAGACGCGGTGCAGATTACCGGCTATGTTCCGCGCGCCGCCTTCGAGGATTACGTCGCCGCTGCCGATATTTGCCTGAACCTGCGCTATCCGACGGCGGGCGAGACCAGCGCCAGCCTGCTGCGTTTGCTCGGTGCGGGTCGCCCCACCCTGGTCAGCGCGACGGGCGCATTCGCCGAATTGCCCCATGGTGTGGTTGCTCAGGTTGATCCCGATGCCAGCGAGGGGGATCTGATCCTGGCCTATTGCCGACTGCTGGCCACGCGGCCCGACCTTGCCGTTGCGATGGGCCGCCAGGCTCGCGACTATATCGTCATGGAACACAGCCTCGATGCCGCGGCGCAAGGCTATGCCCGTTTCCTCGCCCGGCTGTATGGCTGGGAGGCGGTGATGCGACTGCGCCAGGCGCCATTGTGGAGCCTGGACGATACAATGGCGGTGACGCGACAAATGCCCGCCGCGGCGAGCTTGGCGCAGAGCGTGGAGAAATCACCTGCTGCGCTCGCGTCCTCGTCGCTTACCCCGCAGATCACAGCCGTCGCGCAATCACTTGCCGAGATTGGCATCACCGAGCGCGACGAGGCGCTGTTGCAGACTGTGGCCGAGCGTCTGAGTGAATTGGGATAGCAGGCAGCGCGTCGGTCGCGATCCTAATCGCCTGGCTAGGCGAAAAACTGGTCACCTGGACAGGTGTTAAACTCCCTTCATGCTCGACGCAGGCGGGAAGTTTCCGTTTTACTCTGGTTTGTGTGATGTTCGAGCGCTAAACAGGGAGATTGTGATGAGTCTCAATGTATCACACAACAAACGACCATTGGAGCCAGGCTTGAAGGCTGGCATTGCGAAGCGGTTCGTGCAGATCGCTTTGACTATCGCCTTGCAGGCTGCGATAGTATTTCTCGCAGCGGGCCGTTTCGATTGGATCTGGGCGTGGGTCTTTCTCGGCGTGGGTCTGCTGGGGATTGCGGTCAATTCCATGTTCCTGCTACGTTACAATCCGGCGATTGTGTCCGAGCGGGCGAGATCTGAGGGAATGCGCGATTGGGACAAGGTCGTCGGCGGTTTGTGGGCGATCATGTACTTTGTGGGCGTGCTGCTTGTCGCCGGGCTTGATCAGCGCCTGGGGTGGACCGCGCCATTCCCGCTTGTGTATCATATCGTCGGGGCGATGGCCCTGATTCTAGGGGGCGCGCTCTTCAGTTGGGCGCTGATCTCGAACGCCTACTTTGCCACGATCGCCCGCATTCAGGAGGATCGCGGGCAGACGGTCTGCACCAGCGGGCCATACCGATTCGTACGCCATCCTGGATATATTGGCGCGATTGTGCAGTCGCTCGGCGTGCCGCTGATGCTCGGTTCGCTCTGGGCGTTTATTCCTGGCGGGCTAGCCGCGCTGCTGATAATCGCGCGCACCGCGCTGGAAGATCGCATGCTGCAGGCAGAATTGGGCGGCTACAAGGATTACACGCAGCGAGTGCGTTATCGACTGCTGCCGGGTGTCTGGTAGCTCGAGCTGAAGAAGCGAGGAGGCGACGAGCTGCGGAAGGGAAGAAGGGAGGAGGCGACGAGCCGAGGACACAAGGAGGCGATGAGGCGATGGCTTTAGCTCATCGCCTCATCGTCTCTTCAGCTCATCGAGTCTTCAACTCATCGCCTCATCATCTCTTCAACCGCTTGTGTTGCTGCGTTTAATGAATGACTGTCGGAGAATTGCCCTTGAAGACGAACAGTTCGGGGGCGCCACTGCCATCGGCAGGAAGAACCCACAGATTATCGCCAATACCCTGGGTTGGATTTTGCTCGGCGACTCCATACATGACATGGTCATTATCCAACCACTCGACCTGATCATCGACGTGTCGCGTTTCTGCCAGCATGGTCTCTTCCATAGTTTGCAGATCCAAGACAGCAATGTTCCAGATCAACTGATCGTCGGGGGTGTCCATCTTCTTCTTAAAAGCCACGCGCGTGTTATCTGGCGACAATGAGGGGCATTCTATTCCTTCGTGAACAACCGTGAACGAACCTTTGCTAATATCGCCCAACACGAGATACATCTTGTTATCCGTGCTGAGCGTAGCATAGAACGTGTTGCTGTCTTTCGCAAAGGTAACGCCCCAGAAGTTGAAATCTGGCGCGCCAAACAGCGTATCATCTCGCCACACCTCAAAATCTTCGATGTTGGCGATGACGCTGTTGTTGGCGAGATCGATAAGGTTCGTCTGGGTAGAAAACGTACTGTCAGCGTACGAGTGACCGCTGACGAACTGGGTCATTGCGGCGTAGCGACCGTCGGCGGATACCCGCGTTCGGCTTGGAAAGCCCTCCAGCGGAATAGTGTGCTGGATTTGCATGTCGGCATCAATGATATGCGCCGAGACGTCATCCAGGCAGAGGCCATGCTCTCGCGTGATATACGCCCGCTCGCATACCAGATCGGTTAGCATGCGTGTCGCGCTGGGATTATCCAGCGGAACCACCGACATCAAACCAGAGCTTGTGCCGTACGCAGTGCTCCGAAAAACCAGGTGCGGCTTGCTGCGCAGTTCGGCGATCCCCGACGCGCTGCCCTCAACACCGGGCACTTCCACCGTTGGCACTTCCACCGCCGGCAGCACACCAGGCACACCCACCGTCATCGTTGGCGCTTCCACCGTTGGCAGCACACTGGGGGCGCCCACCGTTGGCACTTCCACTGCCGGTGCTACACCGGGCATGCCCGCTGTCAGCGGTTCGGGTGGTTTCGATAGCGCCCACACGCCATAGGCGACAGCCAAGAACACGCAAACCGAGGCGAAGCTGATGAGAATCGCTTGCTGTGACAAACCGCGTTGGGTTCTCGAGTTGGGCGTCTTTGGATTTGGTTTAAGCTTGGGTTGTCCCATAGATATCTGGTCCTTTCAGAAAATACGTACGTGCAACAACGATTGTGATCAGCAACGCTATGGTAAAAACGATCGCCGCGCTCTGCTCTCCATACCATGTCCATACTGCGCCAAACAGAACCGAGTCTAACAAGCGCATAATATCAATCACTGCACTCAGAAATGCCAGACCGCTCGTACGCGCGTGCGTAGGTGACACGGAGCTTGTGTGCGCTGCGAAGATACTGTCACCTACGCGCCCGCGACTAATACGATCGGCAATGCGCCCAAGCGGCGCTATCAATAGCATATATGCTATTGATGTTCCGGAAAAGAATAGATTTAAAAGGAATTTGGCTCATAAGGCCGTTTTTGTTTCCATTTTGTTATATATTATGGTGATTTTGCCACACTCGTAAACTTTATATCGTAGCGTCTTCAGCGGATTCTCCCTGTAAGGTCTGAATACACTACAGCGTTGGCTGCACAACTCAAATAGAGTTGCTCTATGAAAATAGTATCTAATACTACAATGAGCCATGTCATTCTGAACCCTTCGGCTTCGCTCAGGACTGGCGAAGTGAAGAATCTCCTGGTAAGCGGGTGCGAGACCCTTCGCTACGCTTAGGGTGACATGTTCGACGGCGTTCCAACGAGGTGTGTCTGGAGGTCTCGTTGTTGTACTAATTGGATGATAATGAAGTACGTAGGCTTGCGTACTATATGGTGTATACTACAGATGGCGATATCTTATTTATGGAATGTATTTTGTGTCTTCAGGGATTATACACTGCTTCTGAAGCACATGCAACATGGTTGTTTTGGGCGGATTTAGAATTTGCTGTACCTTGCACGATATCGATGAGTACTATTTTGTTGCTGTATATCCAATTTTAATAGTAGAATTGAGCTGATCGTCAATAATTGCAATTTCATGCTAAAGTTAAAGATCTATCGATTCATTTTGTAACTGCTACGATCCTTAGTTATTTTCTGGTTTTCTATAGGAAGTGTGCTGCATTTTCAGGTTGAAAGTGGAAGATCCGGGAGGGAAGGCGTTGCACATTGCCTGACCGAGGAGCTTGTGGGGCGCTGAGACGCTGATCAGCGCCTCAGCATACCAATATAAAGCTGGATTGAAACGCGCCTTATGCAGTCATAGCGCTAACCCTTCTCACGTTTCACTGGCTATAAAATGTAACCCCCCTCCATCATGTTGCAGAATCAGTCGATCACCGCTAATCTCCCACTCCGTGACCGTTTGTAACGCTGCGAGATACCCTTGCTCCTGCTCCATAGTTGCGCTATCTGGACACCCGCGCTTGGTGGAGGCTATATTTTCGATCGTTAGTTGCTGTTCCTGCATCGTGTATGAAGCATTATATCTATTACAACCGGCTGTCCCCTGGATTGCATCCTCGCTGAACTCAATTGTAATCGTAGTATTGTTAAGGAGCGATTGGATCATGTTGCCCTCCTGAAACCCTTCAAGGTTCCATATCTGACCAATAAGTGATTGATCGGTGCGGGAGGGCGCCAATGTAAACACAAGGGCGCCGCCATCATATTGGAGCGTCAGCTCTTGATCCTGAAGCTTAAATGTGCTCACAGTTCGTAGAGCAGCAAGAAATTGCTCTTCTTGCTGCATCTTCGCCTCCTCGCATGCCATCAGTGTTCCCCCCATATCAGTCATCTGTAAGGACTGTTCACTGATCGTATAATTCCCGAAAAATGAGTTGCATCCGGCGTTTCCGCTAACTGTTCCATCTGCTTGAAAGAGAACTGTAATCGGCGCGTCGGCCAGTGGTTTTGTCACCTGATCTGCCGCTCCAAATTGCGCTAAGTTCCACTCTTTACCAGCAAACGAGGCATTCGTTGGAGAATTTGGCGTTGCAGATGGGGGAGTTTGTGATGGGGCGGCTTGAGGAGTGGATTGCTCCGTTGCGATCGTTTGATCCGGTGTATTCAACGTATCCGAGCCGTTGCCAGACGCGCCGCAGGCCGTTGTTGCGCAGAGTAGCACAACAGCAACGAATAGACTCCTAGAAAGAGGCGACCTTTGAAATTGCAAAAACATATATCCTCCTGGTATAGACATAGGTTGTTATGGGGAACGAAGGCCCTAACTTTGAGACAACCAAACTTTGCCTTAGAGACGCTGGATTATAAGATAAGGTTCCCGTGTTTGCTGTAAATGTTTCATCTTTAGCTGTAAGGGGAGCGGGATGACAAGCGACATGCCATGGGCAGGGTTGCGGCAAGCAGCCGTATGCCTGCCGTCTACCTCGGTCTCTCCG
Organism: Chloroflexales bacterium; assembly: GCA_022360155.1. Taxonomy (GTDB): domain Bacteria; phylum Chloroflexota; class Chloroflexia; order Chloroflexales; family Chloroflexaceae; genus JAKSDJ01. The sequence goes on along the minus strand of JAKSDJ010000897.1, from coordinate 3,332 downwards.
TTGGAGAACCGTGTCGTTTCATACGCGCCTCTTGTCACCATCCTGGCCGCTAAGCCAGGAAAAAAACCGCCCATGTGCCCAGGTCAAAATCTCTCCGCAAGCTGGGCGAAGCAGTGGCTGATTTGTACTACGCTGGAAAGCATAAAGGTATCTTCCTTGGGAAAACATGGCGGGGCTTCTCAACATGTGAAGTAAGGCGGTATAACGATGAAGATCCAATTCATTGCGGAGCGGCCCGTCGGCGGCGCCTGGGAAGAACAGTTGCTCAGTGTTTTCCTGGTCGCCGACGGCTTGATGATTCTGGTCATCTGGGCGACAAGTCTGGCCCATGGTGCGTTTCCTGCCGGGCTGATGGTCTATCAGGAAGGCAACTATCCGATCTTGCACTTGATTGCCGAGTTGCTTATGGCTGCTCTGGCGCTGACGGCTGGTGTGAGCCTGTGGCTGCGCCTCCCATGGAGTCGCGGGATGGCGCTGTGTGCGTTGGGGGCGCTCGCCTATGCAACGATCAATTCCACCGGCTGGGCGTTGCGCAAAGATCCCGGCTTGCTGCTCCCGCTGATCGCCAACCTGGTTGCAGTGATCCTGGTTGTGCCCTATCTGTTGCACCGTGAGCACAAGGATCACGACGAACACTATGAGTACGAAGTCTGAACAGCGGTTTGGTTGGGGCGCATCACATGATGTTAGAGGAGCAAGCAGCCTTCATACCGACTCGAAATGAGGTGATATCCGATGATGACCAATCAAAAAGTTGTCATAATAGTTCGTTGGGTCGCCCGTATAACGGGACTAGGGCTTTTTGTCCTCTGGGGCGCTTTTTTTATTGAACATCTTGCCTATTTTGCAGACGTCAGCAATATGCCCCCGCTCGATGTCTGGGTTGCCCAAATTGCTCATCTGGTTCTCTTGTTGGGGTTTCTGATTGCGTTGAAGTGGGAAGCGGTCGGCAGCGGCTTGATCATTCTGGGGGCTGCCGTGTTTTTTGCCCTCACCGCCGGCGCCAACTTTCTTGTGTACTTCTTGCTAACCATAACGCCCGCTTTGCTCTATGTTTTCTGTTGGCTCCGCAGCAAACCTGCTCGACCAGAACTGGTCCGCTAAAAGGAACACGACAATGACAAGTTCAAACCCAACAACTTCGATACGGCGCTACAACCGTTTGCGTCATTTCAACGAAAAAACCAATTAGTATACTTGTTCTTGTGTAGAGGAAATCCATGATCGCTACATATATCTTGCCCCTCAATGACCCACGGGCGACGGTGGCAACGGCGGGCGGTAAAGGCGCTGCGCTGTCTCGTCTCGCCGCTGCCGATCTGCCCGTACCCAGCGGGTTCCATATAACGACGGCCGCCTATCAAAGGTTTGTGGCCGAAAATAATCTGCAAACAGGTATTCTGGCTGCGCTTGCGCCGGTTGATGCCGCTCAACCGGCTACCTTGGAGATGGCCGCACAAACTATTCAAGACCTGTTCGCCCAGGCGACGATACCTGCGGATATTGTCGCAGCTATTGTGCAGGCATATACCGCGTTGCCCGGCGATAACCCGCCGGTGGCGGTACGTTCCTCGGCTACTGCCGAAGATCTGCCGGATCTCTCCTTTGCCGGTCAACTGGAGACCTTTCTTAATATTCAAGGCGTCAGTGCAGTACAGGAGGCTGTCAAGCGCTGTTGGGCGTCGTTGTGGACGGGGCGGGTTATTGGCTACCGGGCGCAGCATGATATTGCGCTGCAATCGCTCAGCATCGCTGTTGTGGTCCAAATGCTGGCGCCTGCCGAAGCCGCGGGCATCTTGTTTACTGCCAACCCGATTAACGGGCGGCGCAATCAGGCCGTGATCAATGCCACGTGGGGCCTGGGCGAAGTTATCGTCGGCGGCCTCGTGACGCCAGATACGCTAATCGTAGACAAAGCGACTGGCCGTGTGTTGACACGGGAGACAGGCGACAAGCATGTGATGACTGTGCGTGTTGTGGGCGGCACGGAGACGCAGCCAGTTCCCGCTGCGCGCGCCCGTGCGCCGGTGCTCGCTGATCGCGAGGCTGCCGAACTGATGCACCTTGGCGTGCAAATCGAGGAACTGTTTGCAACGCCTATCGATGTAGAGTGGACTTTGGCCGATGGGACGTTTGCGGTTGTCCAGGCTCGGCCCATCACGGCCCTGCCGCCCGAACCGGTGCGTTGGGAGCCGCCCATGCCGGGCATGTGGTTGCGTGGCGGCGGCATCATGGAGTTTATCACCGAGCCGGTTAGCCCTTTTATGGAAACCTTTGTTATGCCGTTGGTGGAAAACACCATGTACGAACTGGGGGAGCAGTTTGGTATAGCGGACCTGTTCACCTGGCCGATGGGCCGTTTCGTGAATGGGCACATCTATGGTCGCCTGGAACTACACCTGCGCCCGCACCATGCGCTCGGTTTCATCCGCAGTGTCAGAACGCATATGCAGTCGGTGCAGCAGTGGCCTGCCGCGCTCCAGCGCTATCGCACCACCGTTGCAGCTCTTTGTCGACCCGAGCCGACTATGCTCACAGCGCGAGAACTCGAAGAGCGTATGGAAGGGCTGATTCTGGCCGGCGGGCGCTATTGGAACCATCTCGGGATGATCATCCGAGTCATTATCGATCGTGAAGGTCGCTTCACCACATTCTATAATCGTTCGATCCGCCGCAGCGGCGACCCAGAGCCGGAGATCTTCCTGCGCGGGCAAGAGAACCGTCCGCTGGAAGCCGAACGCTCGGTCTATGCATTGGCCCAGGCAGCTCGCGCATTGCCTGGTGTAGTCGACATTCTAAGCACTACGGATCGTGATGTGATGGAAGCTCTGGCTGATACCGCGCCGGGCCGAGAGTTTCGACAGCATCTCCAGACGCACCTCGATCGATTCGGCTATCAGATTGCTTCGCTGGACCCGCTCTGGCCGACGTTGGACAATGATCCTCGACCGGTGTTGAAGGCGGTGCAGGGCTACCTGGCCGGCCAGGAGTCGCCTTATGCCCGGCAACGCCGCATGATGACGGAACAAACCGTAGCTCTTGCCGCCATCGCGTTACGACTCAGCCGCCAACAGCGCCGAAAGTTCCGCGCTCTTTTGGTCAACGCGCAAGAGATGGCTCGCCTGCGCGAAGATGCTATGTTCGAACTGGGGCTAGCCTGGCGTCCATTGTATCAGTGTGCATTGGAATTGGGACGACGCATAGTTGAAACCGGCGCACTCGCCGCCGCAGAAGACATCTTCTGGCTGACCCGCGCTGAGTTGCAGACGGTTGGCGCTCACCTAGATGCCGACAAGAAACCCGATTCATTGCAAGACACGGTTTGTGAGCGG
>JAKSDJ010000100.1 GCA_022360155.1 Chloroflexales bacterium | reverse complement strand
TGAGATAAACGCAGTGAAATACACACTATGCGCCTGTTTCCTATAGCTATGAATAACCATCGGATTGTAAGATTCGTGCTTGGCCTCGTTGGGTTAGCGGGTATGCTCACCATATGGCACATCATTGCCAGTCAGCCGGATGTGAATTCGGTGTTGCTGCCAACACCACAGGAAGTTAGTGAAGCTGCTATTGAAATGACGGTCCAGGGTGTGCTTGTTGAAGATTTAGTTGTGAGTATCAAGCGTGTCACAATAGGGTTTCTTTTCGCTTCTGTCTGTGGTATTGTCCTTGGCGCTCTTCTGAGTGCAAGCACCTGGATATCTGGTTTGCTCTATCCGGTTCTTGAGCTGATCCGCCCAATCCCGCCAATTGCTTGGATCCCCTTAGCTATTCTCTGGTTTGGGATTGGCGATACACCAAGCTATTTTATTGTCTCCATTGGGGCATTCTTCCCGGTTTTCCTCAGTACATATGATGCAATTGCAGGTGTGGATCGACGTTTCATCGATGCTGCACGTTGCATGGGTGCGTCGAAGCGTATGCTCATTATGAAAGTTACGCTGCCTGCCGCGCTGCCTTCAATCTTGACTGGTCTCCGTATTGGATTAGGGGTTGCCTGGATGGCAGTTGTAGCTGCAGAGCTTGTATCTGCGCGCTCTGGCCTTGGCTATATGATTCAGCTCAATCGTTCACTACTCGAAACGGCGCGAGTCATTATAGGCATGATCGTGATCGGAATGGTTGGTGCAACTATGACGACGGTACTCTATCGAATCCAAAAAATACTTGTCCCCTGGCAATAGATTCCTAACAGCATATATCTGGAATGCACCCGATGTTGAGCTAAAGAGTATCCTTAGTAGGTTTGACATTGACGAGATTGCCATCTATGCATGATGACGAAATCCGCGTAACAGATGTTGCGATGCAATATCAAGGTAATTCAAAACCCCTTCGTGTGCTCGATATGATCTCTTTCACGGTCAAGACTGGCGATTTTGTGACAATACTAGGCCCCAATGGATGTGGAAAATCGACTCTGCTGCGCATTATTGCTGGCCTGCTTTCACCAACCAACGGGCAGGTTCTCCATCAGAACAGCCTGGTCACGAAGCCCGAAGCTATTCGTCTGATGATGTTTCAGGAGCGTACGTTATTTCCCTGGCTGACAATTGCACAGAATGTTGCGTTTGGATTGGAGGCCCAATCTATCCCGCGCCGCGCACAACGTACGTTGATTGACAAATACCTCTCGCTGGTTCAGCTGTCCGATTTTGCGGATCGGTACCCCCATGAGCTTTCAGGCGGTATGCGGCAGCGTGCCGAACTTGCCCGCGCCCTGGCAGTCGAGCCGCGGGTAATATTGCTTGATGAGCCATTTGCTGCTTTGGATGCGCTGACCCGTGAGATTTTACAGGAAGAGATCTTGCGATTGCGTCGGGAGTTGGAATTTACCTGCGTTATGGTGACACACGATATCCGGGAAGCGCTTATTTTGAGCGATCAGATTATCCTCTTCAGTCGCCGCCCAGGTCGCATCAAAGATATTTTGTCGATAACGCAGGCGAACAAGCGTGAGCATGGTTGGCGCAATACCCCGCTCTTTCATGAGATGCATGAACGTATTTTTGCTTCACTGCGCGAAGAGATGGATGAATTACTTCTACATAAGATGTCAACAACATACCAAAATGAGGAGAAGAGCTAATGAGTTCATCTGTCACCATCGAATTTGATGAGGATACCTGGCAATTGATTAGCGAACTTGCGCACCAGCTTGGTCACCAACCAGACCAGTGGGTTGAGTCGCTTGTGCGCCTCTGGTTAGGTCGCCCTGGAACAGAAACACTGTTGGATATGACTGAGCGATTGCGTCAAGTAGAAGCGCCAGTAAAAAGCTGGCCTGAAATGGAAATGGTGTTGATGCAAACATGTTTGGGAAAGAGTTAGTTTTTCTTGACTCAAGTGTTGTGGTACACGCTGCCGGCAATATCGGCTATACCTGGGCCGTTGCCATTCTGAATCAGGGCTTGACTCGCGAGCAAGCTTTGGTTACTGACACGCTGTGTCTTCAGGAAGTCGAAGACATTTTGTCACACTTGTTAGAGCCAGATCAGGTTATTCACGCGCTGGAAGTGTATCGCGCCGCTGTCACAGAAGTTATAGCGGTCACTGCAGACGATTTTGCGCAGTCGCGTGTGTTGAGGCGACGCTATGCACACGTGTCGCCGCGTGAGTGTTTGCATGCGGCTGTGATGCAGCGCGCCAATATTTGTAAGGTCTGTGCAGTTACAGAGAGTACATACCGAGAGTTTGCTGAATTGGAGTATGTTGTTCTGTTAAAAGAAGATTAGAAAAGTTAAGTTGTGTGTTTACAACAGATAACGCGCGATGTTCTGATCCCAGAGAGGAGAAACAAATGGACCCTGGGAATCCGCAGATCTTCTTAGACCCGACTGCGTTACACGATGCTGTGCAGCGACTGGGTATGGGAACATACGAAACGGTTATCCAGCAGCTTCAACGAACCAATCTTCCATTCGTGAGCGATGTCTATGCATTACAGCAAGTTGTTTATGAGCATCACTTGGCTGGCGACACAGCCTATGGCTACCAATTGAATGAGTTGTTACAGCAGGCGCTTACAGATGTGTTTGCTGTCACTGAAAAAGAATTACTCATTGCAAAGTGGCTTGGGATTGAATATCCTTCTCTGAAATCGCGCGAACGTCTTCACATCGCAACGATGCGTGCGTATGGTGTTCAAACACTCGCAACAGGTACTCCGAACAGGTATCGCCATGTACGACATATCGCCATCATAAACATACGTAGCGCCTTAGAGTCATCGGGGGTCTTGTAGAACGATGATCAAGCGGCGAGGTGCGTCTTACTCAAGGATAGGCAGAGCAGCTAAGAACAATGCCCAACCGAACATTTGAGGAGACGCACAATGATATTGGATGGGGTTTTGTGGGTGCAGCCGTACAATCTTATCGCATTGCAAAGGTTTCTTGAGTTTCTAAGAAGGACTTGACAGTAGTTGTTCTTCGCATGAGCGCGCAAGCCGTGTAAGTTGGCGCAAAGTGACAAGAACAAAGCAAAAGAGGTAAAGAATGAGCCTTCGAAGTCTGGAAGAATTTCCCCGCAGTGTGCAGGACTTTGTTACACGGAACGAGCGACAATCGCTTGATCCTCAATATCTGGAGCGTGAGGCCGGGAAAGATGCGCATTGGATCTATGAGGAGAGCGGGCTGCCTTGGCTCAAGCTAGCCATCGAGGTGCCTTGCGCGGAGATGTTCCAGGAGGCGCTCGCCTGGACGGAGCACATGATCGAGCAGGACTACCCAACGCTGTGGGGCAAGGATAAGAAGCAAGAAGATGCCGCGCAACAAGGGTGGAAAACGATCTGCCTCCATGCGATTGATGGCGATATGCATAAATTTGATCGCGCCAATATGTATGGGTATGACCATGAAGACTCTGCTCCCTATCAGTGGACAGAAGTTGCGCACAAAAGCCCAGTCACAAAGGCATTCTTAGAGTCGTTCCCCTATGCCAAATTGTATCGTGCGCGCTTCACGATGCTTGAACCAGGCGGTTTTGCAGCTCCACATATTGGGCGAAAAGAGAATGCTGACTACAGCCACAAGATCAGTTTTGCGCTCAATCATCCAGAGGGGTTCGCTTTTCTGTATGAAAGGCATGGGTGCATACCCTGGCGGGCTGGGCGCGGGTTCCTTCTGAATGTGGATGAGAACTATCATTGTGTGCTGAACCGCAGCAATGTACGGCGTATTCATTTGATTACAATGGGTCGCCCAGATTGGGAGAAGATTGATCCGCTGTTCAAACAGAGTTATTACGATGTTGACCCGCGTGAAAATCTATTTATTCACCAGTCGTAGTGTAGCGCGGTCATGGCACTATCCTGCTAATACCAATTCGACTGAGACATTCTGCATCGTGTCACCCCGCGCCCTTTGGCTGCGCTCAGGATGAACTCTGCGAGGGGCGCAGCAACAGCAGTCGAGATGCTTCGCGGCGTCGGTACTGCGCCCTTTGGTTGCGCTCAGGATGAACTCTGCGAAGGGCGCAGCATGACATGCGTGGTTTTCATATTGAATTGGTATAAGAACAAAAAGAATGGAAACATCCTATGAGTGATCATGCTATTACCGCGCAACGCACTTCCCGGCTACAGGCAGTGAATATGTCTTCAGAACTTGTTTTTGTTGACACGAGTATTGCATTGACGTCTGGTGCGCGTATTGGACAGGCCTATGCGCCAGCCATTCTAGGGATGGCAGGCAAGCGCGCCTTTCGTGGCCTGAGTGATGCACTCGTGTTGCAGGAGATTGCCGATTGGGCTCCTTCTCCTATTTTTTCGGCATTTTGGGGTTTTATGGAGCGCATTTTGCCTGTGACAGCAGAAGACTTATGCCGAGCTCACGACTTAATGATTCAATATCCACATTGTTCACCGCGTGTTTGTACGCACGTTGCTGTGATGCAACGCCATGGGATACGGCAGATCTATGCGGTGGGTAACGCTGGCTTCGAACACTTTACAGACTTGCGTTTACTTCCGCTTGCAGGTGTATCACAGCCATAGCAACGGGTGTAGCTTGCAGCGATGAAGTGTGTGCATGTTTGCTGTCCGTGTAGCTTGTTGTATTGTTTCGTTTGGAACGTCTTATGCCATGCTATAGTGAGGTTGCAATGCTTCGTTTCCAAGTTGATGATAACAGAAACCAAGGTCATCGTTTCGGTCAGAAGCAGCGGAGGCAATTGGTCCATGTATCTGGCATCGCTCGAATGTTGTTGCTGTTTGTCCTGTTCTTGACAATGTCAGCTTGTCAATCGTCTTCAGCAGGAGCAGATACAGACGTACCCCCGGATGCTGCTGCAGAGCAGGATTTGGATGTCAATCAGAATGCCGATACGCCACAGGATGCCGCCACAGATCTGCAAATGCAAAGTGAGTCAGCCGAACTCCGGATCGGTTTTCCTGTCGCAACACTGATCAATGGTCATATTGGTCAAGTTTTAGATAAAACGGAAGTGTTGGAGAAACAGCAGATCAACAGCACGATCAATACATTTCCGTACGGGTCGCCAATGATGGAAGCACTTGCCGCTAATAAGATTGATGTAGCCTTGACAACAGATGGGCCATCAACGCTATTGCTCTCCAAAGGCATTCCTGCAAATATTATTGCGAGTTTGGGGACATTGCGTTCTGGTCTGATGGTGCTGGGCGACTCAGATATTCAGACAGTTGCTGACTTGAAAGGGCTTGAGGTTGCGGTGCCATTTGGAAGTACTCCGCATATGCATCTGCTCCGCTGGTTGCGTAACGCCGATCTGAAACCTGATGAAGATGTCACAGTTATCAACCTCGCGACAGGTGAGCTTGAGCCATCTCTGGCGAGTGGCAGCGTCGATGCGATTGTTTTTTGGGAGCCGAATGTCACGCAGGTTGTGAACAAGACAAATGCGCGTGTTATTGAGTCGGATGAACTCACTTCCATTGTAATTATGCGAAGAGAGTTTTTGGATGAGCACCGCGATATCGCACAGCGCTTTGTGCTTGCCCTTGCAGATGCATCGCTTTACATGGCTACGCACAAAGATGAAGTGAATGGTTGGTTTAGCGAAGCTGCCCGCACAGAGAGCGGGATTGTGCATGAAGCCAGCCTGTATTCGCCATCCTATGCGGAGGTAGAGCAATTACAGGATATCAACCTTGGGCTGACGGATGATGTAATGGCGACATTGAACGCTAGCGCCGATTTCCTGATAGAGATCGGAAGCGCGGAAGAGCGCGTAAATATTGACGATGCGGTTGTACCAAGCCTCTGGGAGGAAGCTCTCGCAACACGCGAGGAGTAGATCGGCTTGTCTTTCGGACTCAAGCATGGTCAAAGGCGTTTCTATGCCTTGGCCATGCTTATATTATAGCCCTTCGCTTGGAGGACAGCAGCTCATAGAGCATCGAATAAGATGGGTTTGTAGGCATCCTGATACAACGAAATCCGCCTTGGTTGGTTGTCTTCGTCGCTTCTATCAGTCGGTCAACGAGAGTTCCGCCTCAACCGTCCTACACGCATAGGGCTTGTGAAGCAATCATAAGGCTACTCGTCCGGTGTTGGGCTCTTCAACTCGATCCAGAAGGTGCTGCCCACACCCAGCGTTGCCTCCACGCCAAGCCGTCCCGACATCAACTCCACCGACTTCCGCACAATTGCAAGTCCTAGACCTATACCCGGACGCTCAATCGTTTTGAGGCGTACAAAGGGGGAAAAAATCCTCGACTGATCTTCAATCGCGATACCGACACCATTGTCTTGAATTCGCAGACAACAGCGATCATTGTCATGTGAAGCAGAGATTGCAATATACGGATCGACATCTGAAGCAACATATTTTAGACTGTTGGATAGCAGGTTGATCAGAACGCTTTTGAGCAAGACTGGGTCAGCCCAGACAACAGGAAGCTCACCTTCAACCCGAATAGTCGCGTTCCTTGCCCGGATCTCTCTTTCGAGGCTATTGATGCAAGCAGTGACAATAGGTTGGAGCGAGGCTTTTTGGATTTGGATGGCTTCACGGCCAAGGCGAGAAAATGAGAGAAACGCTGCAATTAGCTCGTGCATTTGATCAGCAGAGAGGAGAATCTGGTACAGATCTAGGCGCCCTTGGTCGTCGAGGCGGTTTCCCTGGTCTTCGAGCAACAGCTCAGCCATACTGGTGATCACCTGGAGTGGCGAGCGCAAATCGTGCGTAACAGCGTACGTAAACGCGGTCAACTCCTGGTTGCGCTGGTTGAGTTGAAGCGATAATTGCCTGGTATGAAGCAGAACCCGCACCCGCATCAGGAGTTCAGCTTTCTCGACGGGGCTGCCGATCACTTCGTCGACGCAAGCTGCCAGATCGCTCGTGGTCGAACACAGGCTTTGGCGAGGTGTCACACAGAGGATCGGCAGAAAGACTGGCTGTTCGCTTTCCTTGCGCTTCTGTAATAGCGTCTGGAGTCGATCGAGGGAACGACCATCGACAATGCACAAATCGAAAGGCTCGTCGAGCGATTGTTCGCCTTCGACTAAGACAACTTGAGCTTGGTCGGACAACCACTCGACCAGTAACTGGCTATTTCGCTTGGACTCGAAGAGGAGTAAAACGCGGTTCATAGGCGCAACAGGTTGTAATAGAAGCCGATGCGGCGAGTTCGGCTCACCACATTTGCCAAGCAAGTACAGAGCTGATCCTTGGAGTCGTTCCAGGATGGGGCATTATACAGAATGCCATTCAAGCCATGCATGGACTGACTGAACAGGATGCCGTAGCTTATGATCTCAATCTCGCGTGTACTCTTCTCGAAGTCGCCGGGGCGCTTTTTGCAGACGCTGATCCCACGGCGAAGTTTGACATGTCGAGTGTGCGGCGCTTTATATAGCGCATCAAGAAATATGATCCGTCAGATACGTAATACCGACTTCGGTGGCCTGAACAAGTCCCGCGATCGTTTCGAGCTCGTTGATCAGGATGACTGTGACGCCTATATTTGTCAGATACTTACCCAGCGCATGGAGATAACCGCACAGGTCGCGCCGTATAGTGACACCTGGCGCCCTGAAATACTGCCAAGCATCACGATCTTCGTTTCTTGCTCCTCCACCTCTTGGCGAACAAGAGCAGCAAACTCATCAGGAGTGTAGCGTAACGGTTCGACCTTTGCAATGGTGAGGATGACCCGCTTCTGCATAACGAGTGCTGGGATGCTGATCTGTTGGCAGCGACGTAGGACAATATCGACCTCCTCCTCGAAGGTATAAATCACCGAACGTTCACCGCGACCAGCCGCCTCTTTCATAAACTGCAACCCGACTGTTGTCTTCCCCGCACCGCTTGGCCCGGTAATGACTGTGGTCGTTCCGCGTTCTACCCCGCCATGGAGCAACTCGTCCAGGCTCGGTATACCAAAGGGCATCGCTTCGATGGCAAACACACGCCGATGCACCTCAGGTAATAGGCGGGGAAAGACAACCATTCTGGTTTGGGTCAGACTCATCGCATGGCTGCCGGCACGGAAATTGGAGCCGCGGAATTTGGTGATGCTGATGCTACGCCGATCTTTCAACAGATCAAGGTTGAGTACGCCATCGACCATAAATTGCAGATCGTTGTCTGGTTCAGAATCGCTGTGCTCCGAGGTAAAAAGCGCAGTTGCACCGTGATGAGCTAGGAATCGTATGAAAGAAAGTATTTGCTTGTGAAATTGGAAGGTGTCGATTGTGAGATAGCGAAACTGGGTAATTGAGTCGAAAAAAATACGTTTTGGGTTGTTTTTTTCAATGTATTCGATAATCTTTTGAGTGGTTGGTTCACGTTCGACCTCTGACGGAGAAAAAATATCATAGGTCTGCGCTTCGGTAAAAAATTCCTGAGAAGGACTGAGATCAAGAAATTCGATATTTAAAAGATTAAAGCCTAAAAAATTGGCATTGCTGCGTAATTGATCTATCGGTTCTCCCAGAGTAATGAATAAGGTCTGTTCGCCAATCGCAGCGCCGATAGTAAGGAAATGCATGCCCAGCCTTGTTTTACCGGCGCCCGGACCGTCACGAGCCAGGTAGTTACGATGAGAAATAAGCCCGCCGCCAAGAATCTCATCCAAGCCGGCGATCCCTGTAGACAAGCGAGTAGGCGCCGTTTGCTGCATAGCTATCTCCTACAATTGATTGTAGTGCGATAAGTATAACACAGTGGTTTGGTTTTGGCATGGGGGCAAATATATATGTATCACCATACTTTTGTGAGGCAAAAGATCGTTCAATCATAACCCTAAGCCTCTCCATTACATACATGCCTTCGTTGAAGGTCACGACAACAGATCTGGTAGAATAGCGATGGAGAATGGTTTGTTGGGCAGCAGGAGTTTGATGTTCCATAGGAACGAGCTGATCGAGGAGGAATTGATTGTATGACAACCGAGGCCGTGGACCTTTTGCTCGTACATGGCGCTGTCGTGGCGATGGATCACAGCGAGAACGTCTGCTTCGATGGGGCGTTGGCTATACGGGGACGTGATATTGTGGCCGTCGGAACAAGCAGCGAACTGCTTGACCGCTTCAGTGCTGCCGAAATTCGCGATTGCAGCGGTTGCGCCATTATCCCTGGATTGATCAACGCCCACGCCCATGTGCCAATGAGCCTGCTGCGCGGCCTGGTTGCCGACCAGCAGCTCGATGTTTGGCTCTTCGGCTATATGTTTCCTGTCGAGAGCCAATTCGTCGACCCCGAATTCAGCTATATTGGCACGCTGCTCTCTTGCGCAGAAATGCTGCGCGGCGGCATAACTACATTTGTCGATATGTACTACTTCGAGGATCAAGTCGCTCGCGCCGCCGATCAAGCCGGAATGCGCGCTATCTGCGGCCAGACGGTGATGCGTCTGCCCACTCCCGATGCGGCTTCTTTCGATGAAGGGCTGGAGCGAGCGCGCACATTCATCGAGCAGTGGCATGGACACGAACGGATTATCCCGACTGTTGCGCCCCACGCTCCCTACACTTGCACCGATGCGATCTATCGTGAAGCGGCAGCGCTGTGCCGTCGCTACGATGTGCCGCTGAATACCCACCTCTCGGAGACCGCCCGCGAAGTCCAGGAAAGCCGCGAGCAGCGTGGCGTAACCCCGATCGGCTACGCCGCACGGATCGGAGCTTTCGATGTCCACTGCATCGCTGCACACTGCACTCATGCCACCGAAGATGATATCCTCTTGCTGCACGATCACCGCGTCGGCGCAGTTCCATGCCCAAGCAGCAACCTCAAACTGGCCAGCGGAATTGCGCCCTACCGTCGTCTGATCGAGGCTGGTGTGCGCACTGGCCTAGGCACCGACGGTCCGGCCAGTAACGATGACCAGGATATGTTTGTCGAAATCCATCTGGCGGCGCTACTTCCAAAGGGTATTAGCGGTGATCCCACCGCAGTGCCGGCCCGCGAGGCATTTGCGCTAGCGACCAGTCTGGGCGCACAAGCCATCCATCTTGATCATCTGATTGGATCGTTAGAACCGGGGAAGCGTGCCGATATCACGATTGTAGAGTTAGGCAAACTTCACAGCGCGCCGCGCTACACCTATAGCCCCGACGCCATCTATTCGCACTTGGTCTACAGCGCATATGCTGCCGATGTGCGCGATGTTCTGGTCGATGGCCAATTTCTCTTGCGCGATCGTATGTTGTTGACGCTTGATGAGCAACAGATTCTTGCTCAAGCCCAGGCTATTGCCGAGCGGATCAACGATTTCTTGGCTAACCGCGAACAGAACCTGCTCGACAAGATTCTCGCGATCGGCGGAGTACACCAAGATGAGATTTTCGAGGTTCAAGTCAAGGCGCAGCTTGGTGAACGCGGCGAGGAAGTCATCCAGCAACTCTTGGTGCATCCGCACATTACTATCACCAAGGCCAGTGAGCGCACTCAGTATGACACCTATTTTCTCTTTCATAATAGCGAACGCGGGCGCATTCGCATCCGTGAGGACCATCGGCTCGACCCAGGAGCGCGACTAAAACCCAAATATACCATCACCCTGATGGCCGAAGGGCGGCGCGGCGAATACCCATCGGCGATATTACTCTCGCGGGCGCGCTATACTGCCCCTGCCGACTACACCCTGCGCTTCTACCGCGAATATTTCCAGCCCGACGACATTGTGGAATTAGAGAAAGGGCGCAAGCGTTGGCGCATCGTGTACAAAGGCGAGGACTTTGCGGTTAATCTGGATACGCTGATCGGCCACCGCAACCCTGGGCCTTACCTGGAGATCAAGAGCCGAACCTGGAGCCGCAAAGACGCTAATCATAAGGCCGAGTTGATCGGTGAACTCCTTGAGATCGGCGGGGTAGACGAAGCCAATCTGGTCAAGCAGGAATATGTGGAGATGGATGCATAAGATGTACGATGCAACACGGGTCAGGAGCGCTCAATGAAACATCCCAACCTCTACCTCATTGGACTAACCGGCGGGATCGCCTGCGGAAAAAGCACGGTGTTGACGATATTGGCCGAGCTTGGCGCACACACGATCGACGCCGACCAGGTAACCCATCGTCTCCAGCAGCCAGGAACACCGGTCTACCAGCAGATTGTTGACGCATTTGGGCCGGATATCCTCGTTAGCCCTGATGGGCCGCTGGACCGGCGTAAGCTGGGCGCTATCGTCTTCAACGACCCTGTGGCATTGCAACGCCTTGAACAAATTGTCCACCCTGCCGTCCACGCCACGATCGTCGCCTGGCTCGATCAATCGGCTGACCAGGCGCCCCAACGACGCAGCGATACACCTACCCCCGCACCACCCAGGCATATTGCGGTCATCGATGCGGTCAAGCTCCTGGAGGCAGGCTGGAAGAAAGATGTTGACGCAATCTGGGTCGTGACCTGTGCCGAAGAACAACAGGTCAAGCGCCTGATACGAACACGGGGTATGAGCGAAGCGGAAGCCCGCCAGCGTATCGCTGCCCAACCGCCGCAAAGCAGCCGCATCGCCCAGGCTGACGTAGTGATCGACAACAGCGGCACGCTGGAGCAAGTGTGGGCGCAGATAGAGGCGGCGTGGCAAAAAATCGTTGAACCGGGGCGCTAACTACTCCACCCCGACTTGCGCTTCTCTAAGAATGCTCGCAGCCCTTCCTGACCCTCTGGTCCGATGCGCGCCACAGCAATCGCCTCGATAACATACCTGCGCGCCTCTTCTGTGGGAAGGGTCGTTACGGCGCTGACCAGGGCTTTCGCCGCCGACACCGCTTGCGGGCCGCAACGCAGCAACTCGCTCACGGTGCGCTGGATTGTTGTATCGAGATTGTCCGCCTTTACCACCTCATGAACCAGGCCTATCGCCTGCGCTCTGGCCGTATCGAAGCGCTGCCCGCTGACGAAGAGCGCGCGGGCATGACCTGCTCCAATATGGGGAATGACGTAGCGGGCAATCACCGCCGGCAGCAAACCTAGTCGCACCTCAGTGAAGCCGAAGCGGGTTCCCTCGGCGGCAATGACGATGTCGCAACAAGCTAACAGACCAACCCCGCCGCCCAGCGCCGCACCGTGGACCCGACCCACAACGGCCATCGGCAGGGTGTCCAGCGCCTCCAGCATCGCATCCAACTTGCCGGCGTCAGCCAGATTCTCGGCGTGGCTGTAGTCAAGGCTTTCGCGCATCCAGTTGATGTCCGCCCCGGCGCAAAATGATGGCCCCGCGCCCTGTAACACAAGGACACGCAGCTCGGCATCTCGCGCCAAATCGGTGCAAGCCGCGTGGAGCGCTGCGATCAAATCGGCGTTGAATGCATTATGGACATCTGGACGGTTTAATGTTAGTGTGGCAACTGCCCCGCTTCGTGTAATGTGCAAAAGATCTGTCAAGTATCTTGCTCTTTCTCTTTCCAAGGTTCTGTTTCATTACGACGCCAGGTTACTCAATTTTGACTTCGACTTCACCCAAAACGCTATCAAGGATCGCCACAGCGTTGCGCCCGCGCAGTGCGCTCTCGGAGCGTAGCAACAGGCGATGGCGCAGTACAGGGATTGCTAGTGTTTTTATGTCGTCGGGAATCACGTAATCGCGACCCTGAAGGGCGGCATAGGCCTGCGAAGCGCGGAACAGCGCAAACGTTGCGCGCGGGCTGATCCCAAGCAGCAGATCGGGATGGCGGCGCGTTGTTTGGGCCAGGTGTACAATATAGTCACGCACCGAGTCTTCGACGTGTATCGTCCAGATCAAGCGCTGCAATTCCGGCAGGAGCACGCCATCCACAACGGTGTGGATCTCAGCAATGGGGTGTGCTTTTTCCAGGGCGTGCAACATCTGCAACTCTTCTTCGAGTGACGGATAACCTAGTGACACCTGCAGAAAAAAACGATCAAGTTGGGCTTCGGGAAGAGGAAAGGTGCCCTCGAACTCGACGGGGTTTTGGGTGGCGAGAACCAGAAAGGGTTGCGGGAGGGCGTAGGTTTCGCCGTCCACGCTGACCTGGCTTTCACCCATCGCCTCCAACAGCGCGCTCTGCGTCCGCGGGGTGGCGCGGTTGATCTCGTCGGCCAGCAAAACATTGCTGAAGATGGGGCCTGGCTGGAAGACGAAGCGCCCCTGGTCCTGGCGATACACCGAGACGCCGGTGACATCGTTGGGCAGCAGATCGGGCGTACACTGGAGGCGGCGGAACTGAAGCCCGAGCGAAACCGCCAACGCACGCGCCAGCATCGTCTTGCCGACACCCGGCACGTCTTCTATCAGCACATGCCCGCCACAGAGCAGCGCAACCAGTAACAGGTCAACAGCCTGTGTTTTGCCGACGATCACGCGGGCAATATTGGTGCGCACTGCATCGGCGAAAGGGCGGATATCGGCAAGTGTCTCGATCATAAGCGCAAGAAAATCAAACGTAAAGCGTAGTTGCTAGTATACTACGCTTTACGTTTGATGCTTACAGCTCTTCTGCAAGCGCCGAATGCGCCGCAGAGAGCCATATCATATGCGATACTGGCGCTGTTCCTGTGCGTAGAGATCAGAACTGACCTGCGAAGTGACACGCCGCCCAATGCCCTTTTTTCTTCTCTTCAAAGGCAGGCTCTTCTTCTTTGCAAATGCTTTTGGCGATCCAGCACCGCGGGTGGAAACGACACCCGGAAGGCGGATTGATTGGGCTAGGTACATCACCCTGAAGCACAATCCGTTCGCGGCGCGCCGTTGGGTCGTGGCTGGGCACTGCCGAGATCAGCGCCTTGGTATAGGGATGGAGCGGTTCGCGGAAGAGGTCTTCGCTGGTTGCTAGTTCGACCATTTTGCCCAGATACATAACGCCGACGCGATCACTGATATGCTCGACCACACTGAGGTTGTGCGCAATGAACAGGTACGTCAACCCAAACTCGTGCTGCAGGTTACGTAACAGATTCAGCACCTGCGATTGAATACTCACATCGAGCGCGGACACCGGCTCGTCGCAGACGATCAGCTTGGGCTCCATGATCAAAGCGCGGGCGATTCCAATCCGTTGGCGCTGCCCGCCGGAGAACTCGTGGGGATAGCGCTGAGATTGGGCTTCGTGCAAGCCGACTCGCGCCATCACTTCGCGTACGCGCTCGGCGCGCTCCTTCGCATTG
>JAKSDJ010000924.1 GCA_022360155.1 Chloroflexales bacterium | reverse complement strand
TGAATACCTCGAAATGAAAGCAACAGTGATCTACGGCTACGAGCGATGGCTCGCAACCTCATCGAAGGCACACCGGACATGTGCCTAGTAGACTAGGACTCCAGACGAACGTCAGAAAGCTGAATAATTAGCCCGATACTTCCTGGATAGCGAGATACCTCATATCCTCTACTAATCACAGATCATCAGCTCGCATACGAGCGGCAGCAGTTCGCGAAACCGATTCTGCGATTCTTTGGTCACACGCAGATGAGTCACTCATACCGCGCCATCCCAACGTACGTTGCACATCATCGACATCCTGCTGTGCTGCTTCCCTTTCCCTGAAAGCATCAAGCGCACCTCCCACACCCACGGGGCGTGGGCTCCGGCAGCGTTGTTAGGGCAACGACTGCTGGAAGCCTCGATAGTTCGGATCAATCTGGGTCGCACATACACTGCCTGGCGCCTTCGTTTGAAGGCACTGGAGGTACCGCTCCGTCAGGACTTGAGCCATCGCAAGCTCTGTTTCCAGGTTTTGGCCTTGGAGCGCGCGATCAATGGCTTGGTAGAACCAGAAGTAATCGATGGTTGAGCGATAGAACGATCCGCCAGCATGGTCTATCCGTTCCGTTTGGGTGAGCGCTTGGCGGTACGCCGCAAAAACGTCCGCAGCGCCTGGGGCGCCCTGAGCCGCAAAGGCCGGCGACTCGCTCACCGATAAACGGGCAGGAAATTGCCCCTGGAGCCCGCTCACGTCGGTACTCATATACTTTAACCACAGCCAGCAGGCCTGCGGCTGTTTGGTTGTCGCCGCAATATAGAGGCCGTTTGCCCGAACGTCGTGCGGCGTGAGACGGCTTTCTCCAAAGGGGGGCGGCGCAATCGCCAGGCGTGCGCCCTGCACGGTATAAACCGGTGGAATCGTGACGCCACTATCGAACCACATCCCCACACGCCCTTCCAACATCGCGGTGAAGACGTTTCCGAGCTCCGTATCATCACGCTGCGGCATATAGCCGGTGAGCCGTTGATGGGGCGAATACTGCCGCAGCAGATCGATGTAAAACCGGATCGCCTGCATGACCGTGGGATCGGTGAAGTTGGGCTGGGGATTATCGTCCCCACCCCGCACCGCCGTCGCCCCAAAACGATCTAAAACGAACACCAACTGATTTTTTAAAAGCCACTCATTCGGCGCGGCAAAGCCATACTGTTGTGCCTTGTCAGGAGGAGTCGTCAAGCGTTGCGCAGCATTAAGAAACTCATCCAGTGTCCATATAGCGGTGGGCGCGGATAGCCCAGCCTGCGTAAAGGCGGTTTGGTTATAAATGAGAACCTTCAACGTCAGCGCATAGGGCAGCCCATACAATCTCCCATTGTGCCGAAACGCGTGCAGCGCACTGGACGGGTAATCGTTGATATTGAAGGTGGGATCAGCATCGATCAACGGTTGGAGATCCAGCGTTGCCGTTACCTCCTGTGCCGATGGGGGATCAAACCACGCAAAGCAATCAGCGGTGTTCGCGACGTTGGCGAGGGAGGCTGTGCTGTTCGTTTCCGTATTCTCTACAAGCTGGACGAACACCCCCAGGTTTTGTTGGTTGAATGCCTCAACCCTTTGGCGAATCAGATCTTCCGCCGGCCCGAGCACGATGCGAAAGCGGACCACGGTTGCATCCGCGGGAGGAGCAGCAATGGGCATGGGCGGAAGCACCACAAAGGGCTGATCCGGTGGAGTAGCCGTAGGGACGGCGTGTCCTCGGTGTGCTTGCTCAAACACCGTCTGGGTTTCTTGGAGTGCCACTTCAACTGTCTGTTTTTTGGCAACCACCGCCTGAACTGCCTGCCCAAGCAGTTCAATCGTGGCGGGATCGACGGCGCCTGCGCTGGATGGCGCAGCGGACTCCAATGTCTTGGTCAGCGCCACCCGCAACTCCTCCTCCTGGCGCCCCCAATACCGGCTTTGCGTGGCAATGGATCGTCGCGCCGGCACTTCGTCAAACGTCGCGGTTCCCACAGAAACGACGGCCTGCTGGCTGAGGAAGGCGAGCCAACGCCATGCCGCTTGGGGATGTTGGGTTCCCTTACTCATCCCATATGCCTCGCTGGGAAAAAGCAGCGGACGGGGAAGCGGCGGAATTGGGAGATAGCCAATCTGAAACGAGGTGGAGGTTGCACTGCTGGAAGCCGGAAACAGCTCGGCTGGCCACATCCCGATCCGCTGCTCACGGATGAGCGCCTGCAAGCGCTCGGGGTTCGTAGGTTGATCCGGCGATGGTAGAGGTGCATAAATCACCCCTTGCTCAATCAGTGTCGTAATGCGCTTCACGATGCTCACCGCCTCCGCCTGGTCAAACCGTCCTGCTGCGTCACCTGCGGCAAAAGGACTCACCCCAGCGGCTCCTAACGCACCCAGCGCTATGAGCGTGCCGCCGCTTTGATCCAGAAAGCCATAGACCTGCTCGGACCCACGCGACGACGTGCTGAGTTGTTCCGCGCTCGTGAGCAGATCGTTCCAATTCCAGTCCGGTTTGGGCACGGGCAGGGCATGTGCCTCCCAGAGCGTTTTGTTATAGGCCAGGAGTGGGACGTGGAGTCGTGTGGGCAAAGCGTAGAGTTCCCGATCGTGGGAAAGCGCCTCGAGCGCGCCGGCATAGAAGTCTGCACGCTGAAAGGTCGCATCGGCATCGATGAACGGCGCCAGATCGGCGAGATACTGACTCATGACGTTCGGGGCAGGCAGCAACCGGAGGACTGCGGTATCAGCCTTCTTGGCAATATGTTGCAGATCAAGCTCCGAATCCAAGGGGATGAACTGCACTTGGATATCGGGGTGCTGGGTATTAAAGGCGCTCATCAAGGAGGCATAGCGTGGGCGCTCAGAGACTGGCGCGGCAAAGCCAATCGTGATGACGCTCGCCATAGTCGTTGCAGTTGGATCCTGAAACACCGGTTGTACTTCCTGCAGGTCGCCGGTATCCTCCGAGCGTTCACCTACAGTGCATTGGCTCAGCATCAGGCTGATGATGAATAGCCAAATGACAGTGGAACAAGGTTTCATACCGACCTTCCTCAATAGATGCCTCCTCTGAACGACTATAACTGTGCTGCATACCGCTATCTTTGCCCCCGAAACCATCGACGGATGAGCTGTTCTTCTCGGCCAATCGCTAGCCACTGGAGGAAACAACAGAGTACGCCGACGAAGAAGAGCATACCGCGGTTGAGCGCAAGGAGCGAGCTATCCGGCGCGACGGTTTGTAACGGGAAAAAGAAAAGGCGCGTGTATGGACCGATAGTCAGCCATGGCTGATAAAATAACAGTTGCCCAAGAATAAGAATCGTGACCCCGAACCCTGCAAATATCCATCCCGCAAGCACTGATGAGAGCAGCGAAGCGGTCATAAAGGCGGTAAACGACGTAATCAAGAGCGTGGCGGTGTACAGAACGGGGAGATGGAGTGAGAAATGACACCCAAACACGGAAAGGAACAAGAGTATCAGACATAGCAAGGTGCGTTGTAGCCATATGCCGCGGAAGGAAGGAGGGGTGGTTGCATACAACTCCAGGCCTGGATCGCAGATGAGCAAGGTTGCACCAAGCCAGGCAGCACACACCGGGGCGATGACCTCGGCAATGACCCACCCCCATGGCGTGTTGACAATATCCCAGCTGCGCACGAGCAGCGCGACCAGCCCGACGAAGCCAACAATCAGCAGCATCCGCCATCGCATAGGGTGCAGTTGATGCCAGCCATGACGTACCGCATGCCAGCTACTGCACGCTACGCTGTTTGCTGTATCAATCATAAATAGGCTTCCTCCTACAGCCAGTGGGACGAAAACGGCCCGAATATTCCCTGTGGAGTCTGGAGCGTCGC
>JAKSDJ010000609.1 GCA_022360155.1 Chloroflexales bacterium | reverse complement strand
GACACCAGCGTGGTCTACCTGCGGGCCCGGTGGTATAATCCGGGCAGTGGGACGTTGACCACGCGCGATCCGTTTGCGGGGTTTCCCAAAACGCCCTACAGCCTGCACCCGTATCAGTACGCGTATAGCAATCCGGTGCTTTTTGTCGACCCAACTGGAGAGCAGATAGATGATCCACCAATGCTTCCCCCTCACACACGTCCATGTGACAAGGAGCCAGCATTTTTGCGGTCCCCAAGGTGCCTCCTTCTTGAAGCTGCTGATCAACTCCCTCAAAGTCCCGAGACGGTTGCTCGTGCAAAAAGACGGGCTCAGTTGATAGCTGATAGTAGTGCCGGAAAACGCGTATTTCTCGACACTGCCCTTGCACAATTGATTGCTGACCTATGGCATTTCTCGCAGCACCCTGTTGCTCGTGCCATCCAAGCGCGGCTCAGTCTATGGAATCTCTTCGACCCAGAGTGCTTTGGTCGGGATAGAGCTTTGGCATACTTAATGTGGATAAACTTTGTTAAAACCGGTGCGCCGCTTGATGTCAAAAGTGGCAGTCAAGGATATCGACAGAGATTTGGAAACTCGCTCACCTTGTTTGGCCGTCAATGGACGCACGAGCTGTCAGGAAACCTCTTATATGGGTTTGTCGGAGTCCATGTTGGATTTACGGCGTTTGAATTGCAAGAAGGCGCTGGTGCTGCTCAATATAAGGATTGGTGTATCGACTCTTATGCGCCCCATGCTGTAGGCCCAGGCGCACCGGGTTGTATTCCTATAGTGATACGACGCGTTGGACCTAGACGTTTTATACCTTTTCCAACCAGTCCCAGAACTTGGGATGAAGACAGCGATCAGGCTGGAATCGAGGCAGGGATTGCACTTTATAGACGCTTTAGCAGGCTTTTCCTGACACCGTATCATCCGGGTCAGGTAACCAAAAAGGCAAAGGCCCTTGCGCAAATTCTGCTGCCTTATGATGATCGTATCACGAACAGTGGGCCATAGGCTGATTGACGACGGTCCAACATTGACCCCTGGTCGTTTGTGAACAAAGGTAAATCATGGTTCCTCCAAAACCTGTGAGATGGCAAGCTACGCAATGGAATAGCCAGTCGCACATTAAGATACTTGTACTTGGGATCTTCTTCCTGCTGAGTTGCTTGATAGGCGGCTGTGATCTGTTTCATCCGTTCCGCCCTACCACACGCGCACGCACCGATCTTACCATGTATCTTGTGACTGCTGCTGACCTTCCCGCTGGGTGGTCGGAAGAAGCGACGAGTCCGTATGGGGCGGACGGAACCTTTCTGCGAGGAAATGATCTCCATAATATCCTTCGCAGCTTCGTTACCGATGCCGCGGTCCCCCGCAGGGTCACACACACCATCAAGGAATATGAGTCAACGATAGTGGCGCAGGAATCGTTTGACGCCTACCTTGCTGCTTATACACCGAATGCGTCCGACTCAGCAACAGGGGTCCAACTTCAGAGCCAAGTCGCCCATCAGTATAACATTTCATGTATCATACTCGCACCATCAGGCGCTCAGCCCTTCGGGGGCGATATGGCGGAGGTCGATGACACCGAGGATCGTATTATATGTGAAGCGGCTGTGGTATACGATACGTTTTTGTCCATCTTTATAAGTGATATTGACCGCACCGCCATGACGTTAAGGCAATTTGAAGAGGTCATTCATCAGATTGATCAGCGCTTTGCTGATCAACTCAATACACAAGTTGATACTCCTTATCGAGCCGCCATTGAGTATGGCAGCGATTCGCGATTTTAACAGCCATAAAATATAAGCATGAGTATCTGAACTGCTAACATGGGTTAGTGCCTGGTTTCCACCTCCATTTGATGTATGAGTGGCGGAGTTTTTGGACAGTCATGTTTGATCGCTCCGCCGTTCATCATTCATCGCCTGCCGATGGGCAGGCGATGAATGATGCAATCCTCGCTGTTTAGCAACGGTGCCTCACCGCACAACCCTGTCATATCGGTACCGTGCTGAGCAGCCTGCGCCGAACGCTAAACGACAGCGGGGCGGTGCTGATCCCCGCCTTCACGGCGATGCGCTGGTTCCCGCTGGCGCGGGAATGGGGCATTCCTTATGCCCTAACCCTTGCGGCGGCGTGGCAGTTTGGGGGGATGGATACAACCGCTGATGAGGCGGCGATTGTGATTGGGTATCGCGCCGTCAGGATTAGACCGCCCAATGGTCAGCGCTTGTGCGCTCAAATTTGGCAATGGCCGCGCACGTGGACACACCACGCCTCAG
>JAKSDJ010000314.1 GCA_022360155.1 Chloroflexales bacterium | reverse complement strand
GTCGCCTCCTCATCCCCACGTACGCGGGGGACTTCATCTCCCAGATCCGCAATGCCGAGTGTCGCTGCAACATACAGCAGATGCGGCACATAGTAACTCGTGACCATATAGAGCAACTGCATCGGTACAGGTGTCGACGATGATATAGGGCGCCTCTTTCTAGTCTGGGCTGCTTATAAGCGCAGTATACACGCCATAATTGCTATGCGGCTACAAGCCGCGCCTGTCTAACTTGCACCGCAAATGGAACATACCAACCCCGATCCTGAGCGCCGCCCAAGGATGTCAACCCTTTCCCTCCGACTGGGGCGGGTCGAGCGGGATCAGTCGTTCGCGCAGGGCCAGGAGCGCCGCCTGGGTGCGGTCTTGCAGGTGCAACTTCGAGAGAATATTGCTGACATGCGTCTTGACCGTACGCTCGCCAATGATCAGGCGGGCGGCAATCTCGGCGTTGCTCAAGCCGCGGGCGATCAGGGCTAGCACCTCGCGCTCGCGTTCGGTCAACTCGTCGAGCGGCGACGAGCGTGTATTCGTGAGCTCTTGCATCAACCGCCCGGCGACGGTAGGGTGCAGCGTCGCCTCGCCCCGTCGTGCCGCCTTGATCGCCCGCACCAGGTCATCGGGGCCAACGTCTTTGAGCAAGTATGAAAGCGCCCCCGCCTTGATCGCCGGGAAGATCCGCTCGTCCTCGCTGTAGCTGGTCAACACAATCACCTGGGTGCTTGGGCTGACGGCTTTGATCCGGCGAGTTGCATCGATCCCGTCCATCTCGGGCATCACCAGATCCATAAGCACCACGTCGGGCAGAAGCTGGCCGGCAAGCGTAACGCCTTCCGCGCCGCTCGCCGCCTCGCCGACAACCTCGATCTCGGGGTAGGTCGTCAGGAAGGCGCTGAGCCCCCGCCGCACCACAATATGATCATCCACCAGCAACACGCGAATAGACTCAGAACTCATAACGAAACTCCCTCTAGACCCAATACTTTTCAGATAAGCGCGATGGAAGACCTTTAAGGTCTTTGGGGAAGGCTTCCGAAAGCATCTATGCAAGACCTTAAAGGTCTTATTTGACTAGACCAACCAGATCAGCCGATGCAGGCGCGCTTGCCTTTGCACCGCGCGCGCCTTTATTTTGCAATAGTCTCATAGACCGGCAACATGACAGTCACGCACGTTCCGCGACCAGGCGCGCTCTCGATATGGAACTTCCCGCCCAGAGCGGCGGTACGTTCGGCCATGCTGTCCAGCCCGACCGAACGGGCATTGCGCGGCGCTGCCGGATCAAACCCCTTGCCGCGGTCACTGATCGTCAGGTAGACTTGATCGTCATGGTAGGTGAGCGTGACCCGAGCCTCGCGCACAGCGCTATGCCGGGCGACGTTGGCGAGGGCTTCCTGCACAATCCGAAACAGGGCCTGCTCGTGGTCAAGCGGCAAGCGACGCTCGCCGCTGATGCTCAAACCGATCTGCAGCCCCTGCCGTTCCTGGGCGGCTGGAACCAGATCGCGCAGCGCCGGGCCAAGCCCGCGCCCGTCGAGCATGGCTGGGCGCAGCGCGAAAATCAAGCTGCGCGTCTCCTGGAGCGCCCGTTGCGCCGTAGCCTGGATCTCGCGCAACTGGGCAGCGGCCAGTTCAGGGCGACTATCGATCAGGCGTCCGGCGGCTGCCGAGAGCATGGTCAGGCTAAAAAGTTCCTGGCTGACGCTGTCGTGCAGATCGCGGGCCAGGCGGTTGCGTTCCTCGATCTGAGCCAGTTCGGCAGCATGTTCGGCCAACTGTGCATTCTTGTCGGCGAGGAGCCGGAGGGCGCGAATGTTCTCGGCAAGCTGCTCGGCCATACTGTTGAACTGGCGCGACAATTGACCGATCTCGTCGACCGAGCGATCCTCGACTCGCCGCAATAGATCGCCGGAGGCGAATGCTGCGGTCGCCTCGGTGAGACGCTTCAAGCGGAGGCTAAAGCTGCGCCCGGCCACCCATGCATAGAGCAGCCCAATTCCACCACTGATCAGCAACCAGGGGATAATCACGGTAATGAGCGCCTGGGGAATGCTGGCCAGGATGATACCAAGTGGCGGAAAACTGTTAATCCGCATATAAACCACCCCCACAACCTCACCGCTGCTGATCACCGGAGCGCTTGCTATCGGCTGGCGGTCGGGCTCGCTCCAGGCGGCCAGTTGTGCGGTGTCGGTAATGCCGTTCAGCGCATTGGCGATAAGGGTCGCCGCCGGCGCGGGCTCCAGGTCGGCCAGCAACGCATTGGCCGGATAAGCGAGGGGCTCGGTCGTTGTGATAATCCGCCCGCTTGCGTCGGTGAGGGCGATCAGTAACTCAGAGGGCTGCGCCTCTCCGGTTGAGGTGGGCGCCGTGTCCCTGGGATCGGTCTGGGTCGAAGCGCCACCCTCGATCATCGGTTGTTGCTGGCCGCTCACGCTCAACTGGCGTAGTTGCTCGATCATGCGCCCCGGTCCGCTCTCGGGATTGGTAAAATCCGGGCGCAGCGCTACCGCAATATCGCGGGCCGACTGGGCGATGGTCTGAGGAATCAGGTTTGAGTTGAACAGAAGCACAATACCACCGATAAAGATGGCGAAGAAGGTCAGCGCCAGTACCATCGAAACCAGCACATAGGCGCCGGTGAGCTTCCATCGAATAGTACTGAAACGGCGGCGGAATGCCTCGCGCATGGTCGATTGCTCCTGTGGGTTGTCTGCGCGCCATTATAACACTCGTGTGTAGGTCGGGACGTTGGAACGTTAGCGTCCTTCAGCTGCGCCAGCCCTGAGCGCAGCCGAAGGTCTCAAGACCGGGGGTGGCATGTTCCATTCTCCATTCTCCATTCTTAAAGCTATCAGCCCGCTATATCCCGCTGGCGAAAGACGAGTGCAGCGGCGATCAGGGGCGCAACAAGATAGACGGCGATCACCAAAACGCTCTGGGCTGGTGGATAGGCTGCTTCCTGGCCGCTGATGTAGGTCAGCAGATTAGCTTCGCTGACGCTGAAGAGCAAGCCCTTGACACTAGCGGAAACCCAGGGCAACTGCGCCATCACCCCGTCAAAGATGAACCACACGAACCCGACAATAATCCCGGCTACCGTCGAGCGCCCGATCACCGTGCCCATCAGCGCAAGGGCGCCCACCACGGTCAGGCTCACCAGTTGCATGAGCAGCGTCAGTAGGGCCGCGCCCCAGCTCATTCCGGCGCCGCCGTCGGTCAGCAATCCGACGCCGAAACTCATTGCAAGCGAGACAGCCGCAAGCACAATCAGCCCCAAGCCAATCGAGAAAACCAGCGTCAGCCATTTGCTGACAATGAAGGGTGTTCGGCGCGGACGACGGATCAACAGGTTCTTCCATGTATCGTAGCCGTATTCGTTGCCGGCCAGACTTGCCCCGAACACGATTATGAGCAAGCCGCCAATCGACTGCTGGACGAACTGCGGTCCCATGACCAACGCATTATATGGATTGAGCGCCTCTGGGGGCAGCTCCTCCGGTATCAGGAAACGGATGGTGAGCAGCGTTGCGCTGACAAGCAACACGCTCAGGGCCAGGAGCATCCATCCCATCGGACGCTTGCCTGTTTTGAGCAGATCGGCCTGGATCAGGGAAAGCATCGTATGCACTCCTTTCGAGAGATAACAGAATAACGTATCATAGTCAGCAACTGCTTAGTTCGAACCGATCGTTTCGCCTTGCTCGATCTGCGGTTCTGTCCCATTGGTGAGCTCCAGAAAACGTTGCTCCAGCGAGGAGCGCTGCGGTGTGACCTGATAGACTTCGGCCCCCGCGCCGACGAGCGCCGTGACCAGTTTGGCGGCCTGGCTTGCTTCGAGCGGCAAGCGGGCGGCGCGCGGTCCGACAATCTGGGCTACAGCGCCGAAGCGTTCGGCGACGGTTGTCAGGATCGGCAGCGGTTCGGCTTCGACAAGCAGCGTTGCGCTGGTGCGGGTCAAATCGGTGACCCGGCCTTGCACGACCATTTCGCCCTGGTTAATGATTGCCACGTCGGTGCAAACCTGTTCGACCTCGTGGAGCAAGTGGCTGGAGAGAAAGATCGTGTGGCCTTGCCGCCCAAGCTGGCGAATCAGTTCGCGGATTTCGACGGTGCCTGCCGGGTCGAGGCCATTGGTCGGTTCGTCGAGGAAAATGATCTGCGGTTGGTTGAGCAATGCCGCAGCGATCGCGAGGCGCTGTTTCATCCCGAGCGAATAGGTTCGCACTTTGTCGCCGGCGCGCGCGGACAGGTCCGCCAGGGCAAGTACTGCGTCGATCCGCCGACGGTCTATGTCGCCGGCAGTACGCGCCAGAACGTGTAGATTGTCGCGGCCCGACATATATGGGTAGAAGGCGGGCGACTCGACTATCGCGCCGACATGGGGCAAAATCGCGGCTCGTTCGCTGCGAATATCGTGTCCAAGAATACGCCCGTCGCCGCTGCTGGGCTGCACCAGACCAAGCAGCATGCGGATCATTGTGGTCTTGCCGGCGCCGTT
>JAKSDJ010000170.1 GCA_022360155.1 Chloroflexales bacterium | reverse complement strand
CTCGCTGAACAATCATAAGGGGCAGTACTGATTCGAAGACAGCCGATAGCTGATCATGCGCCTGCGGCACACCAGAGCGCATGAAAATAAGCGCGGCGGCGGCACAGTTGATCGCCTCTTTTCAGGGTAAACCGATAGCCGATAGATTACCATTGGACGGTTCTTTTCATACTCGTGTGCGCGCACCGCGCATGGGATAACTAACGTGCTAACGTGCGAACCCGCCAACGCGCCAGCGCGCCGGAAGTAAAAACTGGCTAATCTCTCGTTGTAAAGGTATAATGATGCTTCTCAAGGATGATGTCGCGATTATTACCGGGGGCGGTTCAGCGCGCGGAATCGGCAGGGCGACCGCGCAGTTATTTGCCGAGCAGGGGGCGCGGGTAGCCGTGCTCGACATTGACGAGGCGCGCGCGCAACAAGTCGGGCGCGAACTTGGCGATGCACATCGTGGCTATCGCTGCGATGTGACAAACCAGAGTGAGGTTGTAACGGTTTTTCGCCAAGTGGCTGAGGAGTTGGGGCCGCCGACGATACTAGTCAACAACGCGGGGGTTACCCAGCCAAAGCGGATCGATCAGGTTACGCTGTCCGACTATGACATAGTCGTGGACGTGAGTCTGCGGGGGGCGTTTCTCTGCTCCCAAGCAGTGTTGCCCTATATGCGCCAGTGCGGTCGCGGGAGCATTGTTTGCATCTCCTCGCTCTCGGCCAAACGGGGCGGCGGAATCTTTGGCGGGCCGCACTACTCGGCGGCAAAAGCGGGAATGCTTGGTCTGACCCGAGCGCTGGCGCGCGATCTGGCGCCCGAGAACATCCGCGTGAATGCCATTGCGCCGGGGCTTGTCGACACGGACATCACCGGCGGCCAAATCTCCGCCGAGCGAATGGCTGCGATCATCAGGGACATCCCGTTGGGACGGATTGCCCAGCCGCTCGATGTCGCGCGAGCCTGCCTGTTCTTTGCCAGCGAGCTGGCGGGGTATGTCACGGGTGAAGTGATGGATGTCAATGGCGGCTCGCATATTGATTAACATATCACTACACAGAAAGACTCTATGCAGGAACAAAATCCAATTCAGGCAGTAGCAGTTATCGGTTTAGGCCGGATGGGCGGCCCAATGGCCCTCAATCTGCTGCGCGCCGGCTTTACGGTTAGCGGCTACGACCTTGCTCTGCAACAGAGAATCGCTCTTGCAGAACAGGGCGTGACAGTGGCCGATTCTATACCTGAAGCAGTGCAAGATGTCGATGCTATCATCACGATGCTGCCCAACGATGAGGCGTTTCAGATAGTAGTCGAGGGAGTAAATGGCCTGCTAGAGCAGTTGCAGACGGGGCAGATCATGATCGCTATGGGCACCAACAAGCTGGCGACGACTCAGCGCGTCGCGGCATTGGTGGGTACGCGCGGCGGACAGATGCTCGACGCCCCGGTGAGCGGTGGTGAGCAAGGCGCCCGCGATGGGATGCTCAGTATTATGGTTGGCGGCAGCCGTAATACGTTTACACGCTGCCTTCCAATCCTTGAGACGTTGGGCGCTACGGTGACGTATGTCGGCGGTAGCGGCATGGGGCTGATTGCCAAGCTCGTCAACCAAATGCTCATGGAGGCGTCGTTTTGCGCTATCGCCGAGGCGTTTACCATGGCGTCCCAGGCCGGCGCCGATCTCGATGCGGTCTACCAGGCTGTGCGCAGCGGTCTGGGCGGGTCGCGGGCGCTGGACTGGATGTTGCCCCAAATCCTCTCTGGTGATTTGGGCAGCGGGCGCGAGTTGATGCTGCATCACAAGGACGGCGCCTATGCGCTGGCGGCCGCCGAGTTGTTGGGTTGCTGGATGCCGATCACCCAACTGACCCACGAACTATTCGATCAAGCTCTGGCGGCTGGCCAGGGTGGTTTTAGCCCGGCGGCAGTCGCCAGAGTGTATGAAGAACAAACCGGGATAAAGTTGATTAAAAAAGAAGAGGGAGGCTAGCTGATGGATCTACGCCAACTGGGATCACGTGGCCCGCAACTCTCTACAATTGGCTTCGGCGCCTGGGCGCTAGGCGGTGCAGGCTGGCGCTTCAGTTGGGGGGCGCAAGATACCCAAGATTCGATCGCGGCAATCCAACGGGCGCTCGATCTGGGCGTCAATTGGATTGACACCGCTGCGGTGTACGGTCTGGGGTATGCTGAAGAGGTGGTCGGCCAGGCGCTGCGCGGGCGGCGCAACCAGGCGCTGATTGCGACGAAGTGTGGTCGTGTCTGGGACGCCGATGGGAATATTAGCACCAACCTGCATCCCAAGAACATGCGCCAGGAGTTGGAAGACAGCCTGCGTCGCCTCGACGTTGATGTGATCGACCTTTACCAAATTCACTGGCCCGACCCGAATATTCCAATCGAAGAGGTATGGGGTCAGATGACGCGCTTTGTCGAGGATGGCAAGGTTCGCTATATCGGCGTGTCGAATTTCGATCTCGAGCAGTTGCAACGCTGCGAAGCTATCCATCACGTCGATTCGCTCCAGCCGCCCTACAGCCTGATCCGCCGGGCGATCGAGGCCGATCTGTTGCCGTACTGTGCTGCGCAGGGTATCGGCGTCATCGTGTATAGCCCGATGCAGTCAGGCTTGTTAAGCGGCAATTTCGATATTCAGCGCTTGGCCCCCGACGACTGGCGCCGGAACGGCCCGTTTTTCCAGGAACCGCAGCTCTCCCGCAACCTGGCATTTGTCGAACGCTTGCGCCCGATTGCCCAGCGTTACGGTAAGTCCGTCGGCCAGTTGGCGATTGCCTGGGTCTTACGCCAAGCAGCGGTTACATCGGCGATTGTCGGCTTTCGGCAACCAGACCAAGTGGCCCAAAACCTTGGCGGCGCCGGTTGGACGATCGAATCTAACGATCTGGCCCAGATCGAGCAGGTATTTGCGGATACCATCGGCGTAGAAACGAAAGTCGAGACAGCATCAGCCCCATCACGCTCATGATTGGCGCTTGAGAACTACGTTGCTGCCCCAGCCAATTCTGTTGCCTGTCAACCAATGATTGCGACAATGATCAATGATAGATCACAGTGAGGTACAGACCTATGGGAAGGAATCCACCTGATCGAACCGATTCTCCTCCGGCGGTGAATCGCGGTACGCAACGGATCTCGCGGCGGCAATTCTTACGCGATCTCAGTATCAGCGGCACGGTGTTGCTTCTGGCGGCCTGCGGCGGTCAGCAGCCTGCCGGGTCAGCAGAGGCGCCAGACGCCTCCAACGGTACATCTACCGACGCCGCCACAACTGCTCCCAATGCGGTGACCGGCCCGACTGAGCTGAAGATTTTGCAGTGGACCAACTTCGTTCCAGCCCTCGACGATTATTTCATTGCCAAGGCCGAGGAGTGGGGGACGGCCAACAACGTCGCGGTGACGATCGAGCGGATCAATTCCAACGATATTGATACGCGCCTGGCTGCTGCGGTGCAATCCCAAACTGGCCCCGACGTGTTTCAACACACCTTCAACTGGGCCTGGCGTTTCGCCGATCAACTGGTCGATCTCTCCGATCTCGCCAAAGAGCTAGGGGACAATTTGGGCGGCTGGCACGCGGGGATCGAGACCTATGCGCTGGTCGAGGGCGTCTATCTGGGCGTTCCGCTGGCCTTCTTCCCCAATGCCTTCGTGTATCGCAAGAGCATGTGGGAGGCAGCCGGCGCTGGCGTGCCCAATACCTGGGATGAGTTCATTGCGGCGGGCAAGATGCTCAAGGAAGCTGGAACGCCGATTGGGCAGGCGCTGGCGCACTCTTTCGGCGACCCGCCCTCGTTCTGGTATCCCTGGATGTGGGCCTACGGCGGCAAGGAGGTCGAAGAGGATGGCACGACGATAGTGATCAACAGCCCTGAGACGATCAGCGCAGTCGAGGCCAGTATTGATCTGTTCGACAATGTGCTCGCTGCCGGTGCGCTTTCTTGGGACGACACCAGCAACAACCGCGCCTTTCTGGCCAACCAGATTAGCTGTACCCTGAACGGCAACAGCATCTATTTCGTAGCGCGGGATAGATTCCCCGAAATCTTCGAGGATATTGGGACGTTCAACATCCCCGAAGGCCCCGCCGGACGCTTTGGCCTGCAGAATACGCAGACCCATGGCGTTATGAAATACAGCCAAAACCCGAATGCAGCCAAAGAGTTCCTGCTCTGGTTTATGCAGCCCGAGCAGTACAATCCGTACCTCGAAGCCGGCGGCGGTTACTATGTCGGTCCGCTCCAAGCCTACGATGACAATCCAGTCTGGAGTACCGATGAGCGGATTGTAGTCTATCGTGATGCTGCAACCAGCGGTTTCAGCAAGTGGCCAGGTTGGCCCGGACCGCCGAGCCGCGCCTCCTCGCAAGCGCTGAGCCAGTATATTATTGTCGACCTGTTTGCCAAGGCCGCATCGCGTGAGTTCTCGCCGCAGGAAGCAGTGGATTGGGCTGCTGAAAAGCTGACGGGGATTTACGGCTAGTCCTGATACCTTTACAAAAAGACCTGAAAGGTCTTCGGGAAGGCTTCCCAAAGCGCCTATTCAAGACCTGAAAGGTCTCACGTAGCAGCTATCTGAAAGGTATTGCCCTCTGGCCGCCCCATATGCGCGGCGCCTCAGCTTGTAAGGAGGGAGTCATGACCCAGGAAGCGACCTCGTCCACAGCACGGGCGGCTCGGACGCAGCGGTCTGCGCTCGATCGTCTTGCGCTCTTGCTCGAGCGCGAAAGCGTACTCGGCTATCTGCTGCTCCTGCCTGCCAGCGTCTTACTGTTCGTGTTTGTGGCGTATCCACTGGTTTATGGCATCTGGTTGTCGTTTACCGATATGCTGATTGGTGTGCCGGGCAGCTTCGTCGGCCTGTCCAACTATGCCGAGTTGCTGCGCGATAGCACCTTCCACCAGACGGTTAGAAACTCGTTCGTGTACACGGGGGTCACCACAGTCTTCAAATTGGTCGGCGGCCTGATCATGGCCGTGATCCTGAATACCGCGTTTCGCGGGCGTCGCCTGGTGCGCGCTATGCTGCTCCTGCCTTGGATTGTCCCGACTGTTCTAAGCACGTTGGCCTGGCTCTGGATGTTCGACTCGACCTTCAGCGTATTCAATTGGATGCTGCGACGGGTTGGCATCACGGGGCCGATCTGGCTGGGCGATGGCTATTGGCCGATGATCTCGCTCATGCTGGTCAATATCTGGCGGGGGATGCCATTTTTTGGGGTCAGCTTCCTGGCAGGCATGCAGAGCATTTCGCAGGAATACTATGAGGCGGCGACGATCGATGGCGCGAGCGCCTGGCATAAATTCTGGCAGATCACTATGCCGCTGCTCCAACCGGTGATTTCGGTTGTGCTGCTGCTGTCGATCATCCTGACGCTGGCTGATTTCCAACTAATCTACGTGCTCACCCGCGGCGGACCGGCGAACTCGACCCACGTGTTTTCGACCTATGCGTTCCAGCTTGCGGTTCCCGGCACGCAATTAGGTCTGGGCGCGGCGGTCTCGGTGTTTATGTTCCCGCTCCTGGCGATTATCGTTTTCTTTACCCTCGTTGCAGTGCGGAAGGAGCAGGAATAATGGTCGCCCAATCGCGTTTGTCCAGCACGCGCCGCCACCCGCGTTGGTGGCGATTTAACCGTTTCTGGCAGGTTTATGTGCCGGTTGCGGTCATGGTTGTATTGACGCTCTTTCCCTTCTATTGGATGTTTATCACGTCGTTCAAGGCCGATGCCGAACTCTATAACGTGGAGAGCAACCCGCTGATCGCGACCCAGCTTACTTTCGATCACTACACCTATCTCATCCAAGAAACGCTCTTCCCGCGCTGGACCTTCAACAGCTTGATTGTTTCGGTCGCGAGTACGGCAATCTCGCTGGTCTGCTCGGTTTTGGCTGGCTATGCGCTGGGGCGATTGCGCTTCAAGGGCGCGAATGTAATCGGCTGGATCATTTTCGCCGCCTACCTGCTGCCCCAGACGCTGCTCTTCATCCCGCTCACCCAGCAGATCGGCGCGATGGGTATGCTCGACACCTACTGGGCGCTCATCCTGATCTATCCGACGTTTCTGGTGCCGTTCAGCACTTGGCTGCTGATCGGCTTCTTCCGCTCTATACCGCGCGAACTGGAAGAGAGTGCGCTGATCGACGGAGCGACTCGACTCCAGGCGATGTGGTATATCATCATTCCCCTGGCGCTGCCTGGCCTCTTATCGGTGGGCATCTTCTCGTTCACGCTATCCTGGAATGAGTTTATCTATGCGCTGGTGTTTCTTTCCGATATTCAGCTCAAGACGATCCCGCTGGGGGTGACCAGTGAGTTGATCCGCGGTGATGTCTTTTTCTGGGGCAGCCTGATGGCCGGCGCGCTCCTCGGGTCGGTGCCGGTCGCCCTGATCTACTCATTCTTTGTCGAATACTTTGTCGCCGGGCTGACGGCTGGCGCGGTGAAGGGGTAGTATCTCAAGGTAGCGCGGTGCGCTTTCTCATCAACAAGACAGACATATGCCAGATGGGGCTTCCAGATACCACGGTGACGTAGGCTAATCCTATCAATCCTGTCCAATCTACTGCCGATTCTTGTAGCAAATAGCAAAAAGTATGCCAGCGTAGCAGGTGTGCTACAATGTCGTGTCAATAGGAGCCGGATTGGAAAAGATGAATTGATAGTCGTCACTTCAATGGCGAAGGATGCGTGATGAACCGTGTGATCCATGCCCCACGGGGCGCTGAATTGTCGTGCAAGGGTTGGCCCCAGGAAGCCGCCCTGCGTATGTTGATGAACAACCTTGACCCTGCGGTCGCCGAAGATCCGGCGAATCTTGTGGTGTACGGCGGCACCGGCAAGGCGGCGCGCAACTGGGCCTGCTTCGATGCGATTGTGCGTGAACTGCGCCGCCTTGAAGGCGACGAGACCTTGTTGATCCAATCGGGGAAGCCGGTGGGCGTCCTGCGCACCCATCCGTGGGCGCCGCGGGTGCTGATTGCCAACAGCCTGCTCGTCCCGAAGTGGGCTGACTGGGACGAGTTCCGCCGCCTCGAAGCGTTGGGCCTGACGATGTTCGGGCAAATGACCGCTGGTAGTTGGATCTATATCGGCACCCAGGGCATCCTCCAGGGCACTTATGAAACGTTTGCCGAGTTGGCTCGTCAGCATTTTGGCGGCACGCTCAAGGGGCGCTGGGTGTTGAGCGCTGGGCTGGGCGGAATGGGCGGCGCCCAACCGCTTGCGGTCACGATGAATGAAGGCGTGGCGCTGATTGTGGAGATGGACCAGCACCGCCTTCAGCGTCGTCTGGAAACCCGCTATCTTGATGTCGCAGTAGACACACTTGAAGAGGCGATGACCCTGGTCGAAGAAGCGCTGCACAATAAAGAGGCGCGCTCGATTGGGCTCTTGGCCAACGCCGCCGATATTGCCCTTGAATTGCTCACCCGCGGCGTTGCGCCCGATGTGGTTACCGACCAGACGAGCGCTCACGACGCGCTGAATGGCTACCTGCCCGCTGGCTTGAGCTTGGAAGAGGCCCTATCCTTACGCGCCAGCGACCCCGCGGAGTACGAACGGCTCAGCCTGGAGAGTATGGCCCGGCAAGTCACGGCGATGGTCGAACTCCAGCGGCGTGGCGCGGTGGTCTTCGACTACGGCAATAACATTCGCGCCCAGGCTCAGCAAGGGGGCTGTAGTGATCCCTTTGCCTTCTCCGGCTTTGTTCCTGCTTTCATTCGCCCATTGTTCTGTTGCGGCAGCGGACCGTTTCGCTGGGTTGCGCTCAGCGGTGATCCCGCCGATATTGCCCGCACCGACCGCGCGTTGTTAGAACTCTTTCCCCATCATACAAGCTTGCGCCGTTGGCTGACCCTGGCCGGTGAACAAGTGGCATTCCAGGGCTTGCCTGCGCGGATCTGCTGGCTGAATTATGGCGAACGCGCCCAGGCTGGACTATGCTTCAACGAACTCGTCCGCACCGGCGAGGTCGCGGCGCCCATCGTGATTGGCCGCGATCACCTGGATTGCGGCAGCGTGGCATCGCCCTTCCGTGAGACCGAGGGTATGAAGGATGGCAGCGACGCCATCGCCGACTGGCCGATCCTCAATGCGATGGTGAACACCGCTTCGGGTGCATCGTGGGTTAGTGTGCATCACGGCGGCGGGGTCGGCATCGGCTACTCGCTCCACGCGGGTATGGTGGTTGTCGCCGATGGCAGCGCCGAAGCGGCGCAGAAGCTCGAACGAGTGCTGACCAACGACCCAGGAATGGGGGTGCTGCGCCATGTGGACGCCGGCTACGACGAGGCCGTGGATACAGCAACCGCGCGCGATCTGCCTGCCCCCATGCTGAGAGCATAGTTTGGAATGTTCTCAGGTTGGCATCCTTCGGCTGCGCCAGTCCTGAGCCCTTCGGCTGCGCTCAGGACAAGCTTCCGAAGGGCTCAGGACTGGGGTTGGCGCGTTACCGCCGCACATTCTCAAT
>JAKSDJ010000479.1 GCA_022360155.1 Chloroflexales bacterium | reverse complement strand
GCCGCGTCCACATCGTCGAAATAGCCATGTTCGAGGATGGGGATCTTGCCGCCCGCGTTGGGTACAGCCGATTCCTCCGCCGGCGTGCCCATCACCACCACCGAGCCAGGGAGTTGACCGGCTAGGCGTGACAGGGCGATTCCCGCGCCAATCGCAGCGGTCGCGATAATATTGTGGCCGCAGCCGTGACCGACCTCGGGCAGGGCGTCGTACTCGGCAACGATTGCGACTTTCGGACCGGCTTGTCCGCCCGGAAGCTGAGCCTCGAATGCTGTCGGCAGACCGGCAATGCCGCGCTCGACATGCGCCCCAAACTCGCTGAGCAGGTCGGTGAGCCGTGCTGATGCCTGAAACTCCTGTAAGCCAATCTCTGGATTGTCGGCCATCCAATCACTGGTTTCGATTAAGATCTGCGCTACTTGGTCAACCTCGCGCTGCACTGCTGTTTTTAGTTCCGCCAACTCCATCGTGTGCCTCCGCTCCGTTTTTTGCTCCGAATCACATTGACCGGACGTGTGCCGCATAGAGTAGCAGGGAAGCACGGAGCGGTCAATATCCAAGGCCGCTGTCTCACCACCTCGGCGGGCTAAAAAGGGGTCGCATGTGAATGCATCCCGCTACGTCGAAGCAGTAGTGTGGCCTAATGTTTTTCAAAGATCCTAGAAGATATTGATCGTTAAAGATAGTTTGAGATGAGCGGATCTGGTTTGATCGTTTGGAATAGCGTGACAGGACAAAGAGCATTATGAAAATCGAAAAGTGTAGTGTACTTACCCGCATATCAACGTCTTCGAGCTTTATTATCAAACGATATCGCTCCGACGCCCCAGAATGTATTGCAAAGTAAAGAGGAGTGGCGCTTTCGTCGGCGCCACTCCTCTTGAATTGATGCAAAGACGAGATTTAGAAGTCCATACCGCCACCGCCCGGCATCGGCGGCATTGGCTTCTCTTCTGGGATATCGGTGATGAGCGCTTCGGTGGTCAGGATCATGCCCGCGATGCTGACAGCGTTTTGTACAGCGCTGCGGGTGACTTTCGCCGGGTCCATGATCCCGTGCTCCATCATGTTCCCAAACTCGCCGGTCAACACGTTGTAGCCGTAAGCTTTGTCGCCTTTCTCTTGCTGATAGCGGCGCACGGCATCGATGACGACCGCGCCATCCTCACCGGCATTGCGCGCGAGCTGGCGGAGCGGCTCTTCGAGGGCGCGGCGCAGGATTTGGACGCCGACCTTCTCGTCTTCGTGGGCAATCGTGACATTGTCCAAGGCGCCGACCGTATTGACCAGGGAAACGCCGCCGCCAGGGACCATGCCTTCCTCAACGCCAGCGCGGGCTGCACTCAAGGCGTCTTCAACGCGGTGCTTCTTCTCTTTCAGCTCCGGCTCAGTCGCCGCGCCAACCTTGATCACCGCAACGCCGCCGGCCAGTTTCGCCAGGCGCTCCTGTAGCTTCTCACGGTCGAAGTCGCTGGTTGTCGTCTCGATCTGGGCGCGGATCTGGTCGATACGGGCGCGAATGGCCGTCTCATCGCCACGACCCTCGACGAATGTGGTCTCGTCCTTCGTCGCGATAACCCGGCGGCAACGACCCAAATCTTCGATCGTGCCGCTGTCGAGCTTGCGGCCAATCTCCTCGCTGATGACTGTACCGCCGGTCAGAACGGCGATATCCTGGAGCATCGCCTTGCGGCGGTCGCCAAAGCCAGGGGCCTTGACCGCCAGCGCATTGATGGTGCCACGCAGCTTGTTGACCACCAGGGTCGCCAACGCTTCGCCATCAACATCTTCGGCGATGATCACGAGATTCTTCGTAATCTGCAGCACCTTCTCCAGGAGGGGCAGAATATCCTGAACGCTGCTGATCTTCTTGTCGGTGATCAGGATGTAGGGGTCTTCGAGCTCCGATTCCTGGCGCTCGACATTGGTGACCATGTAGCCCGAGATATAACCGCGGTCGATTTGCATACCTTCAGTATACTCTTTCTCGAAAGCAACGCCCTTGCTCTCTTCGACCGTGATCACCCCGTCCTTACCAACCTTCTCCATAACTTCGGCGATCATGTTGCCGATTTCGGTGTCATTAGCGGCGCTAATGCTGGCAATGTGGGCAATGTCCGCGCGATCGCGCACAGGCACGGCTGCGGACTTGATAGAGGCCACAATCACCTCGGCGCCCTTATCTAGACCACGCTTCAACAGCATTGGGTTGGCGCCGGCGGTGACGACCTTTAGGCCTTCGTTGACGATCGATTGGGCCAGTA
The DNA here is from genome assembly GCA_022360155.1 of Chloroflexales bacterium. Lineage (GTDB taxonomy): Bacteria > Chloroflexota > Chloroflexia > Chloroflexales > Chloroflexaceae > JAKSDJ01. Next base: position 46 of record JAKSDJ010000479.1, on the reverse strand, counting down.
CTGTTGCGGTCGTGGTGCCGTCGCCGGCGACATCGTTGGTCTTGGT
>JAKSDJ010000719.1 GCA_022360155.1 Chloroflexales bacterium | reverse complement strand
GGCGACCCGCTGGGAGAGTAGGTCCATGCACCCGACACCCCTATAGCGCGGCGTGGAGCAGTGGCAGCTCGTCGGGCTCATAACCCGAAGGTCGGTGGTTCGAATCCACCCGCCGCTACCATATCCAAACTAAAACACAACCCCAGGTGTGCGCCTGGGGTTGTGTTTTTATATTTAACTTCTCCCCTGGAACCCCGATCTGCGTTATACTGACGTTATACTGAAATGTAGATCGTTCGCCTTCTACGTTTTGCTTCCGCCCGAGGTCAGGAGCAGCTTGAAACCTTGTCGAAAAAACCTGAGCTTGATAGAGCAACGATCTGACGGGAATGCCGTTTGCGCGAAGCAGTGGCAACGCGCTCGCGATCTGGTGTTGCATTATGGCTGGAATGCCATGGCCTATCAGATCTTGAATCCTGGTATGCAGCTCTGGCTTGATCCCGATCACGATGCTGTCGCTGGCTATGTGTCTCATGCCGGTTATCGAGTTGTTGCGGGGGCGCCGATATGCGCATTTGAAGAACTACCTGCAGTGACGGCGGCTTTTGCGGATGATACCCGTCTTGCCTGCCAGCGAGTTTGCTATTTTGGAATTCAGGATCGCCTCATAGCATTACTATCTGAGCAGGGCCCGCTTACTCGTTTCCTCATCGGGGCGCAGCCTGTGTGGCGTCCCGCAAGCTGGCAACGGATTATTGTCCAGAAAGCCTCGATTCGGGCACAGGTGTTGCGGGCGCGCAACAAACAGGTGATGGTCTCATCTTGGCCGGCGGAGTTGGCTGCCAATCACGTCGATTTGATACGCTGTCGTGACGAATGGCTGGCGACTCGCGGTTTGTCGCCCCTACACTTCCTGATTGAAACCGATACACTTGGCAATCTCGCTGACCGGAAAATCTTTGTAGCGGAGCGTGCTGGTCGCGTCATTGGGTTTTTAGTGGCGTCGCCTGTACCGTTGCGCAACGGCTGGTTGGTCGAACAGATCATCCGTGGACGTGAGGCTCCGAACGGCACAACCGAGTTGTTGCTCGATGCTGCTATGCGTGACTTCACCGCCAATGGAGCCGATTACGTCACCCTGGGGCTCTCACCGCTTTCACGAAGAGCAGAGTTTAGTAGAACGCCACAGCCGCTCTGGACGCGTTTGTTGTTTGCTGGAACGCGATGGTGCGGGCATTACTTCTATAACTTCGATGGTCTGGATGCGTTCAAGGCAAAATTCGCACCAGATTTGTGGGAACCGTTGTATGCGGTTACACTAGGCAAAAATGGAGGAATAGGCGCGTTCTACGCAATCGCTGGCGTGTTTGGCGGTATGCCGCCAACACAACTGATCGGACGGGCAATTGTTCGCAAGCTCGCTCATACGATCAGACCGATAGACCGGCGTTTACCATCGATGCTGCTGGCACAGCTCGATACCCTGCGTATGGTTGCACAACTTTCTATCTGGCGCGAGCGCTCGTGAACGCGATCGGAATCGCTCTGTGGGCTAACAAGGCAGGCTTTTATGGACAGCAAACTTCGGGAGTTGTTGCAGCAACTCCATACCGAACTCGATCAAACCCAATCGCTTGATGAGATAACACGATCTCAGCTTGAACATCTAGCCGGCGACATCCGGTCAATCCTTGAACGCACAGAAGGTATGCGTGCTGACGAAAACCCGGTGTTACACGACCGCTTGGGTAATACCATTGAGCAATTCGAAGCATCGCATCCTCAACTCACAACAATTATGGCTCAGATCACGGAAGCATTGCGCCGAACCTTCTAACCCAGTCTAACCCAGTTTGGCGTTATTGCTGCAGGTTGGCGCGACTGTCTTACCAATGCACGACAACCGTGATGTTTCCACTATCGGCATCCAGGACTACATAGCGGCTATGGCCAACCCCTTCGATTGCGTGCGGTATGGATTGGCCGTTGATTTCTACCTGCACCTGGTCTGGTATGCCTTCGGGAAGCAGGAGGCGGACATACGCATATTTCCAGCTCCCGGTCAGATCAAGCATTAGCGATTGCTCGTCGCGCTGCCAGGTGTAGGCTACATACCCGTCAGATGCGGCATAGCGAGCAACAATTCGGGCAGAGCGCATGTCTGATTGGGCGGTCCAGCGCGGGCTGATGACGATGCTGCTATAGCTCTTGCCGTGGTCTTCGATACCGGCAGCGCCTTCGATAAGCGCGCCAAGCATGGCGCTCGCGCCCCAGCCGTCGGTAGCGATGGTGTCCACGCCGGAGATGCCCGGCGCGCCATTGGGATAATACCAGAGGTACGTTGCGTCGGTTATGCTGATCAGTTGGGCATAGCGTAGAAGTATGTCGAAACCGTAAGGCTCCGCGCCATAGCGGAATGCGCCGCGAGCCAATTCTCCGCCGACCAGCGGCATGATCCCGCCGTTAACGTATTCGCCCGGATTCTCGCCGGGTCGCCCGCCCAACCCGTAGCTGCCGGGTGGAAACGGCGGATCAATGCTATACCACTCTGCGAACGCCCGGTTGAAGTCGCGCCGCTCGAAGTAGGTCTCGACGATAGCGCGGCCCTGCCGTCGATCCAGAACGCCTCGGTTAAGCGCGTAGGCGTTTGAGAGGCTGAGCTGTGCGGTAGTGTCAACACCTGGCACAGCGGGCGACTGGCCGCGTTCTGGTCCTTCGGTGTGAACGAAATGGGTGAAGAAGCGCCCGTTCCAGGCCAGATCGTTCAGACGCTGCATCATGCCGCGCGACTGTTCGCGCCAGTGCTCTGCTTCCGTTGGGTCGCCAACCAACTCTTCGATCCGCACCATAAGTGCGAGGGCGTGAGCCAGGCCAGTATTATCACCGTGGAAAATCCCCCACACCGTCTGATCATCGATCCAGTGACGCGGCGCGGGCTTACCATCCGAGCTGATCGTCGTCGGCCCAAACTCAAAATCCCAGGTGTCAATAGTGTAGGGGCGGCGTACCAGATCATATTCTTCGTCCCAGCGTAGCGGATCGCTCATGATATATCGGAGGCCGCGGCGCATCGCCGGCAGATTCTGGCGTAACCATTCATCGTCGCCGGTCATTTGCCAGGCTTCGTAGACGCCCTGTACAAAGAGATACTCTAGATCAGACTCGACCTCTTTGCGATGGGCCGAAACAAAGAGTTCGGGATAGTCGACCACGTCGGGGAAGCTGCCGTCGGGAAATTGGGCGCGACGGAAAGCATCGAGCAGGCTCATTACATCGGGTTCGAAATAGCGGAAGCCGCGTCCCTGATGGACGTGGTCGCGCAGCCAGAGCAACGGGTTGTCGGGCGAGCGATAGCCGTGGACCCGCCGCTCATCAAGCTCGTAGGTAACAGCACTCTGCTCCATAAAGTCCCGAATCGCGGGATAGAGCGCGTCGAGGCCGACTTGACCGGTTTCAATCGTTGTCGTTGCATCCAGCGTGAGGAAAGCGCTCCAAGCGCCGGCGATCCGCCCTTCGACGAGCACGATAGCCCACTGTGGTCCCAGTACGCCGCGCGGCAATACGGTTAGGTGCGCGGCGCCGTCCTGGACTTGCGCTGTCAGTCGGTTGACCTGGCGCAGTTGCGCGTCGTAGATCCGTAGCTCTGCCATGCCGCTGTAGTCAGGGATTTGCAAGGCGAGGGTGATGGACTGGAGCGGTTCAGCAGTTGTTGCACGGTTGCCCTCTATGACGAAATATGCCTGTTGCGGCGCGGTCTCTAGTTGCAGTAGGTCTTGAGGGAGGCGCTCCTGCCAGTCCGGTTCGAGCGTCTGCACAGTAATTGCGCTAGCCGGCGCCTCGGAAGGTTGTGAAACGTCTGCACGTGCCGGATCGAACTCCAAGCGGACGCGCTCGAAGAATTGCACAAGGCGACCATCGAGCCAGAGTGGGGCGCTCAACGGCGGGCCGAATGATGGCGATTGCTCTTCCCAGATTGCCAAAAAGGGCGGGTTAACGACCTGTCGGTCGTGGTCGAGATCTGGTT
>JAKSDJ010001043.1 GCA_022360155.1 Chloroflexales bacterium | reverse complement strand
GCGCGGGCGCTCCGTGATGACATTCAGCACAATGCGGTGTTTACCCTGGACCTGCTCGGCACCAACATTGAGCGCGGGATTGATCGGGCGAAACAGTTGGGACTCAATCCATCGGTCTTCAATATAGGGAATTGGCTCTGGAATGGGGTACAAGAACCGTGGCGCATCTGGCGGGGGATTGCGGACGGGAAACCGATGGACGATGAAGGCGTTGGCTACTCCCATGGGTTGGCCATGGTTGATATCATTGATGATGCGGCAACCGTCTTGAACATTCCGCTCGGCCCCCACACCGCTTATAATCGGGCACACCCGCCCGTTGATGAGTCGGTGTTGGTGGAGTGTCGTCTGCGTTATGGCGTACGTCTCTTTGACGCACACGACATCTTTTACCAGGAGCCGGCTTGTGGTCCCCGTAGTATGTTCCGATCGGAATTTATGCGTCGCTATGGGCAGCATCTCAACGAGGTGGCCTAAACGTTCCGCGGTCGTGAGGAGGCGCTACGGCAGAGGTCGTCGAGATCCCGTCCGTAGCGCCCCCTCCGTTGCTGCGATGCGGTGCTTGTGATTACCAGATGTCGCGTACACGAATATGAAGTACCCAGGAAGTTGAGCTATGGAGCCTGATGACGCTTCCCCACTCCCCTTGAGTGATGTGCTGGATGCCGCGTTTCGCAGCTATCGTCGCCATTTTCTGCAATTCCTCGGTCCAGTTATCCTGTTCTTCATCCCCGTGCTGACGGTGCAGATCCTTGGGGTGACATGGTTTGCGGCGTCACCGCTGGTGGTGGTCATGCTGGGGTGGATGGTCACCGCACGGTTGAGCGCATACCCGCTTATCCAGCTCAACGCGCAGGGGCATTATCACCAAGACCGCCTGCCCCAGGTTCCGCCATTGTGGCAGACAGCCACGTCCCTGCGTTTGATTGGTGCCGCCCTGCTTGAGGTAGTGATCTTAAGTGTCCCGTGGGTGTGTCTCTTCATCTATATACGTCTGACTGTACCAGATAATCTAGATCTTGTTTCAGAGAATAGGATGGTGAGGCATGTTGGGGTAGCATTCATAATCACATGCCTCACCATGTTCTGGCTTGGAATTCATCTCCAGCTTACTCCCCCAATCATCGTACGAGAAGCGTGTGGGCCACTGTGTGCCGTGCGGCGAAGTTGGACGCTCACGCATGGGGTGTGGCGACGCAGTTGTGGGATGGGGGTGCTGCTCAGCATGATCTATGGGATCGCCCTGATTGTGTTGCGCCTCACTTTGGATAGCCTCCCGTGCGTCGTTGGGCAATGGATAACCCAGTATACGCGGTATGACTTTATCCCCATCTTTCTGCTGCAAAGTGGGGCGCTGCTGCTGATTCCCCTCCATCAGATCGTCACGACCCTATTTTATGATCAGCGGTGTGCCCAACAAACTGCTCGTGAAAAGGCAGAATCGCTGCCCGAGGAGCCATGTGAGGGTGTTGGGTCGTGATGTGATATGCGTGGCGCCGTGTTGAGCACCTGGCTCAGCACGGTGCCACCCCCTAACTTTTACGACAATGGAACCACACGCCTGTTCACCGACACCGGCAGCGCGCCGACCTGGTATCTGGGCGATGCGCTGGGCAGCGTGCGCAT
>JAKSDJ010000843.1 GCA_022360155.1 Chloroflexales bacterium | reverse complement strand
GAGGCAGGCAACTACACCAATCCACACGTGTTTGACCCTTTGCGCCACGACCCATCGCGGTGCGAAGGGAATTCGTTTGACATCATCGGCTTTGGCGGGGGACGCCACAAATGCCCCGGGATGAACTTTGCATACAATAATATGGCAATCATCACGACGCGCCTTTTTCAGCGACTCACGCTCGAGTTGCTCACGCCCAACATAACAAATATACACGAGTTTGGGACAAATCTTCCGAAGGGGATTAACATCCGTTACCATAGCCGATTGCAATGAAGAAGTTCTGTGACAAATCAGCTAGAAGTCGTGCAGTGGGGTGCTGAAGACCAAGCTCTATCAAATACACCGCGTCCGTTTACCCAAGCTCGATCTCCCGCTACCCAATCCCATCCGTACAGAGTAAATAGGTTGTCGCTGTCGCTGTCTCATGCGTTTGAATTCGAGCGAGATGGCGTGAGATTGGCTGTTGAGCGTCATGGGCGTCAATATTACCAATCGCAGACTTAGGCTAACCGTAGTCAGTGTTTCAACGCTTTCCGCATAACGTAGCTTGGCCAGCTCAGCATCGCCGCCAAGCACGCTGTAGACCATATATTTTGATAGCCACGGGTGCAGGGAGAGACGAGATCCAACATAGTGAGTCTAAATCCCTGCCCACGGTATCGCATATTCACAACAATGCGATGCAAGCGTGCCGTGTCTCCAGTGTGTCCAGCATAGCGCCGGGCGGGTGCAGGGTGCCGAAGGCATTGAGGCAGCGGAAAGCCAGACCGGTTGAGCCCTCCCAGCGTAGCGTCGGCAGGTGTAGGTGCGCACTTGGTCTTGATCAATGTTGAAGCTGAAAACGACGCCGTTTTGAACTGCGACAATAAAGCTAGGCGGCGCTTCATCCCGCAGGCTAACCCTACATCGCGCTTTGACACCCCCCACATACCAAACAACGTGACGGCAAGCGCGCCGGCGCAGCTTATCGCCAACGGCAGGCCAAGCGCCGCGCGTTCCGCCGCATAGAGGTTGAACCCATTGAATGGCAGTGACCACGGAAACACCTGGGCCAACATGAGATTATTCACCGCAAGGAACGACGCAAGCGTTGCGACGATGCCAACCCCAAGCGATAGAACGAAATTCGACCAGCGTATGTTCATATAGGTGTGCAGGGCAATCATCAGCAGCGACAGCGCCACGATTAAGCCCACCGCAGCAAGCGCGACCTGCCAGGATGGATCTGGCGCCGTCCATTGCTTATCGGGACGTACCCCCGTTACATGAATGAATATACCCGCCAGTACGTGCTAAATAGAAGAGTCATCGTGCTACACCCCGCCAGCATTGTCGCCGCGAGCGTTTTTGCGGCATTAGGTGGCCCAGCGAGGTGGCGGTAAGAACCACGCGATGCCGTTCCCAGGCCAGGAGGCGCCAGATCTCAATACAGCGCCCAATCAGCGCGTGTACATGGGTGGGGGAAAGTGTGATGCTCAGGTGACGAGTATGGCTGCGCGCCAGGACAAACACATCGTGGATCAACGAGCGGATCTGATTCAGATGATGGTCGAGCACGTGAAGCTGCTGCGTGTGCGTCTGGTCGCTCAACGTATCGTCGAGAAGGCGTTCGAGATGTGTGCTCATCGTCATGATGGGGGTGTGCAGCTCGTGCAAGATCCGGGCAAAGAGTTCCTGCTGGGCTTGCAAGATCTCGCGCCCACGTTGTTGTTCAGCCTGTAACTCCTGCATAAGGCGTTCGATTCGGGTCGCCATGGTATTAAACTGGAGGCCGAGACGGGCGATTTCATCGTGCCCGACCACCTGCCAGCGCGTTATATATTCCCCGCGTGTAAAGGCATTCACCGCGTTCGCAAGCTGAAGCGTCCGCGCGGTTGTCTGGCGCGCGGCGACATAGGTGCAGAGCAGCGAGAACGGAAAAAGAGCGATCAGCCCAATGATAGCAAAGCCACACAAGAACAGCACTGTTGGCATTGCGACGATGATCAGGTACTCCGCCCGGTGGGTGAGCGGTGGGAGCGACGATGGCGCGCTGAATTGGGCAGCCAGCGAGTTGGCGCGTTGCAACGCAATAATCAGGATCATCGGCGCCGTGATCAGAGCTGCAACAGTGATATGAGTATGCGTCAGCGACCAGATCAGCGATTGCTGTCGTTTTCTGTTCCACCATCGCCAGCTCGCGCGCAGGACGATTGTTGCCAGGATAATGCTAGCATGGGCGATCGTTACTGTGAAGGGATGGTACAACCAGATGGGCGGCACGCCAATGCGCCAACCGGCAGCCACGAAGAAAAGATAGCGGCTGAACGCATACAGGAAAAACTGTGCGATGAGGAATTTAGGCCGGATGTTCCAGGACAGACCGAGCCAGAACAACAACGCCGAAATCGGGAGCAGGTTAAGCAGCAGTCCCTGCCAAACGGGCGTCAGCGGCAAGGAATCCGTGACCGCGATAAACAAGAGCATGACGCCGCCCAGCAGGCTGAGCTTCGCGAAGGTGCGAACGATCATGGGCGTTGCCGCCTCCAACGATAACCGTGCCTGCGTAGCGTCTCAATCATATGCGCCGCCTCACCCAGTTTCCGGTCGATCATCCGATGGTTCACTGATGTTCCTCCAGTCTCAATCATATGCGCCGCCTCACCCAGTTTCCGGCGCAAGCGCAGGATGGCATTGTCGATGGCGTGATCTCCCTCGAGAGCTTCGTATTCCCAGAGGGTTTCTGTGAGATAGCTGCGGCTGAAGGCGCGCCCAGGGCGGCGGATGAGCAGCGCCAGGAGGGCAAATTCGCGCTGTGTGAGGTCGAGGGGCTCACCGTGCAGGGGGGCGGCGCTCCAGCGGATGCACCGCTCGATTTCATAGGCGACTTCATCGGGTGTACGCCAACCGTGACGAAAAACTTTGAGGATAAAGCGCCCACACGAAGTTTGCATGCCGTAGACTTCGTTGATCCACGAACGCAGTAAGACACAGTGTCGGGGTGAGCCGATGTCATAGTAGGTGGCGACGTGGTGGAGCAATGCCGCAGGATCAAGGACGGAGCGGACGACCGGAAACGACGACAGGGTGTGAGTCATAGATGTGTTCAGCGTAAATGTTCTGTATGCGCTGTCGCGCATACAGAAGTCGAACGTGGTGATGGATCTATGTCCTGCTTGTTAACACCCGCTTGAGTAGCTCTATCGAGGCCTCGATTTCCGCTTTGCGGATCGCAACGCTCTCGATGTTGCAGCCGATCGGAATATGTTTGCGAGCGGCAAATTCCTGTAGTTCACGCCAATTCTGCTCGCAAAATGCGATAGAGCTTTGGAGAATGTCGTGCGAGTGCCGTAAGTCGTTCTCCAACCATTTTGGAATGTCAATACCCAGCCATTTCATGAACTGTAACGTCTTGGTCGAGCCGCATGGCGTAAAGGTGAAGATGATCGGCGCCAGCGGGATGTCGTGCTGCTGTCCATAGTAGAAGTATTCTGACAGGAAATTCTTCGCGGCGTTGACATCGTACACGCCCTGTGAAACAAAAAAGGTGCATCCACTCTCGATTTTCCTGAAGACCCGTAGGTGTTCGTCGCCTTTATTTTTATGGCGCTCTGGAATGACCACGCCGCCTAGCGTGACAGGGCTGTCGAGACGTTTGCGCAGGCGATATGCCTCGGGTAGGGACATGGTTACACGTTGCGCTTTTGCCGCGGCGCCCACAAACACCGTCAGGTATTTGTCCGGCGGCGCCTGCTGGAGGAACTGCTGGAGCTGCGTTTCCTGATACTTGCCAACCGCACGATAGATGACTTTGGGGATTGAAAGCGCTTCCAAATACCCTTCGCAATACCAAAACGGGTCTACAGTCTCAAGGTAGGGGAATGGTCTCGTTTCGGCGATACGCGCTGCTTCGTCTTGAATATCATACACAACCAACCCATCGACCGAAACTCCTTCCAGCCGCTTGAACAGTTTTGAAGCAATGGCTTCAATCTTCGCAGGTTCAGAGGCGCTTTTGGGCGGGGTTATGCCGTACAGAACGATGCCGCTTTCACGGTTTCTCAGTTTTTCTAAGAGCATTGGATGCCACCTCAGCATTCATTCGATCCTAATAATATCTTGCTGCGATCAGGTCTTCTGCAGCCAGCCTTGAAACTGCGCGAGGACGACGTTGGTGCCGCAGATTACTGTGGCTGAACTTCGACCCGCGAAAGAGATCGGGGTTTTCCAGAATGGCCGCAACACCAAGCGCTGCTGATGGCTCTGTAACCAGCGAAGCATGCTCGAATTGATAGTATGAGGACGATATGTAGTTAGCGAGAAAGAACGTGGCGCAAGCCGAAAGCGATAAGAAAAACACCGCATACGCGCTCAATGGCAGGCTTGCCTTTGCGATAGATACCGGCGGCCTGCTCGCTTGAAAGAACCAAGGCGACGCCGCCATACCAGAGCGCAGCAACAACACCAACCATCGCAACCATAACCAGCAAGGCGCCAAATGCTGCACCGGCGGGAACAGCAGCAGAAAACACCGAAGCATAAAAAGCCATCGATTTTGGGTTAGACAAATTGATAATGACCCCGTCACAGAATCCGCGAGCGAAGATAGAACGTCCAATACCTACAGGCTTGACAGGAAGCGGTTGCCCAGAGCGTCGAAGCAGTTGGATGCCGAACCATACAAGATAAACGGCGCCCAAAATCTTTATTGTCCAGAACATCCAAGGAAACAGGGTGAAGAGCATGCCAAGGCCGAATAATGCAGCAGCAGCCCAGAGCGCATTGACAATGACAATGCCAACAACGAGCGCGAGCGCTTCGGGCCGCGACGCAGTGACAGCTCGGTGAGTAACTGCGACAAAATTTGGCCCTGGGCTCATAACGCCCGCAAAGCATACAACGAAAGCAGTAAGGACAGTGCTAACATCAAGCATTGTAACAATCCTTTATGTCGATCTACCTGGAGATGAAGCTGCTTCTGTGGTCGAACGGCGGTGCGTATGTTTGCTTCCCGCGGTATTCTACCACAGCTTCATCCCCTGCCTGCTGCACTACTGCGCGCACAAAAGCTCGTGTTTCGGCGGCGAGTTTCCTGATAGCGAACATTGCGTGGAATGTTCCTGCGATACCGGACGCATGTTGGACGTCACGAGTGAATGGAGCGTGATACTGCCTAATGATGCTTCACATCCCACACTGCCACGTACAAACCATCTGCCGCTGGATATCGCGTGCTGGCGCTGGGTAGCGATAATCTGGCGTCTTTTGGCGTAAGCGAGCGATTTCCTGGATTGCCGCTTCACCGCTCATTCCATGGCATGCCAAATAACAGCCAACGACGGTCCCAGTGCGTCCAATCCTGCCCCAACAATGAATAT
>JAKSDJ010000618.1 GCA_022360155.1 Chloroflexales bacterium | reverse complement strand
CAGGACAACAATGAGCATCAGGTAGCGGGAAAGGAGACCGACACCGCAGGCTATTATCTTTATCCCGCAGCCGTCGTCGGCGTTTATCCGCTCCATCAACAAACCGTATTGCCCCCCCAAATAGAATGTAAAGATCAAAAGTTGACCCGATACAATCAGTATGAAGAGCGCTCGCTACAAGACTGGGGCGTCACAGTCGCAGTCATTGATTCGGGCCTGCTGCCGATGGAAAGCGCTGGAGACTGGAAATATCACAATAGCGTCACCGGTACGCTTTTTGTCGAGAGTGGCGGACGCTGCCTCGTCTATCGCGACTTTTTACCACGGACCGCCGATAACGGCAATAACGGCGCAGCAGCGCTCAACAGCGCCGAACAACACGGCCACGGCGCCCATATCATCTCAACCATCGCTGACAATCGTATGGCTGTGCTTAAACCGCATACAGAGGCAGGCCCTATCGGCATAGCGCCCAGGGTCAATCTGATGGTTGCTCGCGAGCTCGATAAACGTGGCGCCTGCGCCTACAGCGACGTGATCGCCGCTGTCGCCGGTCCCTACAGGGCCGACCCGCTGAACCAGGCAGTCATGCGCGCATGGCAAGCTGGTATCGTTATCGTGGTTTCAGCCGGTAATAGCGGTCCAGCAGCAGGAACAATCACTGTTCCCGGCAACATACCTTACGTGATCACCGTTGGCGCACTCACGAGCGGACGCTATACCCAAAGCGGAAGCGATGAACTCGCCCGCTATTCAAGCCGTGGCCCCACGGAATCGGCTTTTGTCAAGCCCGATGTATTAGTACCGGCCACACATACTATCGCACCAATGCCCAACACATCAACCCTAGCCCATATTGTGGAAGCAGGACGTATCCAAAAAGCCGCCGCCGTTGATTACGGAGTCGGTAAGCCATCGAGCCATAAGTATTACCAACTTAGCGGCGCCTCGATGGCTGCAGCGCAAGTCAGCGGGATTGTTGCATTGATGCTGCAAGCCAATCCAGACCTGCCCAATGACCAGATCAAGCACCGTTTGCTGTCAACCGCTCGTCCAGCCATTGATCCAACGACAGGCCGGACGATCTACAGCATCTGGAAACAGGGCGCAGGGCTGGTTTATTCACAAGCAGCAGTCTCAAGCAACAGTTCTGAGAAAGCAAACATCAACATGAACATCGCACAAAATTTGCAGATCTTTTCTGATGGTCGCAAAGAGTTTCACTACTGGAGCAACACTACCTGGGATAAATCTACCGATGAGTTCCGTTTGATCAATCCAAAAATAGGAGAAGCAATACATATGTGGGATGGCAACGCAACATCTTGGGCGGGCGGTCTCAGCGCCTGGGCGGGCGGCCTCAGCGCCTGGGCGGGCTCGACTGGGGCGCCTTCCACAGCCACAGCCGCAGCCGCAGCCGCGAACATGTTGCTCGATAACAATGATGGCGCAGTCCCCACACATTATGTGATGGCACCGATGGCGACGCACTAGAAGCATCAATAGCGCACACGATCTCGGGTGCAGCAACAAAGCCTGCAGCGTGTCATACACCACGCTGCTACAGGCGCAACAGCTTACCGCCCATCACTTATCACATACCCAGGCCGAGTTGCCGAATCCAATCGCAACTCGGCCTGAGCGATCCCGCAGCAAACCGGACAGCAGCCATATAGCTTTTGCAGACCAGCAGGCGCTGTTGGATCAATTACCCTGAACGTGTTCCAGAACAAAACCCCGACTGGTCAGATTATGGTATCTGACCAGTCGGGGTTTTTATCATTCCTCCCTTACAGTTGAGCTATTACTCATCTTTGGAAGGGTTAAGCTTATTGCATACGGCGCGCTGACATCTTTTCACATATACGAGACTGACAAGCACACGAACGCACCCGCAAACGTAGCCGCTACATACGGCTTTCTACGCCTAAAACCGTATCTCCTGTCTCTCGCAAACCATCTCCGATCTCTCGTTCTGATTGCAACTCAGCTAACAAACGTCGTGTTTGCTCGACTTCAGGCGCATTCTGGAGCCGGGCAAAGAGCGCTTCATTAGCTAGCAGCAACTCAATAGCGCTTTCTTTATCGCCCTGAGCGAGTACAAGCTGCGCCTCGAGTCGTTGGAGACGACCATATTCTTCGCCTTCTTCATTGGATACTAATGCTAGAGCGCGCTGATAACGCTCTAGTGCTTTATCTAAAGCGCCCTGTTGTAATGCTATTTGCGCCAGTGCGGTAATGCTGTCAAGCTGTTCAGAAGGGAGTTGGAAATGCTTGGCTAGCTTTTGACTTCGCATCAACGTTTGCTCCGCATCATGCCATTTTTGCAATGCGATAAGCGTAAAGCCAAGGCACAGCAACGCCCGTATCTTGAAATAGGAGTCACGCGCTTCTGATGCATGCATGATACTCTCAGAAAAAGAGTTATGGGCCTGAGCATAGTCTTCAAGGTAGTAAAAGACCGTTCCAATGTTGATGGCCGACATGATTAAACCACGTTTGTTTCCAAGATGCTCATTCATCTTCATCGCACGGGTATGATAACGCAGCGAGGTATTGAGCAATCCTACATACATGGTTATAATGCCGATATTATTCAACGCATTAGCCTGTCCTACTAGATCACCGCTTCGCGCACTCGCTTCCAAGCTCCGCTCGACGTAATGCTGGGCCTGGTTCAGATCGCCATGCTGCCAGGCGATACCACCCAGCCGATTCAAGCTACGCGCTTGCTCCTCATCGCATCTGGACCGCTCGAAGATAACCAGCGCTTGTTGAAGGTAGCGTTGAGCCGTATCGAGATCACAGCGCCGAAAGTGGACCCAGCCGGCGTCACTAAAGATTCGCGCTTGCTCCAGAACCATATCACCAGTTGGTTTGTCAGCCGAGACCGTCATAGCGGCCCGATTAAACCAATCAAGCGCCTGCTCATGAATACCCTGGTTTTCATAACTACTGCCAATCTTACGCTCTAGCGCCGCGCAATGGGCAGTACAATCTTCGACGCCTCCAAGGAACGCCAAGCCCTGCTCATAGCTTTGGCGCGCTTCCGCATAATCGCCGATCAAGACCTGTATATCGCCAATCTGATCATAGACTGAAGCAGCAAGCTTGAGATCGAATGAGGCAGCAGATTGATCGCGCCAGGGCGCCGTAGCGCAAACTTGGTCATACAGTGCCAGCGCCTCGTGGTTCGCATAGCGAGACTGAGCTTCTTGGGCAGCTTGTAAAAAATGCGGGAAGGCCCGATCAGGTTGGGCGGCCTGCAGCCAATGCTGAGCGACAACCGCCCGTTGCCCATCGAGTTCTGTGCCATAGACCTGCTCCATTACTTCCGCAACGGTGGCATGCAATTCCCGACGGTGGTTGAAAAGCATACTATCATAGGCCACATCGCGGATTAATGCGTGCTGAAAGCGATAGACTCGTTCTTGATTACTTTCGTCCGGCACGAGCAAGCCAACTTCTAACAGATCATGAAGGCGCGCCGACGAAAGACTGACCGAGTTCGGTATAGCCACAAGCAGGCGCTCTTCTATGCGCTGGCCAATCACCGCCGCCACGTTGATCAACATCCGCGCGTCATCATTAAGCTGGTCCAGACGGGCAACAATCACCTGTTCGATCTGGGAAGGGATAGCAATTGCGTCGAGTGGTCGCGCGCACCGCCAACGACCTTCCCAATTGCGTTTGAGTACGCCGGCTTCAATGAAGTAATAAACCGTCTCTTCAAGGAAGAAAGGCGTTCCATAGCTGCGTTCAAGGATCGGTCGCACCTCTGCCGGAGGATCGCCATTGAGCAAGGCGCTCACCAAAGCCTCATTCGCTTCGGACGATAATTCGCTCAACTCGACACTTGTATGATGCGCTAAGTCGCGCCAAGGCTCGGCAATGACTGGCGCACGCCGATACAGCAATAGCAACAGCAACGCTTGCCCTGTGGCTTCGCGGGATAGCCGCTCGATGAGTCGCAGACTCGACGCATCGGCCCAATGCAAATCATCAATGGCTATAACAAGGGGGTGACGGCGAGCCAACGCCTGACAGATTGTGATTATCAGATCCTGGAGGCGCTCGTTGCGCTGTTCTGGTGGCAGCGCCCGGGTGAGTTCGGTCTCGGCCAATGGCAGATTCAGCAGCGGAGCAAGCAGTGGAGCGAAGCGACTCCACTGAGGCGCTAGGTCATCGAGTTGCTGCTGAACTGCCCAGGTTTGCGCGACTGGGTCACCAGGCGCTAAGCATAGAATTTGCCGTAATAGGCGCGAGAAGATTGCATAGGGCAGACTCTGTTCATAGCCCTGGCAGGCGCTACGCGCGATGAGCAATGATGGCTGCTCGGCGCAGAGCGCGGTCAACACCTCGTTGGCTAACCGCGACTTACCAATTCCGGTCTCGCCAATGAGCGCAACGACATGCCCACACAATCCTTCTTCTGCGAGCAGAGCGCTATGGGACAGGTCGCGCAAGCGGGCTAGTTCAGTCATACGCCCCATGAGCGGAGTAGTACGTCGTAACACGGTCTCGTTGGGGCCGATATTATTACGCGTCCAAGGGATGCGAAAAACTGACGTTGGCTGCGCAAAGCCTTTCAAGAAGAGCGGCGCCATCGGCTGCATGGGGGTCAAGTGCTGCGTCATGCGCTGAACCTCTGACGAGAGAAGCGCATCACCCTCACACGCTGTCGCCAGCAAGCGCGCACTCAAGTTGACAGTGGAGCCCATCACTGTGTATTCGCGTCGCTCGGTCGTACCCACCATACCTGCGAAAACGACTCCGCTGGCAATACCAACACGTTGCGGCATCGTCACATTCAACACTTGTAGCAGTGTTGCTGGACTTGTACGAAACCGCGCCCAATCATGAATGATTTGATTGATCTCCTGGCTGGCGCGATGCATTGCAAGACGCAGATCCAGGGCAGCCCGAACAGCCCGTTCTGGATCATCCTCATAGGCTGTTGGTGCGCCGAAGAGCGCCATCAGCCGGTTCCCAAAATCAGCCATATCGATTTTATTGATGCTGCCGCCGTAACGGCGAATAACATTTTGCGCATGCAGATAGTAGGTATCGAGCACCCGCCCGACAATTGCTGCGTCCGGATCTTTCGCTTCTACCAGATCTAAGAGAGCAAGCAATCTATCGAAAGCATAGAAGTTCGTGAAGAGCACTGTTACTGGGCGGAACTCACCGCCCATTGTTGTAGCATCCAGATATCGCGATGGCAAACGCGGCGGCAGGTAAGGCAGGAGTGCTTTGATCCGCTGGATCAGGGTTGCCAGGGTTGCCGGATCAGTCAGGCCCGATTGACAAGCTGGAGCAGGTATGATCGACGCAGCGGGAACAGCAGCAAGCTGGTGCAGGCAATACAGATCACCTGACTTAGGTTCGACCTGCGCGCCCGGCGCCCGGCGCAACATCGCTGCAGAGATGACAATCTCACCAGGGGCGGCGCTCTCTTGTGCAACCGTCACCCGGTTGATCGCACGACCGGTAGTCACCAGATGCATATGGGATTGATCACCGACCTCTGTGGCAAAGATGGTATCTGCATAGACAGCAATGCGGAGCCGCAGGGTAAAGACGCCGCAACTCGTTTCAATGGCGGCAAACTCCGCCATACGCTCTTGTATTGCCAGAGCGGCAGCACATGCCAGCGCCGCATGGTTATTGCCAAGCAAGCTAATATCGAAAAACGCAGTAAGTGCATCGCCGCCAAATTGAAGCAAACCGCCGCCGTGTGCGTGAATGTCCGCCAATAACGCAGCGAACAGACGATTGATAATCGCGCTCAGTTCTTCACTGCCTTGGCGACCAGTCGCGGCAAGCCGTGTAGCCAGGGCCGTAAAGCCAGAAAGATCAGCGCAAAGCACGCTGCCCGTCAGCTTCATGCCGGCAATACGCGGCTGTTCAGGGTAGACGATTCGATAACGCAATACGGGATCGGGAACGAAAGGAACCAGAGAGGATAAAGCCGTATCGAGGCAGCGACAGCCTTCAGCAATAGCAGCAGGTGATGGCTCTGGATGGGAAAGCGCATCGAGCAGTGGCTCGGGCATCCATTGTTTGAGTAAGACGCTATCAGTGACGGAAAGGCCAAACATTGTCCTAAGCCTTGGCTTGAAATGTATGATATACCGCTTTTAAGCGGAGAGTGTGATCATGCGCTATGGGAGCATAGCAGGTTGCAGTTCCCATAGCCTCCTGTGCAATTCCTGTTATAAACGCTGCATGTTGCCAGAACATTCATATAGCGCTGACCTACAGATATCATATATATAAGCATATGCGCTTTATTACGAAAGCGAAACCTATAATTTCTTTGGAAATGCACGAGCAAATCTATGCCCAGTGTATAAGGCATAGCTTCGAATTGCAAGCTTATAAGATTACAATACTATAGCTTTGTACAAGGCTTTTTTACGCCAGAAAATTCTGAGGTTTAGTGAATCGTGAACAACAATAAGCTTGATGGCATTCGTGAAGCATCTGCGTCATGCGACACAATCAAACACGTGTGCGTGGGAAGATGTGACGCCGCTTGAGATTCTACTGTATATCAAAGCTGCAGTGATAGAATATGCTAAAAGTGCGACTATCACCATTGTAGCCGCACTTCAACTCTATGATTAATCAGATATATAAAGCTGTGAATAGTACAGCTATAGTCATCTTCACATTCTTGTAAGGGCCAGAGGGCGCTGACTTCAGGCAATGTCCGCCCACTACTTGAAGGCAGCGCTCTATTTGGAAGAATAATCGTGCGTCGTTACTTTAAGAAATCGAGAATAGACGCCATTTTGTTTTCGATGCGATCTTTGACGCTTGGTTCGTCATTTGTACGAGGTTGGCGTTCTGTTTCCATTTTCTCCTTGAGATCATCTAACAAGCTAGCCATATGTTGGCTCTGACCCTGTACATTTTTAATACCTGACGCTGTTGTCTGTTGTAGTTCTGTAATCGTCTCGACAAGAGGAACAAGCTGCCTGGTCGCCTCGATTTGCTCGCTGAGTTCCGCATTCGCAAAATTGACGCGCTGTACGCCTCGAACAGTCAGCCCCAGCCAAACTAACAACACACCGATCACAACAACCGATGTTGCAGCTGTAACTTGTACAATACCAGTATTAGGCAGAGTTGGCCGTGTAGGTATTATCGGCGTTGGCTGGCCGAATACGCTCGTCGGCGTCGGTGAGCCCAATACGCTTGTCGGCGCTGGAGGTTGTGCACCACCAAACATGCTCGTCGGCGTCGCCGTGATCCCGGGCGCACCAAACACGCTTGTCGGTGTTGCCGTAGCCCCGGGCACCCCAAACACACTCGTCGGCGTCGCTGTAGCCCCCGGCGCACCAAACACGCTCGTCGGCGTTGCTGTGGCAAAACCAGGCACAGGCGAGGGGGGCGGTTGTCCACCAGCAACCCCCTGGGTTGCGTTTACGAAAGGCGTTCCAGTTTGGGCAGCCGGGATACTCTGGGTTGGCCCGCCGGCCACCAGTGTGGTTGAAGGCGTTGGGCTGCCATTGAGCGTGCCAGGCAAAACAGGATTTACAGTTGATACAGGAACTGTAAGAGTTGGGTTCAAGCCAGATCCACCCAAGGGATCATTTCCGCTCCCAATGTTAAAAAAAGGTAAAATGCTCAAAGTCAGCACGGCTAGGCCGATCAGCGCCCAGGGGCCTACCTTTGGGCGACGTAGTGATGTCATAACGAACCTCCTGAATCGATGATCTGGAGAACTTTCACACAATTTGTTACACTATATGCGGCGATCGGTCGTTCATGCATCAGCGCCGCCGCCCCGCCAGCTAAGACTGGACAATACTCAGGACGGCTCGCGTTTATCAACGCTCCCAGATCGTCGAGAAAGTTCACATTCTGGCACAAAGCTGAGACACAACGCTTCATCAAGGCGATCAATACTCCCAGCTTGTTAATACTCGTCATTAGTTGGATCTTTTCCCTCAAAATCATTGGTCGTTTCACTGTATATCTGCCGGCAACTCAACACCCGTATGAGCATATGACCCATTCCAAGTCTTACGATAACTTAAACGTTACCTTATCGACTTTTTTACCAAAGCCTCTATCAAGTGAGTCACTATTGGCAAAACCCATTGGGCTGGTTCCAGAAAAGGTTGGCAATTCGAACTGCTCACCTGCATTCGTGGCTGGCGTGCTAACGGACAGAAGCGCGGTTCGGAGACCATCGCTCCGTCGCCGCACTCCCGCCACGAACCCACAAGCAAGCTGAACTCGTACCATGTGCATCCTCGGCCTTACGGCTCATACTCAAGATGAGGGAACTATGAGCAGGCGCCCAAGTCGCCTTTTCTAGCGATTGATCAGCGGGAAGAATAGACTAGGACTCCCCACCGAGCTCACCGGCGTTGTATTCGTCACCACAACGCTTAGATTGGGGTCAGCGCCGCCCCCCGTACGCGGCGACGGACCTGTCGTCCCCATCGTTGTATTCAAGGTCGGCAGACTCGGCGATAGTGCCGGTAGCGTGGCAGTCGCCGTTATGACTCCGCTTGGCGCGGTTGTGGCGTCTGTGTCTCTCATTGCATTCACTAACTCGGCAAAGATATAGATATTCACGATCACGATAATGACAATGATGATCCGAATATAAGTCATACGATCACCCGCCGGAATGCGGTCGAACCACTTTTTCATTCCTGTGGCCGGTGGCGCAACTTGGGGCGGTCCGGAGTATAAAGGGCAATGGGTATGGTACGATGACAGACAGTATTCTTCCTGACTGAGCGGTATATCCAACGGCTCACCACTACTATAGCAACGATGATCGCGCGAGGGAACCTCCAAGCGCGTGCCGCGTTTTCGTTTGAGACTCAGATATGGGCAACAGCGTGTTTGTTCGTCTACAGTATGTTCAGCCATCAGTCGTCTCCTTCCTTACGCTCCGCTGGACCATAGGCAACCCAGATCTCTGGTAAACGCTAGGTCCGCACGTGTTGGCACCTCACAGGTGCATACTTGTGGTGAGTGATATCAACGCTTCCAACACCGATCAATTGCACTATCACCTGGCGCTGGGTAAAAATGCGTTCACAGGCAGGGTGACGCCTACCTGACACAGCCATTCGCACATTTGCTTGAATGACAAAATCGAACAAAATGACAAAATCGAACAACGGGAATGTAGGACAGCGGCTTTGTAATCCCGATCAGCAGAGTCGCCGCCCTACTGAGCATTATTGCTCTTGCTGATAAGCTAACTCTGAAGCATCCAATCGATAAACGTTCTCATAGTTATCCCAGATCTGGCGCGAGATCCCCAGATCCTTAATCAGGCCCGTCGCTATATCGAAGACCCAACCATGAACCTCCAGGTATTGGTTCGTTGCCCACGCCCGCTGGATCGTTGGACTCTTGCAAATATTGAGAATCTGTTCGCGCACATTGAGCTCGACCAT
>JAKSDJ010000822.1 GCA_022360155.1 Chloroflexales bacterium | reverse complement strand
GCGCTGAGGTGGGCGGGTCCGTGGGCGGCCAGCCAGTCGGCCAGTTGGAGCAGATCGTCGGTGGCAGGCGCGCGGCGGGCGAGCTGGTCAAGATCCACTGCGTCGGTGGTGGTTCTGTCTACGGTCATTGGCGTGTCGTTCCGGGTCATTGATTGGATCCTTTCGTTTCATCTCGCTGTGTCGATCCGACAGGGCGAACGATGCATCGTACCTTTGTCGTTCTCGCACAGGCGGAACTCCCGGCGTGCGCGCTGGCGGGAACCCTGCCGGTGCGGGTGGCGTCATAGCGGCCCGAACTTAGTCGAGCGCGGCGAGGTCGTCCACCAGGCTCTCCAGTGCGTCGCCGATGGCGGTCAGGCCGACGAGCCCGAAGAGTGCGAAGTTGTCCACTTCCACTACCCGGCCAGCCTGCACCGCGGGGATGCGGCTGTACAGCGGGTTGCTCTCGAACGCGGCGATTGACTCGGCGTCAAAGCCGCCTTCGCGGCGCGCCGTCAGCACCAGTGCGTCGGCCTCAAGCAGACCCAGCAACTCGTAGGACATGACTGTACCGAAGCTGTTCTTGTCAGGCGCCACGGTCTCGATCAGCGGGATGGCGTAGCCAATGGCGCGCAGCTGCTCGACCGCGAAGCCGCCGAGATGCACCCCGAACTGATCCCGGTACGGACGGATGATGTCGAGCGAGGTGACCGGCGGCGCGACGCGGGCGGATAAGCGCTCGATACGCGCGTTGAACCGATTGATGATCTCCTCGGCAGCCTGCTCACGCCCGACGATCGCCGCAATCGCCCGCAGATCCGCGCGCGGGTCTGCGGGGTTCAGCGCGTAGGTTTCAATCCGTACGTCCGGCAGGCGATCCCAGGCTCCGGCGGTGCGCTCAACCTCGAAGTCGGAGCCGATGACGAGGTCGGGGTCGAGCGCGGTGATGATCTCCAGATTTGGCTCCGCCCAGGTGAACGGCTGGACGTCGTCGGCGCCCAGCGGGCGCAGCGCCGGGTGGAAGCGGGTGTCGGGGGCGAAGAACTCCGGATCGTAGGCGCCCGCCGCCACCGGCGCTACGCCCAACTCCAGCAGGTACCCCAGCGTACTTGGCCCCGTGGCGAGCACGCGCGTGTCCGTGTCTACGGACACGTCGCCATTCAACCCCGTCCTCTCCACGGTCGCCGTGGGTGCTGCCGCCTCCTCCTGCGCCCCGCAGCCTGTGATCACGCCTAGGCCCAATGCCCCCGCCCCGATCAGGAAGCGCCGGCGGGTGATCAGGCGCACGGCCAGTTCAATCCGCTCGATAGCGCTCAGATGCGCCGCGCCGTGGTCGCGCAGCCAGGCGGCGAGGTCACTTATGCTGATCGTGTCCAGGTCCAGGCATTCAAGTGCAGCGCGGTCCACGCCTGCCAGGTCCAAGACGTCGGTCGTGGTTCCGTCCAGCGTCGTCAGGGTGTCGTTCCGGGTCATGAGGTTGGTCCTTTCGTTTCAAAGATCTTTGTCGATCCGACTGGGCGAACGATCCGCTTTACCTTAGTCATCCCCGCCTGCTTGCGCGGGGGCAGGCTACGGCGGGTATCCATCGATCCTTTGCGGACTCCCTCCGTAGCTTGTCTCCGCGCAGACGGGGGCGGGAGTGACAACGGGGGTCACTCAGTGTCATACCCCGACCGCTCGCCGCAAAAACAGACGTGGGCGCTGGCTTGACACTTCGATGAGCGGCTGCTGTGTCTCCTGGTCTTCGACGACCACAAAGCCGCGTTTTTGGTAAAACGCAATTGCCGGATTGGGCTCGTCAGTGTCATACTGGTTAACCATTGTGCGGACCAGGTAACTGCGCGTCTGCGGAGGACAGTGGGACGTGGCAAAATCAAGCAGTATGCTGCCAATGCGATGACCGCGTGCCTGTTCAGCGATACCCAGCTCTGCTATGTAGATACAGGTCTCAGGCTCTACCCCATACTGGTCGGAACGATACCCCAAACGGGCATACGTTGTATAGGGTTTCATGATGCAGTATCCAATCAGGTCGGGAAATGCAGACACTGCCATGTCGTAAGCCGTAAAGAT
Source organism: Chloroflexales bacterium (assembly GCA_022360155.1). Taxonomy (GTDB): domain Bacteria; phylum Chloroflexota; class Chloroflexia; order Chloroflexales; family Chloroflexaceae; genus JAKSDJ01. Next base: position 5,911 of record JAKSDJ010000822.1, on the reverse strand, counting down.
TAAATCAGTATCACGGCAGGTGTCAGGTAGCCACTGCACAGCAGGGGCGATCGCACCAGGCTGATAGCGATACGGGTCACCATAGCCGACCTGATCCACTAGCCCGATGAGTGCAACAGGCTGTGGAACTGCATCCCAGGAAGCGGATTGATGCAGAAGCAGATTCATCGAAAGCCATCCTTTCTTGTTATTTCTCGTCTCTTGTTATTTCTCGTCCTGAACGCCCTAACCCTTCACTGCTCCCCCGCTTCATTGCTTCTCCGCTCTGCGCTGGAACCAGGTGGCGGCGTATGCAGCGAGCGCACCATATCCCGCAGCGACGCCGACCGTTGTCAGGACTATCGCCACCATCACTGGCGACCATAGCCCGGCGACAGGGTGTCCGAGAAATGTCACCGGCGAGCGCACAACGCCAACCAGTAGCCCAGCAAGTGCGAGCGACCATACCCCGGTGCGACGGTAGCGTGTTGTGAGCGCAAACGCCCCTTCGCAGAGCAGCCCCACGAAGAGGCCGTCGAGGATGAACCGCCAAGAGAGTGGTGTGAGCAGCACGATGACGAGCGCCACGAGCAGTTGGGTTGTGACTGCAGCGCTGATCCGGCGCGTCCAGGCAGCAGTGAACAGTGATGGGAAGAGAAAGATGTTCGTGGCCAGTGCAATCAGCAGCAGGCTCAGGAAACCCAAGCCAGTGTGAGCGAGCAGGACTGGCCTGATCGCCCCGACGCCAGCGGCAACGATGCCGCAAACCAGCCCGGTGTTGCCCACCAGCAACAGATCGCGCTGGGTCCAACGGTAGCCGCGCCATTCTCGCGCCGAATGAGATGGTGTTTCAGCCATTGTGCGCTCCTCCCCTCCAGCGTTGTATCGCAGCAAAACTTGCCCAAGCCACACCGACGAACGCGCTCAGCGTTGCCACGAACAGCGCGATGAATACCGCTGGCGGCAGCGACAGCTTGTGACCAAGTAGATTGAGCGCGCATGCGAGACCGCCCAGTAGCCCGCCTGTTGCCACCGCTGCGCCCGGCGTGAAGCGCCGATAGCGCGTTGCCCCGGCAATTGCGCCTTCGGTGAGCAGACCGCAGAGCAGCATCGACACCAGACTGTCGGTGGGGAACGCGGTAGTCAGTGTCAGCACGATGCCGCTGCAGAGTGACGCCGCAAACGCAACGCCAGGTCGCCGCAGCAGGCTGGCGCAGATGAGCGACGGCACGAAGAGCAGACTGCTCCCCGCCGAGATCGCGACGAGGGGCAGCGGCTCCATTGCAGCGCTCATCAGCTTGATCGCGTAGGTCAGCAGTGGGCTGAGCGCCAGCCCGACCACGCCGCCCACGAGTGCCGTGGTCTGCACGTCGCGCCAGGTCCAGTTGAGTTGTAGCTGCGAGGTCATGGTCTGCCTTTCACGAATGATTTGGTTACGCGAGCGTTGCTCCTTCTTTACCCCTGCCCTCCCCGCCTCCACCTGCGCTGGGGCAAACGCAGACGGCTCCGCTTCATCCGAGTCATCCCCACTGACTCGAGAGTCCATTGCCTCACTGGGTGGACGCCGGCCGGCGCGGGTGTGACAATGCGGGTATCCAGTTCTCGGTCCTTTGGAAGCCGACCGGCGCGAGCGTGACAATGAATGACCGTGCCTCCGATCTCCCCCTCCCTTGCTCTACCGCTTCCGCGCCAGTGTCAACCCATCGCCAATCGGCGCCAAACTGAGGTCAATCTGCTCGTCAGTGTGCAGCTTGGTATTGAGCGCCCGTAGCGCATTGGTATCATCGTCCTGCCTAGTGTTGTCGGCCACCGCACCACCCCAGAGCACGTTGTCAATAGCGATCAGACCGCCGGGACGAACGAGTTGCAGGCATTGCTCGTAGTAGGTATCGTAGCCCGACTTGTCGGCGTCGATGAAGGCGAAGTCGAACTGCCCGGCCTGCCCGTCGGCCAACACCCTTGCAGCGTCTCGGCTGCCGGGGCGAGCCGTAGGTCAATCTTGTGGGCCACGCCTGCCTCCTGCCAGTAGCGCTGCCCGATGCTCGTCCACTCGTCGCTCACGTCGCAGGCGATGATGTGCCCGTCGTCGGGCAGCGCGAGGGCGGTCCAGAGCGTCGAGTAGCCCATGAACACACCAACCTCGATGGTGCGTCGGGCGTTGATCAGCGTGACTAGGAATGCCAGGAATTGCCCCTGCTCCGGTCCGATCTGCATCCCGCCATCAGGGTCGCGGCTGGTCGCTGCGCGCAGGCGACGCAGTACGTCTGACTCGCGCAGCGACACAATGGCCCAGGGGGGAGGTTGGTTAAAAGAATCCCTGCCCAGAACACCGAAGCTACCGGCAGACCAGCTGTAAATGACATTGACGGTCAAGGTTTCTCGTAGGGGATCAAACCGGGGCCGCACCTCGGCGACACGTGCCTCATACGCGGTGAGTTGAGCGGCGAAGACCTCAAGCCGACCGACCGTATCCAGAGCCATGCGGTTGAAGGCAAAAAAGTCGGTCTCTGTCGTGTTGACCAGAACCGTCGGCGCAATCTGGGCCAGCTGCTCGTACAGATCATCGTCGGTGGCTTGATCGATCCCGATGATGAGATCAGGCTGCAGTGCGGCGAGCTGCTCCAGGTTCGGTTGGTTGTTGAACCCGATATGCGCAATGCCAGAGGTGTCAACTTGCTCGGGGCGAAACTGCCCATCCATGGTTCCCCAACTCGCCAGTGGTTGGTAATCGGCTGCCAAGAATGGGTTGAGCAAGAAGTTGTTCGTCAACGCAACGCGCTGCGGCTGCACCGGAATGGTGGTAGTGCCTCTGGCGTGCGTAAAGCCCCGCGTCGCCGCCGTCGTCGCGGTGGGCGCCGCTGCCTCGTCGCCCGCGCCGCACGCACCCAATGCCACCGCGCCGAGCAGCCCACCTGCCCCAATGATGAAGCGGCGACGGGTGAGGCGCTCGGCCAGTTCGATGCGCTCGATCGCGCTGAGGTGCGCCGCACCGTGGTCGCCTAGCCAGGCGGCGAGATCGCCTACGCTGATGGTGTCCAGGTCAAGGCGGGCCAGCGCGGTGCGGTCCACGCCTGCCAGGTCCAGGACATCGGTCGTACCCACGTCAAGGGTTGTTAGGTTATTGTTCTGGATCATTGGGTTGGTTCTTTCATTTCACATAGCTTTGTCGATCCGACTGAGCGAACGATGGAAAGCGGTTAGGCGTTCAAGCGATCCAATGTTCCAATGCTTTATCGCTTTCCTGCTCAGGCGCTGCCCCGTTCCATCGCTCAAGCGCTCAACCGCTTCCCACCCAGCGCAGCAGGTTTTCCAAAAAGCGTGTGGCGGCGGGCATGAAGTTGCTGCCGTGGTGATAGATCGGATCGAGCGTCGTGACGATCAGTCGCCCGCCGGTCGAAACCCGGTCTTCGTACAGCAACAGGCCGACTTCCTGTCCCTCCTCTTCCAGGGCGACAAGTGGTGCGCTACCCGGCGGTGGGTAAAAGAATCCGTGGTAGTGCCACGTGACATCAGGCATGGTCATCCATTGCCATAGCGGGTGGTTGGGGCTGCGCTGCCGCACGCCGGGGTCAGCACCTTCAAGCCACCACCAGAAGTTGGTTGGACGCGCTTCCCAATGTGTACCCGGCAGCCAGGTGTGAGCTTCAACTTCGCCCAGCACTATCAGTGTGCGACCCTGATCGGCGAATGTCCGCAAGGCCGCGCTGTGGTGGCGCAACAGGCCAGGATGCAGCCGATCCGCCACGACCAGGGTCTCCAGATCGTCCAGGTCGGCGGCCCGCAATTCGGGCAGGTAGACCTTGCGGGCAAAGTAGGGTGCAAAGCGCGGATCGGCTAGCGCGAAGGTGTGATACGATGCGCCGCCTTCCAGAATCCCAATACACAGTGCATGGCTCATATGCGCTCCATCCAATCCAGAAGTTGCGGGGTCAGCCGATGGGCGCTGGTTGAGTCGGCAACATAGCCCCACAGGTCGTTGCCGCCGTGAACCAGCACCTCGCCGCGCCCGAGTCGATAGACAAAATCGAGGGGGAGCCGCGCTATCCCAAGTCCATTGACGACAAGCGCGCCCGCTGGTGGTGTGTGAAATCCACGCCCGTAGAACCCGGCCACGCCCCGCCGATAGGTGAGATCATCAAGTTGCACGCCGATCCAGACGGGATGCGGGGAGCGCTCATACACAATCAGATCGTCACGTTGATAGTTCGTTAGCGGGATAAAGCGCCTCAGTCCGGGCAGGAAGGGGTGGGCAATTTGACCGCACACTGCTACCCGCCCACCCTGCTCAACAAACGTCGTTAACCGGGTCTGCATCCGCTGCAGCCATCGCTGGTCGCAGTGCATGCCAAGCAGCAGGCCACGCGTACCAGTGAAATCGGCGTCAGACAGATCGTACAGGTCGATTGCCCGTACCCGTTGGCGGAAGTGGCGCAGCAACAGTGGCTCTGGCCCGCCCATGGTCACGAGTATGATGGACGGCGCATGTTTAGTCATCGGCATACACGGGAGCAAGCGTCTGGCGTGTTCTCCCGTCCTCCTCAAATGTCACGGCGCGCAGCCGCACGCCATAGAGTTCAGCCAGGTTCGCCTCGGTCAGCAGGGCGTCTGCCGGGCCGAGGCGACAGTCGTCTGGGCCGTACAGCAGCAGCACGCGGTCAGCCAGAAACTGCGCGTGTTGCGGGTGATGGGTGGTCAGCAGGATGCCTAGCCCCTGGCGGGCCAGGGCGCGAAGCAGGCGCAGCACTCGTTCCTGGTTCTGCAAATCCAGGGCAGCGGCTGGCTCGTCGAGAATAAGCAGCTGGCTCTCCGAGGCGAGGGCTCGCGCAATCAGCACCAACTGCTGCTCACCACCGCTCAGGTGAAAGAAGGGCCGCACAGCCAGATGCGCCAATCCGACCCGTTCCAACGCCTGCTGCGCACGGTCGCGGTCACGTTGACGGGGCGCGGCAAACAGGCCAATATGGCGCGCACGTCCCATCAGCACCATCTCGAATGCGCTGTAGGCGAAGGCTACCTGGTTGGACTGTGGCACGTAGCCGATACTGGTTGCCTGTTGCACGCTCCCCTCCTGTGGCGACAGCAGACCAGCCGCGCAGCGTAACAGCGTGCTCTTGCCGCGCCCATTTGGTCCCAGGATGGCGACGATCTCGCCCGCAGTCAGGTGCAGGTCCACATGCCGAAACAGCCAGTTTGGGGCGGTATAGGCAAACCCGAGATTGGTCAGTTCAAGCATCGACCCACCCCCGTCCACGTGTGCGGCGCAGCAGCATGAAAAAGACCGGTGCGCCAACCAGCGCGGTGAGAATGCCCAACGGGATCTCTGCGGGCGTCAGGCTGCGAGCCAGTGTGTCGATAATCGTCAGATATGCGGCCCCAAGCAGCAGCGTGACAGGGAGCAACACGCGATGGTCCGGCCCAACCCACATGCGGGCAAGATGCGGCACGATCAGCCCGACCCAGCCAACCACCCCGCTCACGGCAACCGCTCCGGCGACAATCGCGGCAACGGCGACCAGCAGCAACCAGCGCAAAGGCTGTACGCGCACGCCCAGGGCGGCGGCTTCCTCTTCGCCAAGCGAGAGAATGTTGAGACGCCAGCGCAAGAGCAGAATTAACCCGCCGCCGAACAGTACCGGTATAGCCGCGGGCAACACTTTGGGATAGGTCGCCGTGGCCAGGCTGCCCATCAGCCAGAACACAATCGCTGGCAGGCGGCTATAGGGATCGGCCACATAGGTCAGGACGGAGACGAGCGCGGTAAAGAATGCGCTGGTGACCACGCCAGCCAGCACCAGCATCAGGATCGGTGTGCGGCCATCAACCTGGCTCATCGCGTACACGATGACCAGGGCGAGGATGCCGCAAGCCATAGCCCCGCTGACCAGGAAGACCCACCCCAGGCCGAGGAGGATCGCCAGCGCGCCGCCGAAGG
>JAKSDJ010000103.1 GCA_022360155.1 Chloroflexales bacterium | reverse complement strand
TTGGAGAAACTAGCTTCGGAGGTCACCCTGAGCCCTTCGGCTGCGCTCAGGACACACGCAGCGAAGGGTCTCGCACCCGTTTGCAAGGAGATTCTCCACTACGTTCAGAATGACATGTCGCGTTGTAGTACTATTTACGTTAAACTAGCCCAGGAGAAAGCCTCCCTTTACCCTGGGCTGCAAGATCTCTCGCTGTCAAGCTATCTCAGTGATTCTGCGACGCGGAATAACGTGGTGTCGTCTAATCCGGCTACATCATAGGCAGATAGGGTGTACCGGAGCCCGTCTTCCTCCCAGGATAGCCACGCCGACTCAAACGTATCATCCCAGCGCAGATCACCGATGGCTGTTTGCGGATCTCCTTGACCATCATCGCGCCAGGCGCCGCGAACATACGTTGCTGGCTGCCCCCGCACCGTTACCTGCTGCTCACGTGAGCAGGGAAGCAACTGCGTAGAGGCATTCGGCCCTGATACAATTTCGAGGCTCATTTCTTCCTCGTTTGGATCTCCTTGCCCAGCCGCGTGCGCGTAGCGAATCCAAACAGTGGTTGTCGGCGTATCATATTGCCCCGATGGCTGTACCGGATCGTGATTAACAAGAGCGCCGATGAACGCCAGATCGTTGGGCAACCACTGCGGAGTTTGAATGGTAAACGACGCTTGCTGTTGGGCCTCAGCAAGGCTGAGCCATGGAATAGCAGCCGATTTTGTTGGCTCTACCATCACCGTTTGTGTATTCTCAAACTGTGTTGTATCGATGAAAGATATCCCAAAGCGCTCGAATATCAATGCGACGGCCGCTTGGGCTGCGGGAGCGCTCATAACCGTCCCAACCAGCAGCGCCATGACTAGTATCCCTGCCAGTACCGACACGCGCCGCGTACCGGTGAACCCAGCCCAGAGAAAACGAACACGCGACGTTTTCGCAGCGGGTTGTGCCATCGCACTCGTTTGTATTCGGGCATGAATAGTTGACCAGGGATTCAGATTGTTGGGAACAGCCTGTTCGGCAATTTCCTGGAGCTGTTGGCGAATATATTGTTGCTTATCCATAGGTGTCTCCTGTGTTCAACTCAGAGAGCAAACCCGGCAGATTCGTGAACTGGCGTGGTGATGTTCTTGATTCGGCAATTGGAACATCATGACCCTAGCTCACTTTCTAGACCGCGATCGCGCCGGCTGTGTTTGCAACGCAGCAAGCAAGCCTTGGAGCTTGTTTCGTGCCGCGTTAAGACGTGATTTAATAGTTCCCGGCGGGCAATCGGCGCTTGTCGCCATCTCCGATTCAGTCATTCCCAGATAGTAGCGCTGCACAACGACTGCGCGTTGGTGCGGAGATAGCGCGAGGAGCGCTGTCCACACAGCTTCTCGTGTTTCAGCTTGTTCAGCAAGCAGGTCTGGCCCAAGCTGTGGATCGATTAGCTGTTCAAAGCGAGCCAGCGCCTTATCGTGGCTTTCCTGCTCAAGGGAGATTTGACGAGCCTGTCGCGTGGTTATTTTGACCGCATCGTTCACAACACTACGAAGAAACCAGGGGCTAAAGGGCCGGTTTACGTCGAATTGGTCGATGCGCTCATAGGTGCGGATAAAAGCCGTTTGCACGATGTCCTCAGCAAGATCCCGATCATGCGTTATAAGGTATACAGTGCGAACGGCATGGACATAGTGCAGTTGCACTAATACTTCCAGACCCTGGATGTCGCCCATCTTCAGGGTCGCAATTGCATCGCGCTCATCTATACTCATATGCTCCCTTTCATATCTGTAGCGCTTGCTGCAAGCTATCCAAGAGACACTGCGGCAGGCCCGTGAGCCGTCATCCTACACTTGCGTCCCATCGCAGTCGAACAGGAGCGCAGCGTCTTCCTGAAACGACCTCCTGCCGCAAGCTCTGCTTATCGACATGTATAGAGGCTCTGTAGATAGTATCCGTGAACAGCCCAAAAGGTTCATCACCGTTCAGGCAGGCAGGAATGAAGAGCCTGACGGCTCGTCCAGCCGTGATCATTAGCGCTGATCAAGAACAGCCACAGGGTATACGGTTTGTCCCTGAAACGTTGTGATCTCCTGGCTCACGTATGGCCACATCAAATGTGGATGAGCGCCGAATTCGCATCAATCCGCACTCATGTGCGTTATCTACAGCCTCTTGCAGGGCGTTGATGTAGCCCTTCTGTTTCCCGCCGGGCAGTTGACCGTTGCGGCTGTATCGAGTATCTTTGTTCAATCTCCAATCGTGCATAGCTTCTCTGGAGCACGCTCATGAACAGTTCCTCTGCCGACGTCGTGATCTGTGGCGCGGGGATCGCTGGCATTGCAACAGCCTATCATTTGGCTGTGCGCCACGGAATCCGCGACATCGTGCTGGTTGACGAGCGCGCGCCGCTCTCGCTGACCAGCGACAAATCCACCGAGTGTTATCGCAACTGGTGGCCCGGACCAGACGACGCAATGGCCAGCCTGATGAACCGGAGCATCGATCTGATGGAGGAACTGGCCGCTGAAAGTAACAACATCTTCCATCTCAACCGACGCGGCTACCTCTTTGCGACCGCCGACCCGCAACGCCTCGCAACGTTCGAGCACGCGGCTGCCGAAGCCACCCGCCTGGGCGCCGGGCCAACCCGCTTCCACAATGGGCAACCCGGCGAAGCAGCATATCAGGCTGCGCCCGCCACTGGCTTTAACCAGCAGCCAAACGGCGCAGACCTGATCCGCGATCCGGCATTGATCCGCCGCCGCTTTCCCTATCTTAGCGAACAGACCGTTGCGCTGCTCCACGCCCGGCGTTGCGGTTGGTTCAGCGCGCAGCAACTCGGCATGTACTTGCTCGAACGTGCCCGCGACTGCGGCGTACGGCTGATCCGCGCACGGGTGAGCGCAGTCGAACTGGTCGGCGGGCAGGTTCAGGCGGTCCGACTGGATCAGCCGTACGCCGCAACGACGCTGACGACAAGGACATTCGTCAATGCGGCTGGGCCGTTGCTGACCGATGTCGGACGCATGCTCGGCGTCGATCTGCCGCTCTTCTCCGAATTGCACATCAAGGTCGCCTTCAACGATTATCTGGGTGTCGTTCCGCGCGACGCACCCTTGGTAATCTGGGCCGATCCTACGCCCCTGGTATGGGCCGACGACGAACGCGCCGCCATCAATGACTCCCAGGACATGCAGTGGCTCCTTCATACGTTCCCGGCGGGCGTCCACACTCGCCCCGAGGGCGGCGCCGACAGCACAACGCTCTTAATCCTCTGGACCTACGATCTCACCCCAGTCACACCAGTGTGGCCCTTCAGCTACGACCCTCACTACCCCGAGATAGCGCTGCGTGGGCTGGCGGTTATGATCCCTGGACTCCAGGCGTACTTCGACCACATCCCCGCCCCCGTGATCGACGGCGGATACTACACCAAGACCCGCGAGAATCGCCCGTTGATCGGGCCGCTGCCGGTCAAGGGCGCATATGTGATCGGCGCGCTGTCTGGCTTCGGGCTGATGGCCGCCTGTGCAGCGGGCGAACTCCTGGCGGCGTATATCGCCGGCGGGGCGCTGCCGCCCTATGCCCCGGCATTCGCGCTGAACCGGTACGACGATCCGGCTTATCGGGCGCTGCTGGACAACTGGGGCGAGTCATGGCAGTTGTAGCATGTGGCCTGGCCCTAAGGGCTGTCTCAACATGGACAATCAACTGCAGGTCAGATGCCGATATTGCCGCATGTCGTTGCAAATCTGCGACGAATCGGCGTGCATGTGCGTCATCTGTGTGCTATTACTACAACGGAGACATGTCATTCTGAACAACGTGAAGAATCTCCTTGGAAGCGGACGCGAGACCCTGCGCTGCGCTCAGGGTGACATGTTCGATGGCGTTCCAACGAGGTGTATCTGAAGTCTCGTTGTAGTACCATTGCAGGGCGATACTGCAGCCCTAGCTGACACAAAGCCACACTTTACAAATCCACAAAGCTTGCTTAATATAGACCTAACACAAACCGTCTATAGTAGAGCGCAGCGAACGTTGGCGTCGATAGCATACGCTAGACCAATTGGCCTTGCTCATGTCACTTGTCGCTTTGTTGCTGGTTACTGGTATCAAGCAGGTTGTTATCGTACAAACTCTTGAACCGCCAATCCCGTCCCTGTAACTGCCGCTGGAGAAGCAGGGATTTTTGTGTTTCATCCGCTTGCTGCGTCGGTGAGCGCAGCCACAGTTAGGAGCGCAAGAAGATCCATGGAAAAGATCTCACGCCGTACCTTCTTTAAGAGAACCGCCGCCGTAGGCGCTGGCGCACTGCTGACGGTCTACGCCGACGGCAGTTACCGCATCACCCTGGCGCAAGAACAGGTAGCATACCGGCTCCGCATCCTGCACACGAACGACCACCATGCCCGGATCGAACCGGTGAGCGGCCGGGAAGGACCGATCCACGGCGGCGTCTCGCGGCGCAAAACGATGATCGACCGCATCCGCGCCGAAACCACCCTCCCGTTATTGCTGCTCGACGCGGGCGATATCTTCCAGGGGACGCTCTATTTCAACCAGTATAACGGTATGGCCGACCTGGAGTTCTACAATGCCATGAGCTATGACGTAGCGGCAATCGGCAACCACGAATACGACAGTGGTCAATCGGCATTGGCTAGCTTTATTCAGGCCGCGAGCTTTCCCGTCCTGAGCGCCAATACGGTCGTTGATGCGTCGTCTCCGCTGGCCGGTTTGATCAAGTCGAATGTGATTATCGAGCGCGACGGTGAGAAGATCGGCATCTTCGGGCTGACGACCGAAACAACGGCTGTCTTGAGCAACCCTGGTCCTGGGGTGACCTTTACTCCCGCCCTGGAGGCGGCGCGCGAGCAGGTTGCCGCGCTACAGGCTGCCGGGGCGAGCAAGATCATCGCTCTGACCCACGTCGGCGTCAATATCGATCGCCGGTTGGCGCAAGAAGTTGCTGGGATTAGCCTGATCGTCGGCGGTCACTCACATACCCCAATGGGACCGATGTTGAGCGAGCCAAGCGCGAGCAGCCCTTACCCCGAGGTCATCACCGCCCCGGATGGGAAGCCGGTGATTGTGATCCAGGCATGGGAGTGGGGCCGCTGGCTTGGCGATGTCACCCTCGCCTTCAATGCCGAGGGGCGGGTTATCGATGTTCAGGGACCGCCCCTGGAAGTTTTGCCCAACATCGAGCCGGACCAGGGCTTCGAGAACCGGATTGCAGTCTTGCGTGAACCGCTCGATCAACTGCGCTCCACCCCGGTTGGCGAAGCGGCGGTCGCTCTCGACGGCGAGCGGGCCAATGTTCGCACGCAAGAGACCAATCTGGGCAGCCTGATTGCCGATGCTATGCTGGATAAAGCTACGCCAGACGGCGCTCAACTTGCGATCATGAATGGAGGCGGCATCCGCACTAGCATCCCTGTCGGGCCAATCACCGTTGGTCAGGTGCTGGAGGTGTTGCCATTTGGCAATACACTCGCGCGCGTCGATCTGACCGGCGCGCAGGTCAAGGCGGCGCTGGAGAACGGCGTGAGCCAGGTCGAGACCCGCGCCGGACGCTTCCCCCAAGTCGCGGGGATGCGCTTTAGCTTCGACCCGACAGCCGCGGCAGACAACCGCGTGGCAAGCATCACCGTCGCCAGCGAAGACGATCTTACCCCGATCGACCCGAATGCAACCTATCGGGTTGTGACGAACAGCTTCCTGCTCAGCGGCGGCGACGGCTATAGCGTCTTTCAGCAGGGCGCCAACCAGCTCGATCTTGGCTTTATCCTGGCCGACGTTGTGCAAGAGTATATTGCCGCCCAATCGCCGGTCAGCGCCACGACCGATGGACGAATCAGCCAGGGGGCGGCAGCAGCAGCGCCAGCGCCAGTAACTGCGCCAGCCCCAACGCCCGTCAGCCTGCCCGCCACCGGGAGCAGCTTCCATCCGCTCTGGCTGCTTGCTGCGTTGGGTGCAGGAGCGATCAGTAGTGGCGCAGCATTGCGGCGGCGAGTCCGTGAGCGCTTCGCCGAACCCGTCCCTGCGCCAGCAGGCGAGCGCGAGGATCGCGAACTGGTCGGCATAGGCGAAGAACGCAGATAAGACAGGTTGCTTTTTCCAACCTTTTTCCAACAGTGGGGCGAGCGGTCAGCCAATAACCCGCTCGCCTCGTTTGCTTTTTCATGAAGCCCGGCGATCTCTCAGAAGCTGTCTAAAAAGCCGCTTGAACCAGCACGATGAGGACTCTGTGAAGAGGACGGGCGTGCCCCGCATTGTGGAATGCGCAAGCCATGCTTGTGCGCGGCAGCATGGCTGCCGCACTCCATACCCCCTTTTCAGACAGGCTCTCATGGAAGACGCAAGCGGCCTTGAACCTGGACAGTTGGCGAGGCCCAATTCTGGTGAGATGACTGGAGATGTTTCGGTGCGCCTCTGGGTATACTGGCAGAAAGGTGCAACATCGGCCTCCTCGCCGATGCATTGGTAGCGCGACCCCTGTTGATGTTACTGCACACGCTCAGCTCGCTACACAGCGCACAGCGTTCGTGATCATCGCCAATAGCGGCTCGCCCTCCCAGTTATCAACCAAAGGAACACCCATGAGCATTGAACATAGCGAATGTGATCGTGAAATACGCTCGGCTGCCGCCCCGAATGAACACCTGCCGCCCAGCAGAGAAACGTCTGACAGGCCATCTGGCTCGAAACTGCATATCTCTGAGGCGGACGCCAAAATTGTCATTACCACGCCCCTACCCGAAACGCGCCCAGATGAGGTGATCGTCGAAGTGATTGGCCGCACGCTGACCATCCGCAGACTCCGCAGCGCCCAACTTAGCGATAGGGGGAGGCGCGATGACGATGACGCGCAGCAGACTCTTACCCGCTCAGTCAAGCTCCCGGATACCGTCGACACCGGGAAGGTGATCTCGAAATTGGCTGACGGAGTGCTGACCATCACGATACCCAAGCGAGTGCCAACCCTGACGCGCTATCGTGCCGGTAGATCGCTCTTCAGCGCAGACAAATATTGTGCAGATTAGGTTCTGTTGACATATAGGGTTATGTCATTCTAAGCGCAGCGAAAAATCTTCATGGGAACCAACATTGCCGCGTTTTTGGGCCTTGCACGGAGCTTTGTCGCTCGTTCCTCCCGCAAGCTTGTCCTGAGCGAAGCCGACGGAATGATATCAAATCTTTATAGATAGTATGCATGTCATGCTGAGCGCAGCGAAGCATCTCTGGCTGGCTGCTGCCGAGACCCTTCGCGTGCGCTCAGGGTGACATGATGCACACGATCAAACCAGATTTGATATGATAGCCTTACGATTGCTCTACTGTTGTCTG
>JAKSDJ010000367.1 GCA_022360155.1 Chloroflexales bacterium | reverse complement strand
CATCTATGGGCCAGTCGTAGGCGCGAATCCTGGCTCAGTCACCACGAGCTATTACACCGGGCCACAGTATCACCTGCCGTCTGCTAGCGCGCCCATTGCCCCCGCCTTCCAGACCCCCTACCCGCCCAATCCGCTGTTTACCGGACGCATGGCCGAGCTGGACAACCTGGCGGCGATCCTGCTCGATGGAGCGGGGCAGACCGCTGCGCTGCTCCCGGCCATCACCGGCCTGGGCGGGATTGGCAAGACCCAGCTTGCCGCTGAGTTCACTCATCGCTATCGCGACCGCTTTCCAGGGGGCGTATTCTGGCTGAACATGGCCCAGCCCGAGACCGTGGCCGGACAGGTGGCGGCTTGTGCCGGGCCGGGCGGGCTCGATCTCCCTGGCTGGCCGGCGCTGGACTTCGACGCACGCATTGCGGCGGTGAAGAGAGCCTGGAATGAACCGACGATCCGGTTGCTGGTGTTTGATAATCTGGAAGACCCTGGTCTGCTCTCGACCTGGCGACCGGCTGGCGGCGGCACGCGGGTGCTGCTGACCAGTCGACGCGGGGTGTGGAGTGCGGCCAGCGGGGTGCAGCGGGTGCCGCTCCAGCCGCTGGAGCGCGCGGCGAGCGTGCGACTCCTACTCGCACCGCGGGCGCAGGCGGTCGGGACGACCGTTGCGGCGCTGCTCATGGACGCGAACACGGCGCCGGCGGCGGGGGCGGTCGGTGCGGCGGTGGGCGACCTGCCGCTGGCCCTGGCCCTGGCCGGGGCATACCTGGAGCGTAATCCGAGCATCAGCGTGGCGTGCTATCTAGTGCGGTTGGACGAACAGGCCCTCGCCCATCCCTCGCTGGGCGCCGATCTGGGTGAAGCGCTACCTACGGAACATGCCACGAGCGTTGCCGCGACCATCGCGTTGAGCTATGACCAGCTCGATCCCGCGCAGGCGACCGACGCCCAGGCGCGGTCGTTGCTCACCCGGTTGGCCTGGTGCGCCCCGATGCCGATTCCCCAGCGCCTGGGCGTGCGATTGTGCATACGCGATCCTGATGTGGACGATGCGGCGGAAACGGTCGATCCGCTGCTGCGTCGGTTGCGCGCGCTGGGCCTGGTGAAGCGGCTGGCAGACGGGGCGGTGGCGCTGCATCGGCTGGTGGGAGCGTTTGTGCATAGTCGGGACGAAGCCGGCGCCGCGGCGCCGGAGGTGGTTCTGGCGGCGCTGATTGACGAATCGGACGCGCTGTTGCGCGCTGGGTATCCGCTCGCAGCCATTCCGCTCATGCCCCACCTAGAGGCAGCGGCGGGGTGGATGGATGGCCGGGGGGATGGCCAGGGCGCGACGCTCTTGAACAATCTGGGCTTACTGCTGCAGGCGCAGGGCGACCTGGCCAGGGCGGGGCCGTATCTGGATCGCGCCCTGGCCATCCGCGAGCAGCGATTCGATCCTGACCATCTCGCTATGGCGATCAGTCTGAACAATCTGGCGTTGCTGCTCAAACGTCAGGGGGAGTACGCGGTAGCACGGTCCCTGTATGAACGAGTGCTGGCGATAAGGGAGCAGTGGCAGGGGCCAGATCACCCGGAGACAGCGGCGAGCCTGCACAACCTGGCCGGGCTGCGGGTTGCCATGGGCGATCTGGCCGGGGCGCGGCCCCTGTACGAGCGGGCGCTGGCGATAAGGGAGCAGGCGCTAGGGCGAGCCCATCCGGAGACGGCGCGAAGCCTGGACGGTCTGGCAGTGGTGCTGAAACACCAGCGGGACTACACCGGGGCGTGTCTGCTGTATGAGCGGGCGTTGGCGATCCGCACGCAGGTGCAGGGACCAGCGCATCCCAACACGGCAGTAAGCCTGCACAACCTGGCGATGTTACTTGCTGCGCTGGGAGCGTACACGGCAGCGCGGCCGCTGGTTGAGCAGGCGCTGGGTATTGTTGAGCAGGCGTTGGGGCCGCAGCACCCGGAGACGGCGCGAAGCCTGCACAATCTGGGCCTGCTGTTGCAAGATCTGGGTGACCTGAGCGGGGCGCGGTCCTATTTGGAGCGGGCGCTGGCGATTGACGAAGCGGTCTATGGCGCTGAGCATCCCGAAGTCGCAACCGACCTGCACAATCTAGGGGCGGTGCTCCAGGATCTGGGCGACTGGGCCGGGGCGCGACTCTGCCTGGCGCGGGCGCTGGCGATCCAGGAACAGGCGTTGGGGCCGCAGCACCCCGACACGCAGGCAATGCGACAGAATCTTGTCGCACTGGATGCCGCTCAAGAACCCTAGGCGGCTCTCACAAACGAACGTTTGTGAGAGCGGTGTCGTATATATAGGCTTCTGGATGGTTGAACATTCTGCAATCCATAAGAAGGGGACTCCTTTGTAGCTACTACAGCATCGCCCCGGCGCTTCCCCTGCCGCCTTGAGGCGGCAGGGGAAGCGCCGGGCTGTCACGTTTCAATGGATACTTGACGGGCATCGAACTATCTGCTATGCTTCGTACATGAGTTCGACGCGCTACAAACAGCACGCGGGCGGCGTCTCCACGCTGCATGACCACTTTGTCTGGTGTCCCAAATACCGGCGTAAGGTATTGCAGGGCGCGATTGCGGATCGCCTGAAAGCATTGCTGCACGAAAAGGCGGACGCGTTGGGCGTTACCGTCGAAGGCTTGGAAGTCCTGCCCGATCACGTTCATCTGTTCGTTGCCGCTTCCCCAACCGACGCGCCGCAGTATCTCGCCAATCAATTCAAGGGCTATACATCCCGCGTGCTGCGCGATGAGTTTCCTGGCTTGAAAAGCCGCCTTCCGTCGCTGTGGCGTAGAAGCTACTCCGTCGGCAGCGCCGGTCATGTCTCGGCTGACACCATCCAGAAGTACATCGCGCAACAGAAGCGGAGCTAGACCGTGCGGAAAGCCTTCAAATACCGCCTCTACCCAACCCGCCAACAAGACGCTGCGATGAGCGCCATGCTTGAAACACATCGACGGCTGGACAACGCTGCGCTTGCCGAACGCAAACAGGCGTGGGAGCAAGAACAGCGCAGCGTGCCTCTGGCGAACAGTCGGGGCAGTTGAAGGCAGCGCGCCAAACCAACCCCTTTCTCGCCGCGACCAACTTTTCCAGTTGTCAGGCGACCTTGCGCCGATTGGACAAGGCATTTCACGCGTTCTTCCGGCGCGTGACAGCAGGTGAGCCACCCGGCTATCCGCGCTTTGTGCGACGTAGCAAGCTGAGTGTAGGAGGTACAACCTCGAAATGAGTGGGCAGCAGCACACCTGCTGCCTCAGCGGATT
>JAKSDJ010000667.1 GCA_022360155.1 Chloroflexales bacterium | reverse complement strand
GGCTTTGTCTGCCCCGCTTCGACTCGCCGAGCGTCTTCGGGGCGATCCTCGACGACCAGAAGGGAGGGCGCTTTCAGGTCACTCCTACGGCGGCGTGTCGCGGTGTCGCCCACAAGCAGTTTTACTGGCCGGAGACGAATGTGCTGGTGACCCGCTTCGTCTCACCGGATGGCATCGGCGAGGTCGTTGATTTTATGCCCGTTGGCATCGAGCAAACCAATCCGGGCTACCACTGGCTGATCCGGCGGGTCAGCGCTGTACGTGGTTCGATGTCCTTTGGGCTAGAGTGTACGCCGGCTTTTAATTATGCGCGCGATCCCCATATCACGACGATCACGGACTATGGCGCTACGTTCAGTACATCGGTCATCAGTCTGGAGCTGGCGTCGCAAGTGCCGCTCGTCAAGACGGACAATGGCGTCACCGCCGAGTTCGTTCTGCACGAAGGCGAGACTATCTACCTTGTGTTGCGCGAGGTGAACGATTTCACGCTCTGTCATCAACCGGTCTCCGCGGAGCAGTCCGAAGAGTTGTTCCTCCACACGATCAATTTCTGGCGGCATTGGGTTGCCCAATGCACTTACACTGGTCGCTGGCGCGAGATGGTGCATCGTTCGGCATTGGCATTGAAATTGCTGACCTACGAGCCGACCGGCGCGATTGTTGCCGCGGCAACGACAAGCTTGCCAGAAGGAATTGGCGGCGAGCGCAACTGGGACTATCGGTACACCTGGATTCGCGATGCCGCCTTTACGGTCTATGGGCTGATGCGGATTGGTTTTACCGAAGAAGCCGCTCAATTCATGCGCTGGATCGAGGAGCGCGCCCACGAACCCAATCCCGATGGATCGTTGCAGTTGATGTATGGCATCGATGGGCAGCACACATTGACCGAGGAGGCGCTCGATCATCTAGAGGGCTACAAAGGCTCGCGTCCAGAACGGATCGGGAACGGCGCCTACAACCAGCTTCAGCTCGACATCTATGGCGAATTGATGGACTCGGTCTATCTCTACAACAAGTACGGCATCGCCATCTCCTATGATTTCTGGACTCACCTGCGCAAACTGGTGGACTGGGTCTGCGACAACTGGCAGCGCAAAGATGAAGGGATCTGGGAGGTACGCGGCGGGCAACAACACTTTGTCTACTCCAAGCTGATGTGCTGGGTCGCCCTCGACCGCGGGCTACGCCTGGCCGATAAACGTTCATTTCCGGCGGACCGCGAGCGCTGGCTAAAAGTGCGCGACCAGATCTACGAGGAGATTATGACCCGTGGCTGGAACGATAAACTCCAGGCGTTCGTTCAATCTTACGACAGCGACACCCTCGATGCGGCGAATTTATTGATGCCGCTGGTCTTTTTCCTATCCCCCGCCGACCCGCGTATGATCAAAACGCTCGCGGCGACCAACTGCCCGCCGCGTCGTGGCGGCTTGACGTCTGGCGGCCAGGTGTATCGTTATGATGTGACCAAAACCGATGATGGTTTGAGCGGCGAGGAGGGGACATTCAATATCTGCACCTTCTGGATGGTGGAAGCGATGACCCGCGCCGGCGCTGCCGATCGCGGCTGGCTCGAACTGGCGAGGCTAACCTTCGAGCAAATGATCGGCTATGCCAATCATCTGGGCCTGTACGCCGAGGAAACAGGCTCATCCGGCGAGGCGCTGGGCAATTTCCCCCAGGCATTTACTCACCTTTCCTTGATCAGCGCCGCTTTCAACCTGGATCGGGCTTTGGGGCGTAAGGATTAGTGTCGTTATCAGCGTGGTGCGCGAAGTGCAACGTTCGTACGTATGGCGCTTATAAGGAGAATGTGCATTATGAAAGGATTAAGGGGCAAAAACGTTTTGGTTATCGGCGGAAGTTCAGGAATTGGTCAAGCAATCGTCATTCACTTTGGCCAGTATGGCTCGAATGTCGCGATCAACTTGACTACCCTGCTTGTCTCACACCCGCTTTGTACTCCATCCAGATTAGTCTAAACTTCAATGGAATAATGATCGCCACTACCCTACGAAGGGGCAAGCAGCTGAACGGTCAAGGGTTAGCCGCGCTGCCAGCCCGGATAGATGGCCCCGGCAGGTGAGTGGGGAGTGATTGGTCAACCGCGAATCGTCCCGATCTCGCACACCGACAGGCGGTTGGTGTCACCCCGGTGTTGGACGGCCATCGTGGTAGGATGTTCGCACGTAACTTAGAGCGTACTTGCGGCAAGTGTAAGTGGTTGGATCGCGATAATGGGCGTTGTCTCGATCAGATTCGGCGTGTATGCAGAGATTGCGAGAATATCCCGGACGGGGGGCTGACGTAAAATATCGAGCACTATCTCACGGAGATCCGCCGGCATTTGCTCGACGCCAGTGAGTGAGAAACTCCGTGGCCCCATGTCCGTCTGTTGCGCTACCACCGAATAATCGAGCAGGATTATGCCGACCGCCCGTTGCTCCTGCTTGTTGATCCGTAGCAGAATATGATCGGTCAGTTCAATGCCTGTCGTATGCTCTCCAGGCACAAACGAAATGGAGAGAGTATCACTCTCCGCATCGTAATTGTAGATCGGTTCTGTCATTGTATCACCAGACCACTTTCTGATACGCCGTGACGATGTAGTTGTTCGGAGTGGGCTTGCCGTCCGCATTCTCACTGAACCGAAAGAGCACGATGGCGACGATGTGGGTATTGTCCTCCACCAGATCGTCGAAGGCTTGACTATAGCGATACTTCTGCGGATTGAGAGGATCTTGCTTGCGCCGGCCTGAGCGGATCACGTCTTTGGGATGCTCTTCGTAATCGACCATCTCCGGGTGATTGATGGGATCGATGATATGCGCCCAATGCTCCTCAGTCGAGTACATCTGGTTGCCGTCGCGATCCCGCACTGTCCGGCGTCTACCCGTGGTCATAATCAGCCTCACCCAACACCGAATCACAGGCGCATGATAGCACACACATTTCATCGTGGCGGGAGATCGAGTGAAGGGTATGTCGGTGCTAGAGTGCTGACGGGTTGCCGCCCAACACCCTGCGCTTCACCTGCGCCGCAGTTATAGATCGGAACGACTGTTGATTGCTTCTGGATTCCAAAAAGTCTCGATCTTGCGGCCGCAAAGCGGCGTCAGGTGGAAACGCTTGGTGGGCCGCCACCGCGCTCCAGTGCTTTGGTCTGCTGTCAACAGCCTTGGTAATACCATCGGTCTGCGGTTCAACCCTGCCCTGTCTCCTTATGCGTGCGAAATGGGTAGAACCGATGATCTTCAAGGGTTGGCCACAGGTGCATGCCAATCCCGATTGCATCGCCCTGAATCGGTGTCCAGTTACGCTGACAAGCCTCAATCGCCCTGAGCAGTTGGGCTGGAGTGAGCCGCCCCACCAGCGTACAATGCGGCATCCATACGATCTGGAAGCAACAAGTCAGTGATTACACTTAGTTTGTCTGGAGCCTCAAAGACGCGCAACACTTGGCGATGCAGATTGAACAGGGCCTGCGACATTTACGGCGCGAGAAACAAGATGCCCGCTGCTGGAAAGATACCAAGCGAATCCAAGCGAACAGGAAACATCGGTGTCGTTGCAGCCAGTGCTGCCGCCGCGCCCGCCACCGGATTGCCCATGGAGGCCCCCAGGTCCGTCCCTCTCAGGTGTAGGTTTTTTACTTTCCGTCGGACGAATGCTGCATCAGGACGCGGC
>JAKSDJ010000446.1 GCA_022360155.1 Chloroflexales bacterium | reverse complement strand
TGAGCATGTCGGCTTGGGCGGGCGTGGGCTGCAACTTTACTTGAGCGATGAGTTTCATATATTGAATTATAGCCCATCTGTTCGCTCGTGTCAATCGAAACTGGTTGCCCGGCGCTTCCTCCCACCCGTAAACGGTGTGGGAGGAAGCGCCGGGGAGAGGCCATACCCACACGACGCTAGGAGTCATAAAGTGATGGTCTCCGCGCTGCCGCTGAACCGGCGCGTTACCATCTATATTCTTCGCAAACCAAACAACTTCCAAACCGTAACTTTCTGTTCAAATGCCCCCGCTAGTCCATCCCTGGACAACGAGGAGCACGTTGGGGGACACCGTTTGCTTATTAGGGTTTTCGTTCCATTGCTCCGTCGCCCTGTTTCCATACCGTCCAGCCAAGCCAGACGGTATGCGCTTGTGCAAAATGGTATCATTTTATCGTTTGATACCATGATTGATACCATGAGTGGAGGCATCAATCATCAAAGGAAAGAGCGCACCCGACGCCCATCAAAGGAAAGAGCGCACCCGACGCCCCGGCATGTTCAACTCTCCACCCGTGTCAATGAAGCCACCGCCCAGCGCTTAATCCTCCTGGCACAGGTGACCGGGCAAACCAAGGCGCGTCCCCCTACGAGGTTCTGATCGCCGCCATCGAGCATGAAATCGCCATTATCATAGCCGTAGCGAAGGGTCGGAAACACGCACGCGCCGGGCTTGGCTATCGTCGAGACGATGGTGATGCCGCAGCATCGCCCGGTATCGAACCGCTCAGGCAGATGCTGGTTCGTATCACGCCCCAGGCCGATCGTGGGGTATGGCAGCGATTCGCACGACATGGGGCCATGAACTCGTCTTGGGTTGCTCAGATTGTATTGTAATGCCAAGAAACACCGCTCACCTCCACGGCCCGCCATGGCCCCTTTGCGGAAAGGCGGCGTGACGGCGATGAGCCGATTGCTCATGGTTATTGCCAGGTTGGCCCTCGTCGCCATGCGCTCACATATGCGCACCAGCACCGATCGTGTGTGCTTGCTTCTGGTTCCAGAAGTTGCGAATCAGGGTCATATCTTCTGATGGGAGCTATCGGTCCGGATGTTCGTACGATCGTAGGTCTTAAACGGAAAGAAGCCATTGCGATGAAGCGACAGAACAAAAGGAGTATCACACACAACCGTGACGATCAACGGGCGGACGGTTCTGCTCGAACAGGACGCCGGCATCCTCTCCGCCAGCTTTGTGCAGCACCACACCGTGTACGAAGTTGCGACCACCCTGCCGCAAGCAGCGGCGCTGACCGTGATTGAGCGCTTGCCCCTATCGTACCGTCATACCCGGCGCGGGACTGGTGGCGACCGGTCCCGCGCTGGTACATAGCAGAGTCGACCTATGAACAACAATCTCCAACAACAACTGATCCGCTCCCACTTCCACGTGACGCTCGTATCGGTGCTATCGCTGGCAGTGCTGGTGCTCGCGGGCTACTATCTCTACCTCCAGACGCCTTACCCGGCGCACTGGGCCGGGCTGAACGCTGCGGACTACGCCGATGAGCTAGCCTATCTATCCGAAGTCTGGGATAAGCCGGTTGATACCGCCCTGGCCCAGGACTACCTCCGCGAAATCACCGATGCCGCCCTCTTCGAGGCAAACGGCCCGCTCGCCGACCATAACCAGGCTGTCGACGACGAGGCCGCGCTGGGCTGGCTCATCCTCGCCCCCGACGGCGCGATTCTGGCCACCGACAATCCCGTGGCCTTCCCCGTGGGGCGAAGTATCCACGCTGGACTGCCGCCGGGATTGCAGCCCCATTGGCTCGCTGTGCCAGAGGGCGCGGTCAACGACCCCGCGGCCCTGATGCGCTATGGGCAACAGGCGGGCTTCCACGTTGGCTTTGCGCCGATGCTCGACAGCCAAGACAAGCTGCTGGGCTGGCTCTACTTCCGCGCCTATGATACCCCCACCGCTGTCCTCTTGACCCGAACCGCCATCCAACTGGGCGCCATCTTGCTGGGGGCGGTCTTGTTGGCCATTCTGGTTGCGGGGATGATGGGGCGGCGCATTGCCCAGCGCTTCGACCAGCGTCTGCAGCAGGTGACCGCGGCCAGCGCGGCGTTGGCCGCAGGCGCGGTTGACCAGCGGGTGCCGGTTGAGGGCGACGATGCGATTGCCCAGTTGGGCGGACAGTTCAATCGCATGGCCGATCAGCTGACAGCCCAGATGGGTGACCTCCGCCAGCTGGCCGATGCCAACGCCCAGCGCGCCCAGGAGTCGCGCAGCCTGGCCGCCTTGGAAGAGCGTAACCACCTGGCCCGCGATCTGCACGATGCCATCAAGCAGAAGCTCTTTGGGCTCAACCTGACCATCAGTGCGCTCCAGACGATGCAGCAGGCGCCGCAGCAGGCGGCAGGCGTGGTTGACCAGCAGGCTCCGGTTGCGGGTGACGATACAATCTCCCAGTTGGGCACACAGTTCAGCCGCATGGCTGATCAACTGACGGCTCAGATGCACGACCTCCGCCAGCTAGCCGATGCCAACACCCAGCGAGTCTCGGAGTCGCGCAGCCTGGCCGCCTTGGAAGAGCGTAACCACCTGGCCCGCGATCTGCACGATGCCATCAAGCAGAAGCTCTTTGGGCTCAACCTGACCGTCGGTGCGCTCCAGACGATGCTGCAGCAGGAGCCGCAGCAGGTCGTGAAGCGGTTGGAGCAGCTGAGTCAGACGACTGCTGACGTTATTGCCGAGACGGATCTGATCATCAACGAGTTGCGTCCGGCGGCGTTGGACCATCAGGGGCTTGTCCCGGCGCTCAGCCAACTGATCGAGCAGTGGAAGGAGCAGACAGGCATCCCCGTGTCCTTTGCGCAACAGGGGGCCCGCGAACTGCCGCTGAGCATCGAATATGTCTTCTATCGCATTACCCAGGAGGCGTTGACCAATGTCCGCAAGCATGCCCAGGCCGAGCGCGTCGAGCTTGTTCTGGCGTATGACGTCGATGAAGTGCGGTTGTCGGTTTGCGATGACGGCCAGGGCGGCACTGTGGATGCGCGCCGCGCGTCGACCTCGCTCGGGATTGCCAGCATGGCGGCGCGCGTCACAGAATTGGGGGGGAGCTTTCACGTGAAGAGCGCTCCAGGCGCTGCTGGCACACACTTGGAGATTCGCGTGCCGCTCCAAAGTATGGGGTGATTGGGCGCGCACGGCATCGCCATGCACTCAGTAGGATCGGCCTGGCGCCAGCAACGGCATTCCCCCGCCCGCTTGGTGACGTTCAGCAGATGCTGGCAGTGAGTACCCCAGTATGCTGAACGTCACCAAGCGGGCGGCTTGCGGAGGGCGCAAGTCGTGCTTGTGCGCGGCCGCATCGACCACATGCCCTATCCGTTGTCAGGCGGGCGCGGAGAAATGATGCAATGATCCAACAGTCTACAGGGTACGGCACCGATGTGAGCAATTGGCAAGTACTATTTATCATTTTCTTTGCCTGTCGCTCTGTGTGTCCGCTGTTGGGGGCGTGCGGGGCAGCACCTACCCTCTTAAGATACCACTGGTTCATGCTCGTTCAGTGCCACACGCAGCTTGGCGTGGCAGCAAGCAGGCGGGCAACGGGCGAGCGCCGGGTTGTGGTGCGGGGCTGTGCCCCAATCCAGGCCACAGCCCGGACGATAGTGATGGCCACGGCAATCAAGATGTCATGCAGCTGCGTTTATGCACACCCACTAGCGCGCGTTCGGCGCCGGCCACAGGCGCGCAC
>JAKSDJ010000075.1 GCA_022360155.1 Chloroflexales bacterium | reverse complement strand
GCGTTCGCCAGCGCCGCCGATCTGACCCAGTGGCTGGCGGCCAATCAGGGGGACGAAGCGGTCTTATGAATTTTGACGATCAAAACCGGTAATGAGAAAAAGTATTCGTCGTGCCGCCTTCAGGCGGCTATACTGCCGGAAAACCGCCTAAAGGCGGCACGACGGAGGCGACCTCTGTTGATTGTCGAATTTCATTAGACTAGGCGGCTCATGCCATCGGGTTTGGCAGGGGTGTATCTGCACCTCGGCCTAGATATCGGCGTGACGACTGACATGTGCAACCGGTCGTTGCAGGCCGCCGGGCGTGCCAAAAGACCAATCGCCGCTGACTGCCTTGCAGCGCCACCTAGACCGACCCGCTACAGTTCCTCCCGCATGCCAACCCGAACACCCTGGCAACGGAGAACGACGCCCCTGCGCCCGTCGCCGCCAGCCCTGATCGCCTGGACGGCGCTTGGTAAAGCCCCGGCAATGACGACCGTGCCAATGTGTCGCTCAGTGTGCTCGATGGATCAATTATCTTCGCCTGCCTCTGGTGCTTCCGCTTCGGCTGGCTGCCGCGGGCATGGTCTCTTAAGCAATCCTGCTGACACTGAATGGATTAAAATCTGTCCGCTCATCAAACGTGTCAACGGCCTCGACGTGCTTGAGATACCCCGTCACTGCATAGGTGACTGGCGTCAGCAAGACTTCAACGCCAACTTTGAAAACGTAGTTGGAAACGATGATACTCCAGATCAAAGCGAGCGAAAAACCTTCAGCGAACGCAAACGCAGCGAGTACAAATACCACGGTGTCGATACTCTGTCCGACCATTGTGGAACCAATAGTGCGCATCCAGAGCCAACGCCCGCTAGTGAGGAGTTTCATCTTTGCCAGAATATAGGCATTGCTGAATGCTCCCGCCACATAGGCAATGAGGCTGGCAACCACAATGCGTGGCGTTCCACTCAGAACCTGCTCGTATGCCTGTTGCCCAACACGCGCTGACCACTCCGACTCGCCTGGCAGCATACCGACAAAGGCAATCGTCAATGCCATTAGCAGCGCAGCCAGAAACCCAATCCAGATTGTGCGTCGCGCCTGGGCATAGCCGTAGACCTCGGTCAGGATGTCACCAAAAATGTAGCTTAATGGGAAGAGGATTGTACCACCATCATAGATGAACGGACCAAGTATCACAACCTTTGCCGATGATGCCAGGTTACTGATGAGCAGCACAGCGACGAATAGTCCAACAATCAAGTCAAAATAGCGAAAGGTGCGCATCGGTTACCTGGCTTCTCCGCCACCATGCTGACTGCGACACGGGCGTATCTGGATCATTCTCACTCGTTCTTGCTCATCGTCGCCCATAACTGCCTGCCCGCGGCGGTTGAGAGTGCGGATAGAAGTCTTCGGTTCACTGCCCATAGCATTCGCCTCAGGCATAGAATTGCAACGGTTTGCTATACAAAACACAAAGCGTTGCAATTATAGCATATGAGATGATGGAGCTTGCGTTGCGCTGCTCAGAATGCTTGTGATCGGGATTCCCCGCACGGTGTGGCGGCATGGCGAGGAACTCCCTATGGAGGCACGAACCGCGCCGGTATGCGCATCCATCTGCCCCGAGCGCTGACTGAGCAAGCGGCGGGGCTGACGTAGTGTTAAGGGACGACCTCGCCCTCCAAACCCCCTACCCGCCCAATCCGTTGTTTACTAACGCACTGCTCAAATAGTTTCCGTCTTCCCAAGTGATGATCAGGCTCATCCGGTCGCGTCTTGAGTTGACGAATGCCCGTAGGCACGTAGAATAGAAGGAAGATGAAAAAACATCCTGAATCTCGACGACGTAGGTTGGAGGTCGGAGATGCCGACAACAATCACCTACGAACAGGCGCTTGCGACCCTTTGACGGCTTGACCGCCCGATGCATGCGTACCGGTTGTCCAGGTCGTGCAGGAATTGGCAGTTGAGCCGGTTGCAACGACACAACGAGTAATCGAATCCACGAGCGGCATTCGCCGAAATCCGGGCTCACTGCGCGAAGCTGGGCCAGTCTCACCACCCGCTGGTGAGCAACTCGACCTTGATCGCTAGCATTGGGCTGACTTGCTTGAAGGCATGATCTGCGCGTAATGGGGACGCTCGACGTTAACATCAACATCTCTGCTGGCAATACTGCCCCGAACGATCCACTGGACCCTGTCTTTCGCGATCTGCTGACGGTGTTTGCTCAGCGCCGCCTCCTGGTCGTTGTATCGAGTCTGTGGCTGGCCGAAGTTGCCGCCTTGAGGTTGCATAGCTAACTTCGATGGGCAGAACATGGCTCCACTGAGTTTTCATATTCGGCACGAGGTCACGCCAGATCGCTGTAGCGAGGTCTTTGCAGCGATTGCGGAGGGACATCCGTATCAACACGTCCTCCAGAGCGCTCGCCAGGAGACGCGCTTGCGCCAGCTTGGCCTGATCACCGCACAAGAGCTCAGCGCCGAGGGGCAGGCGCTGGTGCGGTTGTGTCGCCAAAAGCCAGCCCTGTGGGGCGATCTCCTTCACTACCTCCATTATACACGTTGGACATCATGCGACCCAACGGTGCATGGGTTCTCGTGGCTTTATCGCCAGTTTACAAACCTACTCTGGCAGTCAACCCAAACTTTGGTCAACGATACATTTCTCAAACCGACGGTCGGCGCACTCATCGGCATCGTAGAAGCGGAACCAGCCTTTACCAATGCGATTGGGAAGCAGACACGCGCGGGCGCGGTCTCCTTGAGCACGTCGAGCCTGGTCGGCACGCTCAACTGGCTTGCCGCCCTCCAACCACCGATGCTGACCGAACATTCCTTTGTCCGTCGCTTCTTCTGCGCACCAGAACTAACTTATTGGCCCTCGGCTGGGTCGCTCAGATCAGTGGAGGCGAGATTGGCATTGATATGTTGCTTTCATCTGAGCGGCGAGAGGCGCTTTGTATGCTCTGCCTGCTCGATCCTGCAGCGCTGGATCGGGTAATAGACTGGGCCTTACCGCTTTACCCTTTCCTTATCAGGCCAGGTACGCGGGCTGGAGCCTATGGACGTTTCATTCGCTTTGTTCAGTGGCCGCGACTAGCAGATCTTGCACCATTCTGATCACTGATTGCTGCAGAGGTGTGTTATGAGCCTGGAAGGTTTGCAAGCTATTCTAGATAAGGAAGAAATCGTCTCAACACCGCTTGCCAGCGATCTGCGCGATCAGCCAGCGCGGATCGAAGCGGCCTTCCGACGGCATGTTCGCACCTATATTCCGCTCGGTCGACAAGCAACAGGCAGTGAGCAAGGCCCGAGCGTTGCTGACTTTGAGCGCCAGTTGATCCGTGACATACGCCAGGGCGGTGCAACTCGTGGCTATCTCACCGGCGAATACGGCTATGGTAAGACCAGTACAGCGCTTTATCCGTAGGAGCGAGCGCGGGCAGAAAATCTTCTGGCTGTACCGCCTTTTAAATTCCAGAACCTCACAGATCTCGTGATCGCGAGCTATGGAACGCCAACTCGTCGAGCGCGATATGCGGCGTAATGTGCTGTATGAAAAAGTCACTACAGCTCCGTCTTTCGATGAGCTTGAACAAGAGTTAACGACCTGGCAGAACGATCTTGCGATCCTGGAGCAAGCATTTCCTTCGTCTGCTCAAATCCAGCAGTGGAAACAGAATGCTGACGCACTACGCCGTGAGCTGGAGGATCATCTGCGTGCCCGGCCCGATGATGAGCGGGCGCTAGCGATCAAGGGCCAGGTGCTCAGCTCCCGACGGTTACTTGAGGCATTTGCTGAGGAACAGCAGCAGCGGCTACACGAGAAGCTTGGACGCCTCCAGGCACTCCTGCCGAGCTTCGAGCGTCGCCAGATCGCAATGCTTGAGACTACTGTGCGTGGACCCTTCGCGTTCGTGCCTACGCTGGATACGCTGCGTGCCGCGGCGCTCAAAATTTATGAAGAAATTGATGAGGCGCTGAACACCACACGTATTCAGATCGAAACGGTTCAGCGTAGCCTCCAAAGCGATAATCCATTGCTGACGACTGTGGCGCAGAACGCGGCGGATCTGGGGCGCTGTGAACAAGCGATTGACACGGTACGACAACAGTATCGCCAGTTTGCGGCACAGTCCGGGGTGTTTGAAGGCTGGCTCGATTTGACATTGCAGGCGACGCAAACGGCAGATGAGCTGCATGGGTCAGGTAGCGAAGCCAGCAAGAATCATGCGCGCTTCGATCAGTGGGTTCATACCATGAGTGCTCGTCTCGCAGGCCTGAATTATGCAACCCTTGCACCGCCAACCGAGCTTCAGCAAGAGTTGCATATGCTCCAGGAAGAGGTGCGACGAGCGAGTGTGGAGGCGGCAGAGCGCTTTCTGGATCTCCAGACTCGCTATCGGCAAGCGATTGCAACAGGGCTTGGGCTAACCGATGCTGCGCTCTGGCCATTACACCATCATAACCCTCAAACAACCGCTGAGGGCGACAATGCGGCTGCTGGCCGATGTAAAAATCACAGTACAGCGCTGGTGTGAGCAGCTCGGGGCGACTCTGCGTCACATCTTAACAGATCTCTGCTCAACGCTCCAATCACCACAACTGGATGCTCTCTCTGCAGATGAGCGTCAGCAGATCCATGAGCAGGGCTTACTGCTAGAGTCCGATCTCAAGGCGTTAATCCGGGAGTTGATGATGTACGAGGGGCAAACTGAAGACCTTGCTACGCTGTGCGATCTACCGGTTGAGGCCGGGGGACGCTTCCGCAACCTGACCCAGGATCTTGGTTGTCTGAAAGTCCAGGTTGAGCGCATTCAGCTGAAGGTTCAAATTCTTCAGCAGGTGTTGCAATCGCTCCAACTTACTTCGGCAGAGGAGCTTCTATTTGCAGCGCTCTCGCGTAGCAATGAGCCAATCGAAATGGCTGATTTGCGTCAGATGGCGGCTGAGTTGACAGATACAGACTTTTGGCAGGCGCTACAAGGGTTGCATGGTAAGCGTCGGCTCCGCCTGCATTGCGAGCGCATAGCTGGTGGCATATCTTCGTAGAACCTTATCTGGCAATTCCTAATGAAATTTGACAAGCAACATGGCAGTCTCCGTCGTACTGCTTTAGACGGTTTGGAGGCATCACAGCTGCCTGAAGGCGGCACGAAGAGTATCTTTCGCCATTGCCGGTTTTGATCGTCAAAATGCATTAGAGGGTACTCCTTTGACCTCAACCTCCATAGAGCCAATCAATAATTTATAGTGTGCATCTCCCTTCCAAAGCAGATGTGATACCTTGATGTGGCGTGCGCAAGCCATGCATGCGCGCGGCAGCATGGCTGTCACACTCCATATCTCTTTTCAAACAGGCTCTCAAGTTGCTGGGCAACGTGTATCATGTCATCCTTGGAAGGGAGATGCACCACTACCTGTACTGCGAGTGCATCAGCACAAGCCCGAGCAATGACCTGAATTGCCTCCTCCAGATACCGAACGCCATATTCGTTTTCGCCCGCGAACGATGCGAGGTAACGGCGCAATGCCTTCATTTCGAGCAGGCAAGATCCCGCCTTATAGTTGATAGTGAATGTGCTCGCTGATCATGGCTTGCCACTGGATCGGGCAGAGGCGAGCGCAAGGGCAGGTCAAACTGATGCGCATCGCAAGGTGCGGGTATTTATTGGGAATGGCCTCAAGCATCATGTGAGGATGGCAAATCAATCACCAATCGAAGCATCCCTGCCTCGTGGAGTTGCAGCAAATCATTGAGCAGTTCGTCACGAGAGACCGCGCCGTTCATCCTAGTGAATATTGATGACACATCGGTTGGGCCAGCTGGCAGATCAGCCAACGCGGCAATCAGGCCGGACCGGGTTCTGACTACAGCCGTATCGACCTGTTGGTGAGCTGCAACTTGTTTGCGTACATTACATATTGCCTCGGCTATCTGAATCCGAATCGATAGAGGTGAATCGACAAAGAGATTATTCGGGTCACGCGTTAGATCGGCAAGGTCACGAACACGTTTACGCAGACGACCTAATGCCAGTTTCTCTTGCGAAGTTGCTTGCGGGTTCTGGACGAGGCTCACCTCCATGAGGGCGATAGCACGGCTGACAGTGGTAGCCACAAAGCGACGGAGCGCCCGAAAGCTTTGCGCGTCATCACGAGTTTGGTAGGTTGGTATCGGGAGTGTGGAAGGAAGATCGAGCAACTCTGCAACAGTTTGTAAGATCGTGCCAGCAGCGTGCTCGTATGCAGCACGTCGCTCATCTGCCAAGCTATCGAATTGACGAGCGAGATCCGTCAACGTAGCCTGGAGACGATCGACCTCAGCGAAACCAGCCATACCGATCTCAGCTTGCACTGACCTCGCCTCACGTGCCAGTTGTTCGATCTGAACACGCAACGCATCGAGTTTCACCGCCCTTGAACCAAGACGTTCCAATGCCGTCCGAAGCGCGTCAAGCTGTTGCGCAAAAGCAACCCAGCGTTCATAGTAACGCACCTGGCTTGCCCAGGTTTCAACATGTGATGCAAGCGCTTCAATCTTGTCGAGTGCAAGTGATGGGTCAGGTGAGGCAACGAAAGCCTTGGCAGGCTCCTTGATCTTGTCACGTTCCTCTTTTAATTTACGGCGTGCCGCTGCTAGATGCTTCACAATACGGCCATCAGGTGATTCGGGAAGCTCCTGCTCAAGCAAAGGCAACACCTGCATGACCCGCTGGCGTAGCGTATCACGACGCGCCTTGGTCTCAGCAAGCGCTTGTTTCTCCAGCTTGGTCAACTGCTGCTCGACCTGATCCAATCTCCACGCCGCTGCTGCTACATGCTCACCCCGTTCATCGAAATCGGAGAGCATAGGGTCCAGGTGTTCGGCCAATTCTCCCAATACAGCAGCACGTTGCCGCAGAACTTGCACACGTCCATCCAACACTATAGGTGTCGGTGCAACTGGCACGACGAGCCGATCACCATCACGTCGTACGAGGCCGCGAGCGAGCGCCAGAATCATAAGCTGTTTTGCCTCGGCAGCAGCAAAACCGTCTGAACGCAACTCAGCGTATATGTCACGCTCGATGAGTGTGCCCTGTGTACGTACACGTTCCGCGATTCGTAGTTCAGCGGCATGTGGCGCAAGACGAATCGCAGCATTGTTCCCCTGCCAGGTTTCAATGTGGAGCAGCGAGCCGTACTGACGAGCATAGCTATCAAAGCCGGCGTGGCGTTTTTGTCCAAATAACGCTGCAATCTGGATCTTGCTGCCAATGACCGGCTCCTGACCTATCTTCGCAGCCGGTGCGACTTTGTCGAGTGCTTTTTGATAATCGCCGAGCATCGCCGCCCAAGTAGGAAAGCGGGCCAGCGATTGATAGTCGGGCCAGCGGCGCGTGCAGAATTGGAACAAGAACTCTTTGATCGCACCTGCGCCGGTTGAAGCGACTACAAAGCCTGTCGGCGTGAACAGAGTTGGCGGGAACAACTCTGCCAAGAGCCACTCACGCAGTCGGGATAGCGTATCTTCAATGCGGGCATAGTCGCGCTCAGGCAGCGTATCCAGCTGTTCGCGTCCAAGATAACGTAACAGGCTCAACACGACCGCTGCCGAGATTGGGTGAGGGCTCAGGTAGTGGGCGATCCAGCCGATGCTGCCGTACAACTCCTGATCCGCGATACGCCCCACTGCAAGCGTAAAGACGATACGGGTCTCATCGGCGTCTATTAGCATCGATGATGTTGCATCGGAGCGAAAGTCCAGCGCGAAAACAAGCCGCACATCAACATCGAAGGCGGGTTCGATTGGATCGTGGGGCAAGGCTGCATCACGTACAGATACAGCGAATCGTCGTAGCGGAAAAGCTGTCGAGGCTGTCCCTTCAACGATCCCAGCATATGTGTTGTCAGCAGTAAACTCGATATCGGCAATCCCATTCCAGCCATTCAGATCGTGAACTTTGGCAGGAAAGATAAGCGGGAGCGCAATATCACGGAAGACCTGGATGGCGCCTTCGGCAAAGAGCTGTTGGTCGGTAATCTGCATCCAATAGCGGCGCAAGAGAATATTTAGGCGGTTGGCTGGACGACCAACCCGTTGTAGCTCAATAAGCGCCAGCCCCTCTTCGGTGGCAGTGATAATTTCGCCGCGTAGATCGTTATTTAGTTCGTGCCATGCATGGCTCAAACCATAGTGTTCGGCCACTTGTTCTGGACAACCACGCGGGAAAGCGGCGATGAGCTTCAAGGCATTTGCACGTTCACCTGATCGCTGAAAGTAGGGAAAATTAAGCAATTCGGCGACCAGTGCTGGCACTACCCCGCGATCTCCATCGAAACGGATCGTGCCGTCTAGAAGATCGTCGATTAAGTGGATTGGGTTGTAACCCGTCGTACCCTGGTCTGTCCAACGCTCGGCAGCGCGTTGCAGGACATTGACCACAGTGCGCGGACCGTTACTCAGATCATCGCGCTCACACAGCTGCCCCAACGCCTCCAGCGCAGCATTGTCAATTGCGTGCTGCTCAACAGGGCGCAAGTTTAGGGCTACCGTATATTGACGCCAGAGGCGTGCCGGGAAATCACGATCATAGATATGCCGAATATCGAGGTAGAATCCATCATCCTTAATACGGTGCAGGATGTCACCGGCCCGGTCAGACAAGGTTCGCTCAGTATCAGGGTCCATCGTAAGGATCAGACCAAACGGAAGCTTACGCACGCGCAGACCCCAAATTAACTGGCGCAACGCGACAAGCACGCCCTTGTTGGCATTGCCGAGCAACTGCTGAAATTCATCGATCATGACCACTAGACCGCTGTATCCGGCATGGCGAACAACCGCTGTTGCTTGCTCCAAGAACGCAAGCAAGTTGATGCTAACATCATCAAAGTCCAGGTAGCCACGCTCCAATTTATCACGGATCGCAATCAGTCCCTGGTCGAAGGGTATGCCAAAGGTCCGCGCGTCGTGACGTGCCAGGCTCTCGGCACTGCTGACAAGGAAGCTATCATGGGCCTCGGCCAGCGAGTGTGCGGACTCAGTCAAGATGAAGGAAAGCCAGCCATAGATTGCACTTGCGAGTTCAGTGAACGAACCGCAGGAAATTGGCGGAACAACGAGCATTCCACCTTGTGTACAGGCGCTCCATAGCCCTATCGCCGAAGCGGTCTTTCCATACCCAAAGGGCGCGATCAAACAGGCCTTTGGCGTTTTGGCTTGCTGGACGGCATCAACGAAAGACTGGCGGAGTTCAACAAGCGCAGGCTGCTCGATGTAGGTTCTCGCATGCCAGGTATAGGCGTCGCGTACCTCAGATGAAGCACCACGGAGTGTGTATGCACTAAAGGTGGAAATGATCGGGGACTTATCAGCAATAGCAAGCAAGCTGCTCATCGTGGGCTCCTCTGAGGTACAAGGCCTGGCAAGGGTGAATCGAGCAACAGGACAGTCTCACCGCCGCCGCTGGCGCGACGCAGCAATCTCCCAATCTCTTCAAGCTGGATCAATACCTCATCGAATGCATCGCTATCGATGAGAAGCGTTCGGCAGGCACGTCGCCGAGTTGGGGCATCAAGGCGTAAGGCTGTCCCTGCAGGACATCCGCTTACGGTCGCAATCGCCTCTAAAGTCAGCAGCAGAGTCTCAGGTGTACAGGAAGGGCGTTGGCGGAAAACGCCAGCAACAATGCATGGAGGGCTGAGCGCGCGCAGCCAGTGCATGATACCCAGGACACTCGATGGACTAAAGGACGCGCCTTTGACGCCAAACGTCTCTTCAGCGCCTGCGATGACTGTGGCAACGAGCCAATCATTATCAATGGGCATCGGCGCTTCGTCCCATAAGATACCAGCCACCGTCTGATAGGCCCAGGCAAAGCCCTCACCTCCACGCTCGGGTGTCCAGAGCCAAGAATAACGCAAGTGAATAAGCTCGGCTAGCAGCAGTTCGTCGTGGAGAGCCAACGTTGCTAAGCGATCACCGAGTGGGGTCAGTGTGAGCGGTGCATCACGCGCAGGGCGATCGAGCAGGCCCAGATCACGCAGTGAGGCGAAGATTTTTGCCGGTGATTGACGCCGACCGAGGTCGAAATCATGGAATCGCGCCTGGGCAAGAAAATGTTGCTCATTTGCTGCCGGCGCCATGCGCAAGAGGAGCAGCGCCTCACGCGCCATACCTGGACTGAAATCGTGACGAACGTGAAAAGTTGTCATGCGTGTCTCATTCGCAGGCGGACATAGCGCGACTCGCCGATAATTGTCTGGATTGCCGGTGTCAGAGCGTTAACACCTCGCTTTAGCGCTGCGACTGTATCGCGGATCACCAGCAGATTATGGAGCGCCTGATCCAGCCGATCATCCTGGAGTTGCTCAAAGGACTGGCAGAACGGACATTCATGGTTGGTAATCGCTTTCAAGGTAGCGAAGCTCTCGGCATTATACGTTGAGCCCCCGATCTCACGCAGCATCCCATGAGAGACATTGCGGCGTCCCAAGAAAGGTAGTAGCACATTGCCGAAGCCAGCAGTACGGATCCAACAAGAGCTATCAAAGCTGCTGATTCCTAACTCATATAAAACCGGTATGAGTGCTGGGGTTCCAATCCCAAACGCGTGGGTTTGAAAATCAAAGCGCGTAGCGAGATCCTGCAAGAACTCGAGATTACTAAGCGCCCGTCGAGTAAGGATGTTAATGTCTTTGCCAGCGCCCGTCGTATCAAAGCTACCGAAGCCTAGCGTACGATAACCCATATCAAGATAGGCATCGACACAGGAACGAATCTGCTCGCGAGTATGCCCCTGGACCACCGGTAATGCCTTTTGGCGAATATCTTCTGGAAGTTCCCGAGAGAACAGTCGCGTGACAGCGATGGTAGCATGGATACGCCCGGCAACTTCGTCGTCGCTGAGATCCGAGGAGGGAACATAGTCGGGAAGAACATAGACTTCGGCCCAGCGATTGCTGAGACACCAATCCATCAATCGACCATATAGATCCTCATACGTAATCTCACCCTGTTGCACATAATATCCGCCCGAGTCAAACCAGATACGACTACGGCCGACGAAATGCTCACGTACGAAATGCACCGTCGCCGGCGCAGAAAGACCTGGCAGCGGCGTGAGGATCACTTCGCTGAATGGGTCTGGGCCAGTGCCGGCCCGTTCCCAACGTTCCAATAGGCCACGCAGGTCAAAGCGCTTCAAGGTCGCAGAGGCAACGAAGCGCATTATGACCCTCCAAGGTCCAGACGCCACCGAACCAGTGGACGGCGGCGTCCCGGTTCAACCGCCACCCGTTGAAAACCGAGGTATGCATAGAAGGCATTAGCAGGCAAACACTCCGGACAGCGCAACACGATTGCCCATCGTCGGTGTGAACGACAAGAGCTAGTGAGCGCTTGCACTAATAACCGACCAACACCCTGGCGTTGAGCAGAAGTGGCGACACAGATATCATAGAGTGCCGTCTCGTCACCACGAACTCGGTGATTGAAGCGTACGAAACCTACAATTTGCCCATCCTGAGCGGCAACAAACAACTGGTCGCGACGGATCGCATCGGCAAAGACGGCGGCTACCAGGAAACCAAGTGATTCTCGATGTGCATCGGCAATGGTCTTACAGTCCTGTATATCTTCTAATATAGCGCTGCGAACCAAGAAATTCCTCTGTGTCCACGATTGCGGCATCATACTACCTCACACTCGCCACCTGCTCAAGTGTTCGTTATTATATCAGATGCTTTGGCATAACAGATGGCGCCTTACCGTGGAATATAGGGCTATGTCAAAGCCGTAGCTCGACTTGGAATGCGCAAGCCAGCTTGCGCAGCAACTACATGGCTGCCTCACTCTAAAGCGCTGGAATTTGTGTTTAGTCGCCCCGAGCAATGCAAGCGAAGGGCTTCGACAGAACCCTAACTATCTACGCTTGTTAACTTCCATGACAATTCTTACATTTTGCAGCGGAAATCGGTCGTACCATATGGACTAGAGTTGAGATCCATTGCTATAATAAGGATTGATGCCAGGCCCACGCTTTCGCCAAACGAGATCGCGTTAGCTATCGATTGCTATAATAAGGATTGATGCCAGGCCCACACTTTCGCCAAACGAGATCGCGTATGAGCCAAGCTACTCCTCAACTTACTGTGTATAGGTTCAACGGTCAGTCGATTAGTATGCTTAAACTTACTAACGAGACCGAGGTACAGCTATGCAGTTTGGATATTGCTACGCTGGAGCAACTGGCCAAGCTTGCTTTGAATGCCGCAGGTAAGCGTGAGCAAGAACTCATTGCTGCCATTCGCCGTGAGCTCCAGGCTCGCCTCGATCCATACTCGGTGAATTGCTACGCCGCCGGTAGCTACGCTGCCCACCTCATCATCTCTGCTGAGGGTCTATTTTTCTTCAGAGCCTCGGCCATTCCAGATGACGACGACAGCTGGAACTGCATCTATCAGTGGCAGGTAGATGCAGAGCTTGCGAGTATGCACAATATGCTCGTCCCGTTCCATATTCCTCACCCTGCCATTTCTTCAATAACACCTGATACAGGGCATCTTGCTGATGAGGCCCTCTTGGTCACATATGCAAATGGCGGCAGTGAGTGTATCGATGAACGATTCATCACGCAGTATAAAACAGATAAGGAGGCTGTTGAGGAACCCAAGGTCCAGTTGGGACTCAACAAAACTATGCTAACCCAGCAATCAGGCCAACGAGATATCCTCTCTGGTACTTTTGAGGAGATCCTCAGCCCGTTAATTGAGCGTGAGCGTCGGGTGATTGAACTTCGCTTCGGGACACAGGATGGGGATAGACGCACTCTTGAGGCTGTTGGAAATATCTTTAGTTGTACTCGCGCGTGGATCAGCCAGATTGAACAGAAAGCCCTCAGAAAGCTCCGTGCGTCCCACTTGCCGCAAAGAGTGCAAGAACTGCTAATCCCGCTCGAAACAGCATTAGAGAAAGCTGACGGTGTGCTATCGATAGCGATGGCGCTACATAAACTGGGATGTACACAAGTAACCGACGAGCATGATTTGCAGATTGCCGAGGCCAGGCTGCGCTTCCTGCTGGGTTTTAGTGATGCTATTGAGATTCCCAAGAACACCACGTTGGTAGTATGGAGACGGAAACTTGGTGTAAACGTCGCCGGTGTTCTGCCTGTTGCTTGTGAGATGCTTCAACGGATACTGCGAAAGGCGACCCATCCGCTGAGTATCGAAGAGATTCTTTCCTGGCTCGAATCTATTCCGCGGGGACATGAAATCGTAGCGCGAGTTCCGAAATCGACGCTTGTTGCCTGCCTTATCGCATTACCGCAGGTTACTAGTGATAATCAAGGGCGCTACTATCTTGTTGGACGAACATTTGATCCTCCCCCGTCTGTATCTCAACAGCAAGTACATACGACATCGCTCCTCCGTGTTCGCGAGTTTGCAGATCAGGCTTGTTTTGAAAGCGAGAGAACCAGTTTAACGGACAGAGAAGCGAACGTTTTACAGCGACCAGAGCAAGCATGGGAGAGCTACGATGTCTGGAACCATGCTATTGCGACATATGTAACTGCTGGTGTGCAGCGTGGGAGTACGGTCTACCTAAGCGTAGATGATGAGGTGATCGAACAGATCAGTCGGCGTCTTCATTATCAGGAGGAGGTTGCACCAGAGGCGTTTCTGACCGTAGTGCAACGACGCGTTGTGCAGGGGCGACGCGTTGTATTAGAGCAGATACAGGGGCGAAATCGGCATGGCGAGCCCAACTGCGTTGCCTTTCTGGCTTCCATGGTGCTCGCGGCCTTGCGCATGGCTGAAGACGAGAATGAGGAGATTGCATCGTCAAACTACTTCACACGTTTTTGTGAGGTACTTGAACTTGACCAAGACGGAGGTCGACCGCTCGGCATGAAGGCAGGTGCTGAAGAGCCACTCTGGCGCGAGTGGATCGTCTGGCTCGGTGAGAATGGCCTGATCTCGTCGGCTCGGCCGGGCGAAGGGGCAACACGCTACATCAACTACCCAATCTCTCAGGCGCTGCTGCGCGGGGCGGATCGTGACCGTTTGCGCCGACTGTTCACGGAGTCAAAATGGGGTGACGGCTGGGACACTCACACACTGATGACGGCTATGCGTCGTGAAGCGTCGCGCCTGAGTACGCACTTGCGCACCTTGTTGGAAGACCAATCCCAGCGCGCCCAGGCTATCGCTGAAGCGATCTACGAGGTCTATGAGGCCTGGGGAAGCGGTGATACCTCCAGCCAGACGGGCGGCCAGGCCTATGGATACAACCTCCTTGCCGACCTCTGGCGGAGCGAAGATCTCTTGAGCGGAGCCATTGAATACTTCCTGTATCCGCGCAGCCCACGCCGACAGCAGTTCGACTCAGTTGTCGTGAATATCGACGGGCAACTTCACATATTGATTCCTGAACGGCCTGGTTGGTACATGCCAGTCTATGAGATCAATGAGCAACATCTGAACCAGGGAGTACGATTCCCAATTGAACAGCCGGAGGAGCTAGAGACACTGGTGCTGCTACGCCACGCATTCTGGATCCTCAGCCCTGATCCGAACAACCCTGAGTCCGGCGTCTATGCCTCGTGGAAAGATCTTCCACTCGGAATACGCTTCATCATCCTTTGTCGGCGCGAACTCCTGCCCGATCTGAACAAACTTCACACTGAACGTCTAATCGAGTGGAGCGGCGAGCCCCAGCCAGTCCAATCGTTCTCTGACTGGGTTGAGATAGTTGACTGTATGGTGATCTCGCCCACATGGGATGGTGTCGAGATCGAGAACCGTGACCTCCACGATGCATTACGTCCAAAAGAGCGGCTGAGTATCGGCCTCTCAGGAGGGTTACGCACGTCACAAGATGGCTGGCTTACTAGTCTGGGGCCGCAGGTGACGATCTTCGGCTTCCCCCGTGAGGCCGACGTGAGGATAATTCGCATCAGCGATAACCAAACGATTTTTGAAGAGACGCGACCAACTAATCGTTCCTTCGAGGTTATCTGGTCTACACCAGGCGATTACCTCGTCGAGGCTGTCGCCGAGTCTCGTATGAGCCAGCGTCTGGTGAAGATCGTGGACTGGGACGATCTCGAAACTGCGCCGACACAAGATCTCGAGAGGTTGCAGATAGGCGAGGTACATCTATGTGGGGCGTTGATCAGCGTTGCTGGTGAGGGGGAGCAACATGCCACGCTGGTATAAAGGCTTTCGCTGTGCCGGGGTCAAACCACAGAATCTCGTTGATAAGCTGGCGTCCCAGGTTCAGCATTATGATTTAGGACACCTCGTTCCTGTGGTGCGTGTGGAGAAACGGGCTGGACGTGGTGGCTATTATCTGTTCCTGGCCATCGAGAGCCCTGTTATCGGCCAAGTACCTGAACAGGTTCAATCCTCGCTTTTGCAATTTCCACTGCTTGGACAGGCGCTTGACCAGGCTTTCACCTTCGATGAGATTCGCCGAATGGTCAGCGCGGAGTTGTCTGTCCATGATTATGTGCGCCTTATTCCCTACACCCGACCCATTATCCCACCAGCGAGCGACCCCTTCGAGGAAACAGGTGTAGAGGTGCCAGAAAAGGCTGTAGCAAGCGACGATATCGCGGCACGAACTCAGCGGTACGATCGCTTGCTCGGCTGGTTGTCAGCAACTGGCAAGGGAAGTTGGCAGGTATTTCAGAACGCCTGGCAGAGCCTTGGGGGTAATGATAATCCACAGCACGTCCTACGACGACTCCGGCTACTCGGGCATATGGAGGCATCCGCTGATCGTAAACGTTGGGCCGCCGCACCATCTGTGGTCTTCCCAATCACTAGTGGCGAGCGTGCAGGCCAATGGGTGCTCTGCGGTCGGCGTGACACAAGACTGCTACAGAGCTTCCGCAATAACGTTGGGGTTGAAATCATACCCCAGGAGCATGGCGATGGCCCAGCCACTGTGTACCTCCACGTGCAAAACCCTGAGCACCTGGCAACTATCCTCGAGACCAGAGATCAACCTGTGTATCAGGTTGAGCAGGCAGGTCTGAAACTGGCGCGGGCGTTACCATCACTCGATGGGTGGAAGCAGTCTCTGGAGTCACTCCAGGGTATTCGACCGCACGCCTTTAAAGTCAAACGCTTTGATGGGTTTAGCTTTACAGAAACTGACTTCACCGGCGCAAGCGGCTTCTATGAACTCTGGCCTTTGGAAGATCGAACCATAGGACGGGCAGATGTTCGGCTGGAATACGCCCTCTACTACGATACACCTGGGGATCGCTGGCTTCGAGCAGACTGGTATGGCCTGCGGTTTCTGGCACGCTACGAGGCTGGACAAAGCTGTCTAGTCCAGTACAATTCCATACATAGCCAACTCGCCGTCCCCTTCGATTGGCGCTGGCCGGAGAT
>JAKSDJ010000646.1 GCA_022360155.1 Chloroflexales bacterium | reverse complement strand
TCCTTCTTCCTCTTCTCTTCAAGCTACTGTGCCGTACTCCTTGCCGAATACAGCTTGAAATGGCATAGCTATGCTTCTTCTCCCTTACTAGCTTTATTTCGGCGACGGCGGCGACGCGAGCGGGATGGGTTTGGTCCTTCTGGCTTAGAATCAGGGGCAACGGGTAGGCCGTCGCCCTTAGTTTGGGGTTGAGTGCGCCGTTTTGTCGTCTGTGGCTCAACCCGTTGGTTGCGCCCAGGCTGTGACTGATTATTCGACCTGGTATGAGGAGTCGTTCTGGCTCGCTCCCGCTTTGGGCGAGAGTCAGGGCCGGCTGCTGCCCGACGGGAGTTTCCTCTCGGCGCTCTGCCATCAGAGCGTGGCTGGGGCGCCGGATCTTCCAACGACTCGAGGTCAAAATCCGCTTCATGATTTTCGAGCAGTGCGAGGGCGTCAAGAATTTCGCTCTGGTCGACTTCGTCGCGCAAGAGCCGTTGCTCGCCACGATCACGCCGGTCGCGGCGCGACACCGGGGCGATGCCCTCCTCAACCCGTTGGCGCGCGATTTCGCCCACGTATTCCGTCGCCTCCTGGATCTGGGCCTGATCATAGGCTTCCTGCATGCCACTGCTTGCTAGTTGGACCACGACTTGTTGCTTGATCACATTCAAGGCCACAACTTCGCCAGGACCATCAGGGGTGTGGACCCAGGTTCCTTTGCGTGGCAATTCGGCGCGCATCTCGATATACTGCGTATGCTCATACGACAGGCAGCAGAGCAAACGACCGCAGACCCCGCTAATCTTCGAGGGGTTGAGCGGCAAATCCTGGTCTTTCGCCATCTTGATGCTAACACGGGCGTAGTCGGGCAGAAAGGTCGCGCAGCAGAGCAGGCGCCCGCAAGGCCCGATTCCGCCTAACAACTTGGCTTCGTCGCGTGGCCCGATTTGGCGTAGTTCGATTCGACTCTTGAACGTACGCGCCAGATCACGCACAAGCATGCGGAAATCAACTCGTTTCTCGGCGGTAAAATAGAAGGTGAGCCGCGATCCGTCGAAACTATACTCGGCCTTGACCAGGCTCATTGGCAGATTGTGCTCTTGCACCTTCTCAGCGCACCGCGCCAATACATCCTCTTGCCGAGCTTGCAGGCTGCGCATCCGCTCGAAGTCCGCCTGATCGGCATGTCGAACCACCGGCTTGAGCTCGCCGACGATCTCACTCTCCGACACATCGCGCCGTTCATGCGCAACTTTGGCCATCTCGAAACCGCGCACAGTTTCGACAATGACAAAATCACCCAAACGTAACATCAGGTCGTGGGGATCAAAAAAATAAGTTTTGCCGCTATCTTTAAAGCGAATACCAACAACCACCGTCATATTGCTTGCTTTCCTAACACTTTGTAAGCGCGTACACGCTGTTCTTTGCCCTTTAGATGCAACTCACCCATTTCTTGTACAATGAACGTATCACTAATCATCTGGCATGTATCGTCGCCAATAAAGACGCTGCCAGGTTCGGCTGCCGCTTCCAAGCGCGATGCGGTGTTGACCATGTCGCCGATGGCGGTATATTCCAGCCGATGCATTGTTCCAAAGAAACCCGTATATGCAGTTCCCGTATTGATACCAATCCGGATGCTAAACGATTTGGATGGATCCCATTTGTCGATGAGGCGCTTCTGGGCAGCTTGCATTTCCAGCGCCGCTGCAACCGCTTGGTCGGCATGATGTTCGTTGGGCGGATCGTCTGGGAGTTGCGGCGCGCCAAATATCGCCATAATACCATCGCCAATGTATTTGTCTAACGTGCCTTGATGCTTGAAGATGACATCGGTCATTTCGTGTAAATATTCATTCAGCAGATCCTGCACTTCGTGCGGCGACATGCGTTCCGACAGCGATGTAAACCCTTTGACATCGGCAAAAAGCACTGTGACAAGCTGTTCTTGCGCTTCCCAAAGTGTACCATATTGTGAGACATAACGCGCAAGCGCTTGGGCGACATTAGGCGAAAGAAATCGCTCCAGGTTTTGGCGCAATTGCCCTTGCTGGCGCAACTCTTCGGTCAGACGCGAGCGTTCGATTGCAACTGCCGCCTGGTTCGCGATTGCAGCAACCAGATCACGGTCGCGTTCGGTAAACTTCTCACGTCCCGGCGAGTCGAGAACGATCAGGCCAATCGCGTTGCCGTGCATCAGCAACGGGGCGCAGATCGCCGAGCGGATATTGGCGCTAATGATGCTGTCCGAGCCGGCAAAATCCAGCCGCGCGTCGCGAGTCAACACCGCTTCGCCCCCCTCAACGGCCTTGCGCACGAGAGTGCTGCTGATTGCAACCTCTTCGTGTCCGGCAGGCAGAAC
Organism: Chloroflexales bacterium; assembly: GCA_022360155.1. Taxonomy (GTDB): domain Bacteria; phylum Chloroflexota; class Chloroflexia; order Chloroflexales; family Chloroflexaceae; genus JAKSDJ01. Next base: position 5,380 of record JAKSDJ010000646.1, on the reverse strand, counting down.
CACCATGGGCACTAGCTCGGCCCCTTTCCGCAACAATAGAAAGCCGCGTTGCGCCGGCACTATCCGCATGACCTCATCCATCACTAATTCGAGCACCTCGCGGAAACCCACCACCTGGTTCAGGCGCATCCCGATATGATAGAACTCCTGGAGATCTCCTGGTTGCACCGGCAAATCGGTGGAACGGATCGTCCGCCCATCAGCCTGAAGCGGGAAATAGCGGTTATCGTCGAGGACCACGCTTTGCGCGGCGCGATCCTCGAAGGCAAGATCGAAAGGCCCAATGGTGACGGTATCGCCATCATAAAGTTGTTCGGACTTGACGCGCAGCCGATTGACGAAAACGCCATTACGGCTATCGAGATCCTGCAACCACACCTGACGACCGCGGAAGCCAATCTGCGCGTGATGGCGCGAGACAATCGCATGGTTGAGCACAATGTCATTGTCCAGTTGACGGCCAATATTAATGCCGCGATCGGTTAGGGCGAAGGTGCGATACTCATTATTGATGACGACAGATATACGGGCCATGCGCGTGGACTCCTCGCGTTTCCTCTCGTCTCAGGAGGTATTCCTGGGCTAAGGTTGAATAATTACAGCCTGATACGACGCACTATCATTTGTTTGGCTGGCAGTAGAGCCTTTTTGTGTATGATAACAGACGCACGAAGGCCGGGCAAGCCTATTAGTGCAAGCTTATGCAACAACCAAGATTGCGAACAGAGCAAGCAAACCTGTTTTTGCAGCACGAGCGGTGTGCAGAGTGTGGTACAGATAGTCCTGTCGTTTTCACGACGTTGAGGGTATCCCGATCACGGAATGCAGCGATAACGCAGCAATGCCGTAAGGAAGCGTTATCGCTGCGCAGGAGCCGAGGCGGATGTTATTTCGCCCCAAATGACAGCCGCAATCTCGGGCGAAACAGTTATTCCCTGGTTGCCGCGCTGGAGCGTTACCCCATAAGCAGGCGATGCGTCCGTGATCTGGAATTGCTCGTCGGGCACAAGATCATTGGATTGGAAGTAACGCATCAAATCCGAGTCCTCTTCCGCCTCTTCGACGATGCGTTTGATCGTGAAGAACGCCCCCACAGGCGCGCTGTCTAGCCGGGTCGTGCCAGGGTAATTGATCCCAGTCCCCGGAATAGGGTTGCCGTGCGGGCAGGTGAGCGACTTGCCAACCAGCGCCTCGATATGCGCCTCCATTGTGGGTGAGAGGGCGTGTTCGAGCCGAACGGCCTCTTCGTGGATGATATGCCATGGCATGCCCATCACATCTACCAAGAGACGCTCCAAGATCCGGTGCCGTTTGACCATCGCTTCAGCAAGCGTAAAGCCTATCCCAGTCAGCGAGATCTCGCCGCGGCCATCGCGAACGATGTAGCCTTTCTTTTCGAGTTGTTGGACGATATGCGTCACCGTAGGCGGTTGCACCGCCATCCAGCGAGCGAGCCGTGCAGCAATCACCGGCTCTTGCCGTGCAGCAAGATAATAGATGACTTCGAGATATTCGCGCTCCTTATCGGTCGGGCTATCGGTCTGGACACGGCGACGGCGGCGGGGATGCGTCGCACGTGGACTCGCTGTATCAGCCATGATGGACTCCTTGTTGTAATTCACTCTAAAATAATAATGATTCTAGATCGGGTGACGGGAAACGGGAGTGAAGCAACCCCCACCCCCATAATATGCCATTCTTCTTTTTAAGACGGTTTTACCTTGTAAGACCAAGGTCCGCTTGATCTATTCTCGCGTGGCGGATTCTACAGTTTGGGTTGCCCTGCGATGCGGGCGACGCGCTTCCGTCTCAGCGCGTGATGCAAGCCTAATGAAATTTTACAATCAAAACCAGTAATGAAAAAGGCTCTCGCAGCGCTGCCTAAAGGCGGTTGTGCTGCCATAAAACCGCCTTTAGGCGGCGCTACATTAGACAACCTCTGTTGATTGTCAAAACCATTAGAGAACTAAACCATGCTGCACCGATTCGTTTTCGTTGAACAAAATATCAAGGCCTATTTGCCGTTTGCTTGAGATCGCTCACCTCTTGAGACGCAAAAGTAAAGAGCAAGCCAAGAAGCGTTGTCGTTATTATAGCTCAGCCCGAAACCGGCTGCAACTATGTTATGTGATGAATTCTTGTCAATGTGCAGCGCTGCTGCTATAATCGGTTAAAAGCTGACATCATCACTTCAGGGGTGATGGGCATGTCACACAACACAAACGTGAAAGATTTTCCTTTCCGAGCGGCTTTCTCTCATGCCTTCCGTCGTGTTTAGCCGACATCGTTTCCAATCTGTGGCGCGCACTTGGCGCATGTTTGCGCCATCTCGCCGAGTGACGGTCGCGCAACGCCAGATACGCATGTTAGGGATTGTTATGCCAGGGTTTGAAACACATTCGAGCCAATTTGGCCTAGTCAGCGGCATCCGCCAACCCGCCAGCGATTTGATCATGGTGGTCGAGCCAAGCTCGCTCTTCGCTCCCGAGGCGCGCAAAGGGCGGCTCTATATTGTGGTGGAAGCCGATCGTGAGGCGGCGCGCAGTCTGGCTGCTTGTCAACTCGTCATTCGAACGATTCGCAAAGCCTTTTACGACGATGTCTCGTTTAGTATTACCGCTTCACTCCGGGCGGCTATTCGGGAAGCCAATAAACTTCTCTATCAGCAGAATGGGAAGGCGCCCAACAACCAGCGACCCTGTGTTGGGTTGACTTGTGCGGTGATTAAAGATACCGACCTCTTCATTGCTCAGGTCGCCCCTGCCCAAGCGTATGTTTGGACTGAGGATGCGCTGCGGGCCTTACCCGCACCTATGATGTGGAGCACCGCTCATGTCAGTGTGACCCCCTTCATTAAAACAACGGCGATTGGTGCGAGTTTGTTCGTCGAGCCCGAGTTCTACCGCTGCCGCTTGCAACCTGGCGATGCATTGACCCTGTGTTCCAGTTCGATTGCTCGTTTCCTGAGTCGTGAAGACGCTGAGCAAACTCTACGCTTCCAGAAGCCTAGCGCAGCAACCGAAAGCTTGTATACATTGTGCCGCCAACATCAATTAGATGATGCGCACACAATCATCATCGAGGTGCTTCCGCCGATCAGCCCTGCCGCGCGTGACGCCCCGCTCAGCCCCAAGGGTATTGGCGAGCACGGGCGCTGGTTGATACGCCGAGTAGGCGATTGGTTCGCTGGGCTTACCGGCGAGGCGGCCCTGACGTTCCGCAACCGTGATGATCGCAGCGGCAAAGCATCCGTCGATTCGCCCGATGCGCTTACAAAACTGCCCAAGCAGCCTCAATATTCGCCGAATCCATTGCCCAGACCGCGTCAACTTGACCTAGGCGATAGCATCAAGCAGCGTGAAGAAAAGAAGCGCCGCCAGCAAACTGGTCGATACAAGCCGTCTGGAGGGCTATCTTCAGCTTCGCTCGGCGAGGGCGGCTACCAGAACCAGCCATTACCGGCGCAACGGCCAATCGACTTGAGCGATATGCCGACCCTGGCAGCGAGCGCCCGCCCGCTCCGTTCGCGCTATCAGCCTCGACCTTTTGTCGATCTCACCTGGGGCGAACGGTTGGCCATGCCATTTCAGCACATGGGCATGCTGATCGAAGACCTGCCACGCCGCGTGCGCGCCCGGCGGGTTGCGCCGCCATCGATGCCGCTGGTGCGGAGCAAAGGTCTCTCGTATCGCCACCAGAAACCGCCCTTCCCCTGGATGTTCTTGCTCTTCCTGACGACGCTTATTGCCATCCTTATTCTCTATGGGATCAGCTTCTCGCGCCGTAGCGCTCAGCAGCAGGCCCAAGAATATTTGATGTTGGCCAGACAGAACGTGGGGCTGGTATACGAAGCCGCCAACGATGCAGAGGCGCTGGAACGGCTCGATATCGCCCGCCGCTCAATTGATGAGATACGTGCGAATCCGCACATCACCGAGACCAACCCAGCTTCCTGGATATCGTTCCAGGCTTTGCAGAGCGAATACGAACGTCTTCAATCCAGCATCCAACGGTTGTCTTTCCTAGAAGACCCGACTCTTGTCGCGACGCATCCCTTGTCCGACGGACGTTTCGCCAGTCTTATCTTGCCAAAGGCGTCACCAAACGTGACCGACACAGCCACGCTCGATGCCCTCCGTTATATGTATGCCTTGGATGGTGACAGGGAGGGGGCGCGCCTCTATCGTATCCCGCGTGAGGGCGGACAGCCCCAGCTCTATCTCGGCCCCAACCAAACAGTGCAGAATGTACTGGTAGGGCGGTTGCAGGGCGCAGCCTGGCGGGTTGATAATATTATCGCCATTGACCAGAATGCCAACGGATTTGGTTACTATTTTCGCGGCGGTGATGATTGGAATTATTCACGGCTAGGGAGTACCGAGTTATGGGCGCCGCCGGGCCGAATCGATATCGAGAGTTATGATGGCAATTTGTACGTGTGGGGCGCTGAACCGGGCGAAATCGTCAAGTTCACTAGCGGTGATTATGCCAGTCCGCCCACACTCTGGCTTGATCCCAGTGGTCTGGATGGGCGCGACCTTAGCTCCTCGGTCGATATGGAAATCGACGGAAATATCTATCTGCTCCAGCCCGATGGGCAGGTGTTAGTCTTTAGTTCGGGACGCCTCGTCGGCGAGGTCGCGCCCGAGAGCATTACACCGCCAATTACGACAGTTACACGTTTTGCGGCGATTGGCGCCTCGCCAGAGGAAGGTTGGTTCTTCTTGTTAGACACTCTCAACGAGCGGATCATCCAGATGGAGAAGACAAGCGGCGTAATCATCCAACAGATACAGGTGCGGCCCGATAGCGACATCCGTTTAGACAAGCTCTCGGACATCATTGTCGATGAAGACGGCAACCGAATCATCCTATACCTGGTCAATGGGGAAATGATCATCAAGGCCGATCTGCCCGCGCCGCCGAGCCCATTCCGCCAATCGAACCCCATACCAACGCCACTGCCATGATGTTTCGATCCGCCAGCAAACAAGTTAATATGACACTACGCTTCTTAGCGCAGCGTTCGGTAATCCTGTTGCTGGCGTTGCTGATGGTATTACTGCCAGCCTGCAGCGAATTTGCTGCAACTCCCGTGAATGAAATCATTGGCATTGGCGGTAGCAGTCCAGAAGCAGTCGCCGAAAGCTTTTTCGAGGATTTCAACCTTGCGCTCAGCGACCCTAAGCTCGGCGAGACCGAGACTCGCCTCTCCTGGTCCGAACGCCTAGCAAGCTATTTCGCCCCAGCCGAGCGGATCGACCAGCGCATCGCTTTCGGTCAGATGCTGGTCAATTTCAATGCCAGCCAGTACCAACTCGGGGAGGGGCAACGCCTTGTCTTCGAGGTTTCGTTCACCACCGTCGAAGTCGTCGAACGC
>JAKSDJ010000538.1 GCA_022360155.1 Chloroflexales bacterium | reverse complement strand
TGCAAGTTCATTCCCAAGGAATACACGTGGCGAAACCGCGTCCGGTAACGGGCGGAAGAACGGCTTGAGCCGTATGAAGGGAAACGTTCACGTACGGTTCTTAGGGGGCGGGACGACAGCAATGTCGCCCTGCTACCCGCCTCTTCACAAGCGAAGGCAGTGCAGGATGAAGCAGGAATTTCAAACGTGAATAAGAAGTACGGTTGAGTACACTTGAACACCTAGAAAGTAGCAGGCGTTTGATGTCTTTAGATCTGACTGTCCTCAGTCGACAAGTTCGCCAAATGAGCGGTACCCTAGCAACCGATGCCTTACTCCTGGTCGAACGCACAACCCAGGTGCGCGAACGCCTGATGCACGAAGCCGGCGCCGAGCTCTCCTGGAGCCAAGCGGTGGATCTGAGCCGCGACACAGCGAGCTGGCTGTTTGCGCGCCCGGTCGAGCCGTTCGATACCGTGCGCGATCTGCCGCCCCGTCCGCCAAACTATGCCCTGGTCGCCACCGATGGCTCCCAGATCGAGATGGATCGGCACGGCATGGTCGCCTGTTACCTCGTCAATATTGGGCGGGTCTTTTTGCGTTATGGGGCGAACCCCAAAGCCAAGCTTTCCTCGCATCCTGGGCTCTACTACCGCGATGAAGATCTGTATCTCACCGACGGCGCGCGGCGGGTCGCCATCGAGGGCAACTATCTCAGCGCGCGGCGCGATGTGGAAGAGGGCGTTGCGCTGGCCGATCTGGCTGACGAGTTCTTACAGGAGGACATTCCCGCTATTGCGATGCAGGATGGCACCCTGGTGCGCTGGACCCTGGCGGGCGCCGAGAAGTTCGTCCAGGAGCACTTTCTGCAGCGCTACCTCGCCTACCTGGAGCGCATGCGCCAGCGCGGGATTCCTGTGGTCTCGTACATCAGCCGACCGCGCGCGCCCGAGGTTGTCGGCGCCGTCCGGCTGATGTTCTGCCCCGATGTCGATCTTGCCAAGGGTCAGGGCGCTAAATGCAGCGAGTGTAGTGATGTGCGCGCGGGCCGCGAGCCATCGTGCAATATCTGCCATAGCCTGGTCGACGCCGATATTTTCGCCGAGCAGTTGGGCGAGGGGCAGCGCGGACCGTTGTTCATCTCGATGAGCCGGATCAATGTCGAAGCCTATGGCTTGCACCTGATCCACTTCTTCTACATGCGGGTAGGCCGCGAGTTGGCGCGGGTCGAGCTGCCGCGCTGGGTCGCGCAAGATCCCGCCCAGGTTGACCTGGTGCATACGCTGGTGTATGATCAGTGCGCCAAAGGTCAGGGTTATCCTGTCGCGTTGGCGCGGGCGCACGAGCAGGCGATTGTGCGCAGCGCCGATCGCCGCGCTTTCCAGCGCCTGGTCGAAGGCAGCCTGCTTCGGGCCGAAGTCCCCGCAACGGCGTCGCGCAAGCGGGAGAGTAAAGAATATATCGCGTCGTAGTGCGGGTTATTATTTGCTAATGGTTTTTGACAATCAATCGCAGTCATCTGACGTAGTACCGCCTTCAGGCGGTACTACGTCAGCACAACAGCCTGAAGGCGGTACTGCGGATCTTTTTAGAAACAAACTCAAGGCGGCAGAGTCATGAGCCAGCAGCCTGATCGCATCGGCGAGGTTATCGAGTCTTCGACCACCCGCTTTACCGCCGGGGCCTACGAGTTGCTGGCGGCGCCGCCGTTTGGCGCTCTGATACGCGCCCAGAGCCGCGTCGAGGGCCTGGCGATCTATGGGCTGGTCTACGAGATTCGCACCGGCAGCAAGGAGCCGGGCGGGCGGGCTATTGTTCGCGGGCGGACCTACACCGGGCGCGATCTCTACGATGCTGAAATCTACCACGAGCACCCCGATCTGGCCGAAGTTCTCCAGACCGAATTCTCGGCCATCACGGTCGGGTTTATTGAGGATGGCCGGGTCTATCAATACCTCCCGCCCCATCCGCCGCCGGTCCACTACAGCGTCTATCAGTGCGATCCCGCCGAAGTCGCCTGCTTCAGCCAGTCGTGCGATTTCTTCCGCAGCGTGCTCTTTGCCAGCAATATTCCCAGCGATGAGCTGCTGGCCGCGATGATCCGCGCTGCAGCCCGCGCTCGCGACGACGACCGCGCCTATCTGGTTCACGCGGGCCGCGAGGTCGCCAGCCTGCTCAAAGACGACTACGACCGCCTGACCGCTCTGCTCCGTCGCATCCGCCCCTGAACGCATCTTTGGCAAGCCCTAATGAAATTAACGGCAGTAACGTAGCGCCGCCTTATGAAATTTGACAATCAACAGGGGGCGTCTACGTGCCGCCTTTAGGCGATTTGACGGCAGCACTGCCGCCTGAAGGCGGCACTACGAGCACCTTTCCCATGACCGACTTGTGATCGTCACATTTCATTAGATGAAACTTGATGCGCCTCCGGCAAGGTGGAAAGGTCTCTTTTTGGGT
>JAKSDJ010000757.1 GCA_022360155.1 Chloroflexales bacterium | reverse complement strand
TCGAGCCGCCGCGCCGCTCCCGCTAGGGCCGGAACGGGACCAGTGTATGCGCACGCGGTGGCGCCACGGCGCGCTTGACCCCGAGCGGACCCGTGGCAATCGTGCGCACGGTCTGGCGATGGTGGCCGGTCTGACGGGCGATCGCACGAATGGACACACCCTTGCGATACAAATCCTTCATCACGAAACGCGCCGCCCCGTCGAACCGCGCGATGGTCCTCCGGCCGATTCAAATAGCGTCTGATTCTGCCGGAAAACCCGAACGACCGTGCCGCGGTGAGGAATGTCACCATGGCCGTTGTGGGTATTGTACACCTGGCCGTGACAATCAGAAAAGGCAGCCAACTAAGCAGCGCGTCCAGATCGCAGCCGGCCCAGGCGTGCAACAAGGCTTGGCGTAGGCGCGGGCTGGCTTGATCGCTCAAGAGCGCTTCGGCGACAAACGCCACGTCGAGCATATGGTAAATTGCCGGGTGAAACTTTTCGGGCGGATCGGTCGACCACGCCGGAGTCTTACCCCAGAAGCGTAGTAATGTATCATCAACGGTCATTCTGTCGTCCCTTTCGTTCAACGCACCCATTCTGTCCCCCTTTCTTTTCCGCCATTTTACCCAGGGCTATAATTCCGCGCCATCTCGACGATTTCATCCGCGATCTCGGCGCGGAACTCTGGCGGGCCGACGACCGTGACCGCCGCACCCCACTGGCGCACCCAGGGCTTGAACTCTAACGTGCTGCCAACCCGCACTGTGAATAAGCAGGAACCGTCAGGCAGATCTTCGAGGCGCTGGCTAGGGTGCCAGACGCTCTCTTTGACCCGCCGCACTACCGACGGCGCAAAGCGTAATGTCACTTCGATCTCGCCCGCAGCGCGCCAGATAACGCCCCACGCCGACGCGAGCAGTTGCAGCGGGTCGAAATTCGACGGCACGCTGAACCACTCGTCGGTCAAGCGGGCTTCAGCGACACGCTCGACCTTGAGGGTCCGCAGTTCCTGGCGAAGATCGTCGAAGCCAATCACGTAGCAGGCATAGCCAATGCCCGATGGCTCGATGAAGTAAGGGGCAAAAATGCGCTCGGTAGTCTCGTCTTTGGTGTAAGAACGATAGCGCAGCCGGACCTTCCGCCCCTCAGCCCAGCCCTGGGTCAACACCTCTAGCGCTTCCACATACTCGCGACGGACGCGCCGCAAGCGCACAGCATCAGCGGCACGCGCTACGTGGTGGGCAATGAGCGGGGACTTCGCCGCCAGTGCGTCGGCTAGTTTTTCCAGCGCCCGGACGACGTGCGGGTTGTGCTCGTCGCTATGGCGCGAGATGAGCCGCGCCGCAAGATACAAGGCCAGCATCTCGTCATTACTGAGCTTCACTGAGTGCAGCGACCGGCGGTGATCCAGCACGTAGCGCCGCCCCTTTTTGTTCAAGCCGGTCCCGCGTGATTGGAGCATGACCAAATCGCGAAAAATGGTGCTTGGATCGACTGCAAACTCCTGTGCTAGCTCGCCGGTTGTCCAGCCCTCAGGGCGTTGGGCGAGCCGGCGCTCGATGGCATCGAGGCGTTCGTATCGGCTATCGGCGTGTGACATAGCAACTCCTTACTTTTGGTCTGGTTATAGCGTAGCAGGTGATTCGTGCATATCTTGCACGGTTTGGAGAGGTTTGGGGAGAATTGTAACAAAACCTTGTGGCAAACAACAAGTTGTTGTGTCGCTATCCAAACACGTCGCTCAAGACTCAGGTGCAATTCGTGCCGATAGCTCTAGGGGTATCATATCGCGTACCTTGGAGGTACTGCGTCTTGGGGTTTGTTAAATAAAGCAAACCTGTCTCTTTTGTAACCCTTACTCGGTGAAACCTATCAATCGGACATTTGTTTCGCTCTTCGTCTAGGGCAATCGCATCTAAATCGAATCGACTGGTGATTATGAGCCTTACAATGGCAATATATGCTGATCATTACGGTAATAGTCTTTATAACACTTTGAGGAGCGTAAAGTGTTTCATAAAAAGCGACAACGAGAATATCATTTAATGCCAGTTATTATGGCACTTATTGGCTTTTGGATGACAATTATTTAGATGCAATAGCCCTAACTCTTCGTCATTTAACCATTGACTTCTTGTGGGCCCTCTGCTACACTTGAAACAGCAAAGATTTGATTATGTGCAAAATTGTTAGGACGTTTTACGATACCCCCTAACCGCAAGCGGCCGCTTGTGGTTAGGAGCTGCGATTCAACATTGGGAGTTGAGGGATTAAATCATGTAGGGATGACCTATGCAGACAAATGCTCCTTCCTCGGACGATAGCGATTTGCGTTCAACGTGCCAGCGTACAGTTGACGTGTTGATCACACGGTACGCATGGACATTGTTACCAGCAGCAGATCTCGTCGAATTGGTCCTCGGCTCGCTCCAGCGCACAGTTATGCCGCACAATCTGGAGCAATTCATTGTCACCCATTATACGCTCGCTCTCTATGAGGCATGCCGGCAAACCGCCGATCCGGATCGCCGTGAGCGCGGATATGTTGACCTATTTCGCTACCTCTACCGGATAGCCTATAACCGCTGGCCTGATCTAGCTGAAGAAGCCACCCAGTCGGCCCTCACGCTGATCTATGAACAAATCGACCGCTGTCACAGCCCGACGGCTTTTCTGCGGTTCGCTTTGTTTAAGTTGCTGCAGGCCGCGAAAGAACTGCGGCGGCGCAGTTATAAAGATCGCGTGTTGGCGTCACTCGATCAAGTGAGTACAGTCGAGCAATTGCTCCCAGCTGAGGAGCAGGATGGACTCGATCTGCAACTGCTCGACCAAGAGCGCCGGCAGATACTTCTGGACATCCTCGCGCAGTTACCTGACCGCCTGCGCAAAGTGATTGCCCTGAAATATTTTGCCGAATTGAGCGATCAAGCGATTGGCGAGTCTCTAAAGATCACAGTGAACCACGTGCGTGTCCTACGTTGGCAAGGGATCCAACAGTTGCGCAGAAACACCTACCTCTGCGCATATTTTGATCGTTTGGCCGAATCTGCAAAACAAAGTGGCGAAGATGTGTAATATTGTGTGAGCGGTTGCCTCTTTACTTCTAGAGAACAGGTATGGATATTCAAATGGCTGAGTGCCGTGTGACAGTTGAGCGCCTCTTGGCATATAGTGACAATCCAACAATCCATCGCGCTGAAGCGGAAGCAGCTTTGGCGCATGTGCGCAGGTGTCCATCCTGCCAGCGTCGTCTGGGGTACCTGGCGCTCGCGCTGGCCAACGCTGAGGAGGATCAGTTGACCTGCCAACAATGCCAGGATCAGTTGCCTGAATACCTTCAGGCAGAACTGCATGGACAGGCGCATGATCTGCAATGGCTCCCGATTGCTTTGCACTTGAAGCTGTGCCCGCACTGCGCGGCAGTCTGCGCAGAGCTGGTGGAATTGGCTGCGTTCGCCGATAACGCACATGGTGCAGAGCCGCCGCACTATCCAGGACCAGACCTGTCGTTTCTCGGCCATGAACAGCATACCGAGGTCGTTCAATCAGCCGGTATACCGTGGCGACTTGATGACCTCGGTCAAGTGGTGATCGCATTTTCAACCGAATTGCTGCAAACAATACGCCAGGTGATTCAACCGCCAGCTCCGGCGCTGGGAATGCGCAAATCAGCGCAGATAACACCGCAACGATACCAGTTCGCCTTGACCGATGCGGTCAAGGATTTGGAGATTACGATCACGGTCGAACCAAGCCGCGATGATCCTCAGCACTGTACGATTGTTGTCGCGGTGCAGATTCCCAGTCGGGGCGGCTGGCCTCATCTCGCCGGAACGCAAGTCACGCTTCAGCGTGGCGATCAGGAGCAGGAGACTCAAGTGACCGATGCCTTTGGCAAGGCGGTGTTTAGAGGTATCGCGGTCGATGCATTACCTCGCCTCGTCTTTGCCATTGCGCCGCTTGCCTGAGCACGGTGGTCGACTGCCAAGGAGAGGTGAGATCGCGGGGGAAGAGGGGAGCCATCCGGGCCACATCAAGGTGGAAACGCGGACGCAGGGCGGGACTCGCCGATCAGGATGAATGGCGCCCAGTAGCGGGGGTCAGCAAAAATTTGCTCGTCGTCCGCTGCGCCTGACAACGCTTCACCCTGTGGGCTGATTTTGTCTTGATTTAAACTTTTTGCATATGTGCCAGCTTGTTGCTGCGCCAGCGCCAGTACATCGCGCTGCGTTGATGCTGTTTGCGGCTGCGCAGCATGAACTAGGATTTCCTCGGTCAGACAATGGATCAAGATTTCAAGCACCTGTTTGTGCGTCAGGCAACGGAGGTACAGTTGAGCGCGCTTGAGCGCCTCGGCAAAATCTACGCCCGCCTGGATCTCCTGATAAAACCGCTCCATCAGGATGCGGGTCGAACGTTCATCGACCCGCCAAAGTGTGCAGACCAGCGCGGGGGCGCCGGCATACATAAAGGCGCGCACCAGACCGATCAACTCATCGCCACGCCGCACGCGGCTCAACCCGCTCTCGCATGCGCTCAACGTTACCAGGTCGCAGTTCAGATGCATGTGATTCAATACATCGAGCGCGGTCAGATCTTCATTGGGTGCGAGATGGAGGGCGGAAGCCAGCGGATTCTCCGGATCAAAGGCGCCGTGGCAGGAGAAATGCAGCAACCGATACTGAGGAGCCCGATCATAGAGCCATACTTTTTTCGGGTTCGATCCAGTGATGATATCGCCTCCGGTCAACCGGGCAACACTGCGGGCTTCCTCTTCGCCAAAATGCAGCCGATTCTCGCCAGACCCGTTGTAGCCCAGCACCAGACACATTCGTGTCGCTTGGTCGGCATCGATTGCCCGAAACAACACCGTAGCGCTGGGGCCATAGATGATTTGCGGCCCGTCTTCGCGCAGCAGCGTCGCGCCATCGGGGGCAATCAGTGCCTGGAAAGGGATGTAGTGGAGGGGACCGTGCGGCGCCAGATAGAGTCGGCGCTTGCCCGGCAGCACATTGGCAGCAGGCGCGATCAGGCGTTCATACAGCGTGCGCCGGATTGTCGCTTCGAGAAAGTGGCTCTCTACGAGAGTGTCGACTTGGCTGGGACACAGCGCATCCGGCGCGAGCCCTGTATCGTATGCTTCGACCGTGTCGCGCGTGATGGCGAACAGCAGGGTATGGGCTGGCGGGAAGCGATGGCGTTGTGACGTCTGCCCCGTGGCCGGATTTTCCCGCACTTCGAGCAGACCCGTTGTGAAATATTCCAAGAGCAGTGCATCGTCTGGCAGACGCGCCTGAACCTGGGCCAATGTCAGTGTTGCTGCTTCAACGGTGCGCGCCAGATCAGGTGAGCGCAGCGTGAGCGTATCCAAAAAAGCTCGCGAACGAGCGCGTTCAACATAGTCAAACGCCTGCACCGTATGACCGGTCTTCAGGCAGAGCAGCACGGCGTTGGCATAGGTGTCAACCGTCGTCGCGAAGAATCCGGCGCGGGCCTGCTCAGACGAGACGCCGGCCCGCAGTTCTTCGATGATCGCGATGGCCTGGTTGTAATAATCCAGGGCCAAGGCATATTCGCCCATATCTTGATGGAGGAAGCCTAGATTTGCCAGAACGTCTGTTTCCAGATAGCGGTTTTGGAACTTGCGTATGATGGTCAGTGCGTGTTGGTAGGACTCCAGTGCTTCTGGCCAATGGGCCGGTCCGCGCCTGTGGTAGACCTCACCGAGATTGAGATATGCAATGCCAATACCATAACGATCATCATTAGAACGGCAGATCTCCAGGTCGCGTTGATGACTGGCAAGCGCTTGATCCCATTCACCGAGACATCCATACACTAAACCGAGTGCATTCCAAATGGTTCCCTCCAACCAGGCAACATCTGCCTGGGACATTGATACGAGGAGATCCAGGGCGGAGCGGCAGTAGCTGATGGCCTGATGGAGCGCGTCTTGTCCGAAATCGCCTTGTGTAAAGCTCATATAGATGCAAAGAGCCATATTCTTCCAGGCGCGGGCCTGATCGAGTGGTTGACTCAGCTGGGTAAAAGCGGACAGGCTTTGTTGGTAGGTGGCAAGCGCTTCGGTCCAGCGCCCCTGGTGTTCAAACGTTACCCCCAGCGCTAAGAGCACCCGTCCGTGGAGCGGGAGATCGGCATCGGTTTGCAACAAGTGCAATAAGGAGGCAAAGATACGTTCGGCCTCGGCCCAGTCGTGATCGCATTCATTCGCCAGAACGCCTTTAAAGTACAAAAACCAGGGGTACGCAGATGGAAATACGTTGGCCTGCACCTGTAATTGGGCAAGCACCGTTGCGCACTCTTCCAGGTTTCGCAGTTCCAGCGCGGCAAAGAAAGCATCAATCAGTGATTGGGTTGCACGATCTTGCTGCATTGGCAAACCTCAGGAGAAGAGATGATGAAACAGGGAATACTTTCAGAATTGAGAAATTGTAACAGACAACGGTGGGAGCTTGCAATCTTTGTGGCCGGCCTCCTTGTGGTGTTGGGAGTTTTCATTCGCCTGGGAAATGAGTGCGCCATCACGACCGTCAACTCAGTGTATGCCAGCAAGTCAACACTGCCAAACAATGATGTTGGTAGTTTGGCATTTGCGCCCTTTCTAAACATGGCGCCGAGTTCCGATGGCACGGAAATTCGTGTCAGCGCCGCCGGAGTCGGAGCATTGGGCGGAACACTCTTCGCCAATTTTCTTGACATTGGCCCAGGAGGGCGTAAACACTCGTATACAATGACCTACTCTGACACGGCGCAAACTTACTTTGCCACGGCGGTTGGGTTCACTCCAGGCATGGATATAACCGGCACAGTCGGCCTCACAACGACCCTCGGCCTGGAGACGGCAGAAATTCAATTTCAGCGTGCTTTTGTAACGCCCCTAACACCACAGGTTGATATCGCTGTGGAAGGTCAGATGGGAGGTGAAACCCTTACTGTTGCGATGCCCAACATCGGCACTGTTCCCGCCGACACCTACCTGGTGGTGATGGCTACGAACGCCCCGCCTGGCCCGCTACCCTCTGGCTATCGCTTTGCCAGCAGCACCTATGCGATCAATCCCTCTGGTTCGCTGACAGAAACCGAGCGTCTCATGACCCTCAGGTTCACCTATGGCCAAACCCTTCCGGCGGGTGTCGATCCCCACACGCTCGCGGTTGTCGGTTGGAATCGTACCGATCTGACCTGGGAGGTGCTTGGCGGCGATCTGTTTGCCCAGGATCAGGCGCTTGAATATGTCACAAAGCGCTTTGGCATCTATGCGCTGGCGGCAACGCCAACCTGGCGCGATAGCTTTAATGAGAGGGAATTGACCGGCGTTTCGGTCCAGACTAACACGCGCCGCCGATCCGACGGCACAATTGTCCTGGACAGCGGCGCTACCTCCGGCGCGCTGACGTCGATCCCGATCACTCCTACAACTGATGCAGCGAGTTGGGGTACGCTCCACTTTAGCGCGACAATTCCATTGGGCGCGGACCTGCGCATTGACGTGCTTGACATCAACGACCAGGTGCTGCGCGTCAATGTCGCAGACGGCGCCGATCTGTCCGACCTGCCGCTGGTCGACTATCCAAGCCTCAAGCTGCGCGCGACGCTCACGACAGCACAGGCCGAGGTGTCGCCGGAACTCCGCAGTTGGCAGGTGAGCTGGGCGCCGTCTGAACAACAGCAAAATAGTACATATCTGCCGCTTGTGGTGAGATAAGGAAGGACGCCATGAAACGACAGCAACTCACAGTGATGAGCGACGACCCATCACCGGCAACACGCCGCAGCCGGGCCGGCTCGCGCTGCTGGATCTTCATCCTGATCGCCATCCTCTCCATCGGCACATTTCCGGCCGCACCAACTAGTGCCGGCATCAACGAGTGGACCGGCATTGGGCCAGAGGGAGGCGACATAATGGCGTTGGCCATCGACCCAGTCACGCCAGATACGCTGTATGCAGGCATGCAAGGCGGCATCTACAAAAGCACGGATGGCGCTGCAAGCTGGAGCCACGTAAACACCGGCCTGACCAACGCCTCCATTCACGCTCTGGCGATCGACGCGGCGAATCCGAGTACGATCTATGCCGGAAGCGATGATGGGGTATTCAAGAGCACGGATGGCGGCGCAAACTGGAACCCAACCAATACCGGCATACCAACGAGCCGCGTTGAGGCGCTGGTCAGCGATCCTACGAATCCAGCAACGCTCTACGCAGGGCAAGATAGTGTCTACAAGAGTAGCAACGGCGGCGCCAGCTGGACTCTAGCGAATGCGGGCCTGAACAGCAGCTTTATCCGCGCGCTAGCCATCGATCCGATCACGTCGACGACGCTATACGCCGGAACGGATGACGGTGTGTTCAAAAGCACCAATGGCGGTGCAGACTGGGAAGCGCGCAACACCGGGCTGTCAACGCTCACCGTTAAAGTTCTGGCCGTCAATCCAATCACGCCGGCGACGGTGTATGCGGGCATCGACGGTGGTTTGTTCAAAAGCACGAACGGCGGCATAAGCTGGACGGTGGTGATGGCGCGCAGTACGTATGCGCTCGCCATCAACCCGACTAATCCGGCGATTGTCTATGCCGGCGCCTCCGGTGGCGTCTACAAGAGCACCAATGACGGGGCGAGTTGGGAGGCGGTCAACAACGGTTTAGCAGTACGACAGATAAGAACGCTGGCGGTCAATCCGGCGAACCCAACCACGCTGTATGCCGGCGCCTCCGGTGGCGTCTACAAGAGCACCAACGGCGGCACAAGCTGGACCGCCGTTATCAGCGGAATTCTCCAGGCTGCAATCGCAGCGATTGCTATCGACCCGGCGACACCGCAGACTCTGTATGCAGGCACGAGTGGGGGAGGAATCTCCAAGAGCACCGATGGCGGAAAAAGCTGGAACATTGTCAACACCGGTCTTACCAGCTTCTGGATCACGGCGCTTATTGTTGACCGATCGACGCCCACCATTATCTATGCGGGAACCCATGATGGCGTCTACAAGAGCACCAACAGCGGTGCAAGCTGGACTGCGCTCGGACCGAAGAACCTCGACTTAATACTTGATGTCACCTCCCTGGCAGTTGATCCGGCTACTCCAACAACCATCTATGCCGGAGGGCGGCGCGAGTTCGTCTCCATTACCAGGGGCGTGTACGTGAGCAGCAACGGCGGCGCAAGCTGGAGCGCCTTCAACGATGGCCTAACCAATACGCAGGTCAATGCGCTGGCAATCGACCCTGAGACGCCTGCTACACTCTATGCGGGGACGGATGGCGGTGTGTTCAAACGCAACGGCTCCAGCAGTTGGGGCGCTGCCAGCCAGGGTATTCCTGGCACTGCCAAAGTTTACGCGCTGGCAATTGACCCACTGACGCCCAACACGCTGTTTGCGGGCACATCCAACGGCATCTATCGTAGCACCGATGGCGGCGTGAACTGGAGTGGTGTGCTCACGGAGAGCAGCATCAATGCGCTGGCGATAGATCCCGCGACGCCAACTACCATACTCGCGGGCCGGCCCGATGGCATCTACCGAAGCGTCGATGGCGGCGCTACCTGGGGGCCATTCAACCCGGGTCTGACGACGACCAATGTCAAGGCGTTGGCGATTGACCCGGTTCATCCGACCAACCTCTACGCCGGAACAAACAGCGGCGTGTTCGCAATGCAGAATGTAGACGAGCAACGCCTGGTCTACGCGCGCGTTCTGCGCCAGGATGGTCAACCAATAGCTAGCGCCCAGGTCTATCATAACGGGCGGCTCGTGACGGATGCGCTTAGCAATCCCCAGGTCACCGATGCGGCGGGCAATCTCGTTCTGTCCAGCGTAGAGCCGGGCGATACGCTGGTTGCGCTAGCTCCGCTGCACGAGCAGCCAACGGTGCGTGAGCACCACAACGGCTGGGCGTACCGTGTTTATGGTACGAGCCTGGACATCGCCAACGACGGTACGCCACAGCCATTCATTGTGATGACGCCGACCGGTCAGCAACGGCTGGCGGTTAAGCCCGAAACCACCCTGATTCTCTTCAACCTCATTGTCTCTGTCGAGTGGGATGCGCAACTGGCGTACCTGCAAGATCTCGAACGTGCCGTGCAACAGGCGGCCGCCTTCCTCTACGACGCGACCGACGGCCAGATGACCTTCGGCCAGGTGCAGATCTACGACTGGGCCGAGCACTGGGCCGACGCGGATATCCAGGTGTCGGCGAAAAATATCGTGCATCCACACGCCTATGTCGGCGGCCTGACCGACGACGATCCGGCGCATCTCATTCGGGTGGGGCGCTCGTGGGACGGCAATAGCGGCAACCAGGGCAGCTGGAGCGCGCAAGAAGGTTTTCGTACGCTGGTCCACGAGTTCGGCCACTATGGCCTGGGGCTGTACGACGAGTATTTTGGCTACAAGGAGGAAGGAGGCGACTTGGCTGGACGGCGAGACAGCTCTTGCACCGATCCGTCGAATCGCACTAATCCAGAACCTGCCGGTGGAGCCAGCATTATGGACTACCATTATGCCACGAGCGAACTGGCCGATCGCGGGCGCTGGACCACAGAGTGCCAGCAAACGGCCCAGCATCAACTCAACAACGGTGAGGCGGACTGGGAGACACTCCTGCGGCTCTACAGCGATCCGGTCGGGCAGGCGCGCTGGCGTCTGGTTACGCCCGACGAGCGCGCCGGTTTTGGCCAGGCCGTCGCTGGTCCTGCAACGCTGGCAGCCAGCCTGCCATTCCCGCTCATCGAAACCACAAACGCTGGCGCTGATCCCACAGCGGCAGATCTGACTGTCTGCTACAACAATGCGCCCTATCGCGATGGAGCCTGGGTCACGCTTCACTTCGGCGGTAAGGCAATGGACCAGGGGCTGACGAGCGAGACTACCGGGGAACTCCGCATCCTGGGGGCGCGGCCGAGCGACGAATTGCGCGTTGTCTCGCTTGATGGCACGCTTTCAGGCGTTGCGCAGGTTCAGCCGAATGTGACGGTGCATCTAGCGCCACCAGCGACCGTCAGTCTACAAAACACGCAAGCCATGCCATACCTGCGGCTCTGGCCAACGACTAGCGGCGGACAACTGGATGGCTTACGGCTGGTGGCAACGCGCACCCTGCCGACCGACAAGCTGCAATACGCGCTTACGGGAGCGGACAAGATTGGGCCTGCGGATACGATTACCTACGACGCCGGCCGGGCCGAACACCGTGTGCAGGTGAGTTTTATACCGGAGGCGCTCTCCGGTCATGCCCGCATCCTGGGCGCACACGCCGGCCAGACCATCGACATGAATGCCGATTACCGGCTGCAACAAGCGAATCGCGCCGACGCGTCCGATCTCTACTCGAATGACGGCAACCTCAAGCTCCACCTCGACGCCGCCTCCCTCGATCGCGATCAGGTCTACTTTGCCATTACCTCACCCTGGGGCTTGCCCGGACCGCTGCCGGCAGGTCAGGAGATTGTTGGCGAAGCCTATGACATCACTGCGGCGAATGATGTAACCAGCCTGGTGCGACCGGCGGTGCTACGGCTGCGCTATGATCCAGCGGCTGGCTCGACTTTCAACCAACTGGGCATCTACCGCTGGGACTTCCAAATAAACACCTGGCAGCCGCTGGCAAGTTCCTTTGATGCCGAACACCAGGAGATGGTGACGAGCGTTACAAACTTGGGTATTTACGCCTTGTTAGGTACGCCCGGCGCAGCGAAAACCACTAGCTTGAATCTACAGGCATCGACGGGCGTGTGTGGATCGTCATCCAACACGCTCTATCTTCCGCTTGTTGTGCAGCGGTAATCCTCGTCCGTACATCTGGCGCTACAATGCCCCCACATTACGTGGGGGCATTGTGCATATTCGTAGCTGCAGGGTGTGCATTTCCCCAATGACCACCACATGACTCCGAATCCTAGCGCTCAAAGCTTTAACTTTTTCGCCGCCACATGCTCTTTCTTGATGAAGGCACATGTTCAAGGCTTCACTGGATCAAAGAAGGAGGTTGTTATGTTTCCACGCTTACGCAGACCGATCCCCGTTTTGCTCGGCATTCTCGCGCTGTGCGTCAGTTTGCTCCCACAGCATACCGAGGCCCAAACCGCACAACGCTGCTTTCCTGAAACGGGCTTCTGCATCGCGGGGCGCATCCGCGAGTTTTGGGAGCAGAACGGTGGACTGCCGGTGTTTGGCTATCCGATCACACTGCAGCAGGAAGAGACGATCGAGGGTCAACCGGCTCAGGTGCAATGGTTCGAGCGCAATCGTTTGGAGCTGCACCCCGAGAACGAGCGCCCCTATGATGTCTTGATCGGTCGCCTGGGAGTCGACCGTCTGGAACAGCAGGGGCGCGACTGGTTCGCCTTCCCCAGGAGCGAGCCGCAGGAGGGCTGTCGCTTCTTCGCGGAGACCGGTCATAACGTCTGTGGCGATGTTCTAACCGCCTGGCGTGCGCGGGGCCTGGAGTTCGACGGGACCAGCGGCGCGAGCGAAGCCGAGAATCTGGCGCTGTTCGGGCTGCCGCTTGGCGACGCGCAGGTGGAGATGATCGACGGCCAAGAGTACACCGTCCAGTGGTTCGAGCGGGCCCGCTTCGAGCTACACCCAGAGAATGCACCGCCGTACAACGTGCTGCTCGGGTTGCTCGGCAACGAGGTGCATGGCCCAGCCGCGCCGCCACCGCCACAACCCATACCAGCATCGACTGCTAGGATAGTCACCTCAGTGGGAACTCTCGTCATCGATGAGGTTCAGATGGCTGATCGTTTTCCTCTCGGCTGTGATCCTAACCCCTTTTATTGTGATCTTCCACAAGAAGGGTATCAGATGCTGGTCATCTGGCTGGCACGACAAGATGGGGGCGATCCAGGAGAAATAGGAGGCGCGCTCTTCGGGGCTTCTAAAGAGGCATACGTTGTTGCCGATGACGATGCTCGGTCAGATCGCCGGTTGGGTGGGCTGCAACAGGGCAGACTCGTTGTCGTCTTTATAACACCAGCCTCTGCACGCACATTAACGCTGTTCTGGCCCGGCAACCCACCGATCACGCTCAAACCCTAAACCTTCGTACTTTTTGGACAGCCGGCTGTATGAGCAGCCAGGATTATCGTTCCTGAGGTGTTTATACCAATTCGGTTAAAGGTTTATGCAAAGACCTGACAGATTTTGGAACCCTGTCAGGTCTGAAGGCACAACTAATCAGCCGACCTTGGTCTTAGAGATTGTCTGAAAAGCCCTTAGCAAGACCTGACAGGTGCGACGCTTGGGGCCTGTTCGTGGGATACAGAGAGTTGTGGGTGCCGCACCTGTCAGGTCTGGGGATAGGGATTGAATCTTTTCAGACAGCTTCTTAGATGCACTGCTTTGATACACAGCAAGGAGATACGGAATGAATCCGTTTTTTTATCCTATAACACGCACACCGGGTCTCATCCAAGCAGGTCATGCCCGACTCCGCAATCGCTGGCAACCCATGCTCGTCGCTATCATCGGCATGATGATAGTGAGTTTATCAGGTCTCACCCACGCCGGGGTCAATGTCTGGACCGGTCTCGGTCCGGAGGGTGGGAATATCACCGCCCTGGCGATTGATCCGACAGACCCCAATACCCTGTACGCGGGTACGAGTAGCGCGGGTCTATTCAAGAGCACGGATGGCGGGGCGAGTTGGAGCAGCTCCAACAATGGGCTGACTGAAACGGACATTCGGTCGTTGGTGATTGATCCTCAAACTCCAACGACCGTCTATGCGGGGACTCTATCAGGTCTCTACACAAGCACGAATGGTGGCACAGGCTGGACCTTAGTCAATACTATGATAACCGTTGATCTCCTGGTTATCGATCCCACCACTCCAACAACGTTGTATGCTGGAACAGGCTTCGAGGTGTACCGAAGCACGGATGGTGGAGCAAACTGGAACCGGGCCGACGCGGGGCTGACCGAAACTCCCATCTGGGATCTGGCAATCGATCCGCAAACGTCGACGACTCTTTACGCCGGCACAGAGGGCGGTGTCTACAAGAGTACCAATAGCGGTACAAATTGGAGGCCTGCCCGCAATGGCATTCCAGCGGATACGCGCGTTCAGGCTGTGACCGTAGATCCTGAAACGCCTACCACCGTCTATGCCGGTACATTAGGCGCGGCCGGTATTTATAAGAGCACTGACGGTGGCACGAGTTGGAGCTCCGCCGGCGGTGGTTTGACAAACACCTCGGTCGGTACAATTGCCATCGATCCGGCGAACGCATCGATCCTCTATGCCGGGATCTATGGTGACGGTGTGTTCAAAAGCACCAACGGGGGCGCAACCTGGAGCGCAGCGAGTAGTGGTTTGACCATCCGCACTATCAACGTGCTGGCGATCAACCCGCAAAATCCATCGATTGTGTACACTGGAACTGATGGGGGTGGTGTGTTCAAGAGTAGCGACAGCGGGACAAGCTGGAGCGCCAACAACACCGGTCTGCGTGCTACTGTGGTTAGAACACTGGTGATCGACCCCCTGACTCCAACCATATTGTACGTGGGAACAAGCGATGGTGTCGTTTACAAGAGTACTGACAGCGGGACAAGCTGGAATGATGCAACCAACGGGATGGTCATCAATAATGATCAACCCATCAATACTGTCCAGGCGCTTGTGATCGACCCGCAGACCCCGACAACCCTCTACGCTGGCACGAATGGCGGCCCCTTCAAAAGCACGAATGGCGGTGCGAGTTGGAC
>JAKSDJ010000785.1 GCA_022360155.1 Chloroflexales bacterium | reverse complement strand
GTGCAGGGGACGGTCGGGTATGATCCGTGGGGCGCGCCCCAGGGCGAGCTGCTCGGCGCCTTCGGCTTCACCGGCGAGCTGCAGGACGGTACGAGCGACTTGCTCTACCTGCGGGCGCGGTGGTATGATCCCGGCAGCGGGACATTTACCACGCGCGATCCGTTTGCGGGGTTTCCCGAGACGCCGTACAGTCTGCACCCGTATCAGTATGGGTATAGTAACCCAGTGTTGTGGACGGATGCGAGTGGGGCGTGTGTCGCCTACGGCAATGACGAATGCACCTTCATTCGCACCTGGGCCGATCGCGAAGATTGGTTCATCTTCGATGATCCCCGCCCGCCCGCCGAATCCGCCCGCCGGGTCAGCTATCGCGGAGGGCCGATCCCGCTGCGCGATGCGGCGGAATGGGCGGCCTGGTTCGATGTCGTCACGTTTACCCCCGGCCGCTCCACCAACACCAGGAAGGAGTTCATCCAGGCCGAAGCCTTTGCGGTCAACTTTCTGGGCTTCTCACTGCTGAACAGTAATCTCACCAACGATCCAGCCATGTTGCTCGACGAATTGAGCTGTCTGGATAGCCGCCGCGATGACCTGACCCAAGACGAGCACATCCGTCGCTGGCAGATCCTAGTCGCGCTGGGCATGACGATTGGGCAGGATGGGATCGACAACCTGGACCTGCCCCGCGGCGGGGCGCGGGGACCGCGCTTTGCCCGTGGCAGTGGCGGTGGTGGAGGCGGTGGTAGAGGCAGTGGACGATTGACGGCTCCGCAATCACCCGGCAATCTCGTTCGTAGTTCCGATCCACGTCCATCTCAACCACGTGTCTCAAAGAGCGACGTTGAGCAATACGCGAATGACATGAGGAGTGGAACTTTTGATTGGAACAACATGGATGATAAAATCATCATAGTTCAAACCTCTCAGGGAAATTACATCATAGAAGGACATCACCGATTCCTGGCTTCAAAGTTATCTGGGAGTGAAATACCCGACTCGGCTATTCAATATCGTCAAGGGACCGCTCCAGCAGCGTTTGAATGGCATAATGTCCAGTGGATACCATAGGCGTTTTATCTTATCATTTGCCAACCAACGGCAGTTTGTCTGAGAGCTGTTCGTATGACAATTAATAGTTAGGCTCTCTGTTGCAGGAAGTATGTGGCATGTGATCAAGCATGGCCCACTTCCTGCAACATGTACAGTTTACCAAACTTGATATAGCACGCCTATCTGATTCGTAAAATGATATTGCTGCTTGTTGTCTTTATAGCAGAAAATAGCTATCTGTAGAATTTACAAATCAAATAGGA
The DNA here is from genome assembly GCA_022360155.1 of Chloroflexales bacterium. Classification (GTDB taxonomy): domain Bacteria; phylum Chloroflexota; class Chloroflexia; order Chloroflexales; family Chloroflexaceae; genus JAKSDJ01. Next base: position 2,003 of record JAKSDJ010000785.1, on the reverse strand, counting down.
CTTCTATAGAGTTGAAATCTTTTTGTTGAGGAGTTGCAATTATGAGTAATTTTGCCTTATCCTGCTTGCATGCATGTCAAGAACTGGTCTCCCATCAGAAGGAGCTAGTTTTTTTGCTTGCTAAAACTCTAGACATTCAATCAGAGGAGGTGCTTTATTCGTGGGCTTTGCGCAAGGTTGATCAAATAGGTGTTATTTATGATACAAACTGGCAATATTTTTTTCATGGTCTAGGTTGTAACATAGAAAACATTGAAGATGGAAGACTCCTGCCTGTAAGTTTTGGACCAGGTGGGCGAGTTGATACATTTACGAGCAGCAGTGTGTTGCAATTTATAATGACTTCCAAAGCGCCATGGCAGGAGTTCCCTGATCTGCGTACCTATTTGGCCAAACATGAACCTCCTTACCATAAACACTCCGGCTCACATCAAAGGATGTCAATGTTGTGGAAAAGAATGCAAGAATCTGGGTTTATTGAAATAGCCGATTCCCAGCTTACATCTACCAGTCGCGATCCGTTTGCGGTCTGGGCGGAACGCCCTAACTCATTGCATCCGTACGTGTATGCCGGGACTAATCCCATCAACTGGCTCGATCCGTCTGGTGCATGTTATGGGCCATTTCGTAGCTTTCGGAACGTCGAATTTACCAAGTGTCGTGATCTGGATAAAGCACGATATATTTGGTACTCGCCGCGAGCCTCTGCATCGCAAAAGGCATTGGCATTTGCTTCTATTTCGCTGTGGAGCTTTGGCGCCGTTGCTGGTGTTGCGGCAGTGCCAGTTTCAAGCGCGGCCGCAGCTTCGGCCGCTGGTGCAACGAGTGGCACGCTTGCTGTCGCGGCAGCATTTGGCGCGGGATTCGATCTCATCGCGCAACGAGTTACCCAAGGGAGCTGGGAGCGGGTCGATGGCTTACAAACCATTTTTAGCGCGAGTACCGGTATGCTTGGCGCTGGGGTTGGAGCCTTTAACGCAACTCAAGTTCAATCTTTCTGGGGAAGGGTAGTATCTGATAGTATCGGTAGTGGTATCGTTGGCGGGGCAATGACATATCTCGGTAATCTCTTTTCGTGTGCGCCGACAGATATTCGTCAAGCCATGCTCTGGAGCGCTGTATTGGGTGGCGCAGGCAGTGGGATTGGGCAGAAGTTGGAGATGGCAAGCGCCGCGCAAGCGAAGCGGCTAAAACTGCACGAGTCACTCTTTATGACTCGCAAAGATAGGCAAATGGCGTTTCTGGGCAGTTATATGGGTAGAATACAAGTGCCGCGCGAACCATCCCCCTTTGCTGTTGGAGCAGGCACGGTCGTTGGGAACGCCATCGCAAACACTTCCCCGCTTGGGAAGGTATTTGAATTCATGATCGCGCCGGAGGAACGGTTTGATCCCACCCCACGGGAGCAAAATACACCATTACCATCGCCGCATACCATCCGCTGAGGAAGGCGCTATTATCATGGGTAGCCGAAGAAGGAGCTGTTCGAACAGCCCTCCGAAACAGCAACGGGTGGCCCCAACGGTTGACCCCAGATAGGCAAGGGGGCCAGGTTATGAGGTGCAGTGAGGGAGCCATACTTCCGCACTGCATCAACCTTTTCAGATTGGGTGCTAAACGCTTCTTGCCGCAAAACTGTCTTGCTCCCACAATCTAAGAAGAAGCATCGTTAGCGAGATATCGTATCGCTATCTACATAGCCATGGGTTGATGCTTACACCATGCACTTTTCTATCTGCCAAAAGCAGGAAAGAAACAACGGCAGCCTCCATACCTAATCGACGGGCGCTCTTGCCGTCTGCAGCGTCAATTCTCGTGGATAGGCGGAACGGATGTGGCCAAGGTGTGCGCCATATACTGGGCGGCTTGAAACGCTGAAATGGGGAAACAATGCAGGTCATACGCCACACGGTTGATGAAATCGAATTCGGGGAGCAAGCATCGCTATGGTTACTGCCTTTTTGGATGATGATGCTCCTTGGAATAGCAATGGTTGTCGGGTT
>JAKSDJ010000567.1 GCA_022360155.1 Chloroflexales bacterium | reverse complement strand
GTTTCAAACCAGCTTTCCAGTTTGGCAAGATGCAATGAAGCAACGTCGTATCCTGCCTCCACAAGATAGTGTCAAGCTGGAATGGCCTGATCTGAATCTACGACTGGATCTGGTCGTCATTCTGCAAAAGGCGACCATATGCAATCCGAGAGGATAACTGTAGTTTCAGTATGGCCGAAGATCTGACGCTGCCAACCTGCACCTCAAGGTGTATACGCGATCATTCTTCTCGCTGTCGTTGGACCGCGCTTCTGCGGCCAGGTCGATCAGTGCTGACCGCGATCTTAGCCCGCGCTGTTGCTGATTCGGAGCAGGAGCGGAGGACAGCGCGTACGCACTACCTGAAGCGGCATCGGCTCACGAGTGTTTATCGCTGGCTGCTGCTGCTTGTTGTGCTCCTGTTGGCGCTGCTGCTGCGTGTCGCGCTCTGGGATAACCTGCCGCGCAACGGAATGATCAGCGATGAGGCCGAGTATCTGGCTGCCGCCGATTGGCTCGCGCAGGGTCGCGGTTTCGCCTGGCACCAGGGTTGGCTCTGGACGCGCGCCCCGCTCTACCCTTTGTTTCTCTCCGCCCATGTGCGGCTGTTTGGTTTAAACCTGGCGCCGATCTACGTCACCCAAACCATCCTGAGCATAGTCAACGTGGCTCTCGTATACACACTGGCGCTACTTCTTGACTCGAGACAAGGCACGAAGGATGAACGAGCGCACGCCAGCACGACTCCGCGCCTGCGTTCTTTTGTGCTGTCCCCGCCCTTCATCGCCGCCAGCCTGACTGCCGTGTACCTGCCCTTCGCCGCCTACGCACAAATGCTGCTGAGTGAAACGCTCTATCTGACGCTGCTGCTGGGGGTGTTTACAGCGCTGAGTCTTTGGCTCGAACATCGCCGTCGTCAGACCGCCGATCGCCGATCATGGCTGGCTGACACCGGCCTGCCCGCGCTGGCCGGCATCTTGCTGGGCTTGGCGACGTTGACTCGCGGACTCACCTTGGGGTTTTTGCCCTTTGTCGTGTTGTGGCTTTGGCTGATGGAGCGGCGCAGGGCGAAACCTCAAGCTCTGCGCTATGTGTCGCTGATCATGCTGCTTCTTGCCTGGATGCTGACTCTCTTGCCGTGGTCGATCTATGCCAGTCGAACGTATGGCGGCACGGTGCTGGTCGACACAACCGGCGCGTACAATCTGCTGCTGGGCGCGCGAACTGCCTACGACGGCACGCGCCGCGATGCGCCCGTCCGCAATTTCGTGTTGGCCTTATTGGATGAGCGGCTGATCGCGGATGAGCGCCGCGACCTGCTTGCGAACCAATCCGATACGAATGGCCGCGTGCTTGTGCATGGTTCGTGCTTGTTCGCACAGGACGATCCCCGCCTGTTGGCCGCGCTGGAGCTTCCGGTGAGTGCGATCACCCAGGCCGAGCGCCAGCAACTTATGATCGCCGAAGGCTTGTGTTTGCTGCGCGCGACGCCGAAGGCTTTTCTCAGCAAGAGTCTGGGCGAACTGGTGGATTTTTTCCAGATCAACTATACTGGCGCGGAACGCCTGAGTGATGGTTTTGCGCTGGGCTGGCTGCCGCGCTGGTGGACCTTGGCCGTCTTCTTGCTCGATGACACGATCTACGTTCTGGCGCTGCCCTTGGCGGTTATCGGCTGGACCTTGGTCCGTATGACGAATGCAAGCGTTTTGTCTGTGGTGACGTTGATTGGGCTCTGGTGGCTCTACAACTTGTTGACCGCACCGCTGCTCTTTGCGATCAACCGTTTTCGTCTGCCGCTCTTGCCTTTTGTCTTCATCTTGGCGGCGTATGCAGCGCTGATGTTGCCCCGTGGGGGTTGGCGCAGGTTGGGTTCGGGGTATGGTCTGGCTGGCGCGACGCTGGCAGTGCTGCTGTTTCTGGTCGCCGCCACGCCCTACGCCTATCTAGAGCCGCGTTCAGGGGGGGATTCGCGCTGGGCTTCATACTTTGGTCCCTATCCGTCGAGCGTTGCGAGCACCTGGGAGGCATGGAACAGCCGGTCTGCTTACCAGAACGAACAAGAAGTCATGGCCGCCCTGGGGCAAGGCGATCCGTCTGCGGCGCGCGAGGCGCTGGCGTTGGGCCAGGCGCCAACTTATACTTATACGCAGGCAGTAGCCATGCCGCTCATCGCTGGGCTGGAAGGCAATCCGGCGGATGGCCTAGATCTCCTCGCCGAGCAGTCTATTGCGCCGCTCGAGCGCTGGCAAGCGGCGGTGGTGCGCGGCGAGTTGCTCCGCCGGATGGACGATTTGAGCGGGGCGCGGGCGACATTCACCGTGACGTTTGTCGACGACGCGAACCCGGTGGCGTGGGCCTGGAACTGGTTATCCCCGCCGCCGTTGCCGGATAATCGGATTGACCTGGGCGGCAACCTGGACCTTGGCTATATCGAGGGCTTCTACCTGGGTGAGCCAGACCGCGCCGAGCGCACAACCTGGCGTTGGTCTGGGCCGGAAGCCCGCTTGCGTTTCCCTGGCGCCGGTCGCGGCGGCGTGCAACAGTTTTGCTTGCGCGCCGATGGGCGAGGCTGGCCCACCGACATGGAGTTGCCGCAGTTCACGCTGTTGCTCGACACACAACTCTTCACGACCTTCGATCTGCAGCGTGAGCCGGAAATCTACTGTGCGCCCCTGCCTCCCGTCCCGCCGGACGCCGCTGTTGTCGTGACCCTGCAAACACCCGTCTTTGTGCCGCCTGCCGCCGATTTGTTGGGTCAGCAGGGGCCACAGGTCGGGCAGTTGCGCCTCTTGGGTGTGAAGCTCGACTGGGCCGAAATACGCTGACCCGCTAGAAGGTATTTTAGGAGTGGACAGAACATCAGGGCGAAGATATGGTTTGGGGCATTGAGATGCACCGTTTCCCCTCTCCTCCTAACTCCCTTTCCCACAAGGAGAGCGGGGTGACCAGTCGCACCAGCATGCGGCAAACCTCACTCCAAACACGGGTGCTGTCCGTCCCTAAGAGTAAGGTGTGGGGGCAGGGGTGAACGGTCAACCTAAAAACAAAACTACAGCGCGTCTTCATACGGGGAAAGCCGCAAGGACAGACCAACGCCTTCGCCTTGTATCCTGGCTTCAGATTGGCGCTATTTTCCTGCTGGCGCTGGCGCTGCGCCTGGCAGTTTGGCGCTGGCGCGAGTTCTATCCGCTGGGTGGTGACGAGCAGGAATACTTCAACCAGGCGTTGACCTTGCTGCGCGAGTGGCGCTATGAGGAGCTGCGGCTGATGCGCCCGCCGCTCTACGGGTTTTTCTTGGCTGGCTGGATCGTGCTGGTCGACTCGTCAGTGCAGAACCTGCGCTTGGTGCAGGCGGTAATCAGCGCGGCCACGGTCGTCCCCATCTGGCTGCTTACGAGAGAGATTGGGGCGTGGCCGCTACGTTTCGGTCTTGAGCGCGAGCGTCAAGTTACCCATGGCGCTCCGGTGTCATCTTTAACCGCTCCATCCCAGGCGCCGGCTGTCGCGGCGCTGCTCTGCGCTTTGAGCTATACGCTGGCTGCGAATGCGACAGAACTTTTGACCGAGACCATCTTTATGTTTGGACTGACCGTCTTCTTCTGGCTACTGCTGCGGACAGCGCGCATGCAACAGTTGGCCCAGCCTGGCTGGTTCTACAGCGCATTATTCGCCGGACTTACGCTTGGCGCACTCTGTTTGACTCGCTCGGTGGCGCTGCCGCTGTTGCCGTTGGGCACTCTCTGGCTGTTGAGTATATTTACGGTTCGTTTTGTGATTGTTCACTGGAGCAAGATGCCGCTGCGAACAAAAACGCAGCAGCGCAAGGTCAGCCTGGCGCTCGGCTTGCGCCCATTGGCGGGTTTCGCGCTGGCGACCTTGCTCGTCATCTTGCCCTGGACCGCCCGCAACTATCTGCTCTACGACGGGCTGATCCTGATTGATACGACCGGGGCGGAGAATCTTTGGCTGGACAACAATCCTGCCGGGCGCGGAACCGGCAAGTCGGGCGACTTGAGTCTGCTCCTCGACCCTGCGGAGCAAGCCGGTGTCAAGGCGCCCGATCCCTTGTTACCCAACGTCTTTGATGGGCGTGAGGCGGCCAAAGCGCAACTCTATGCGCTCGGCGATCAGCGGGTCGAGCGACAGCGCTTGGCTATGCAACAGGGGATTGCAGTGATTGTGAGCGACCCGCAGCGCTTCCTGATGAAAGCATGGGGCGAGTTGCAGGAGTTCTTCGCGCTCGAATATACTGACCATATGCGCGCGCGACCGGCCATCTGGGTGTCGCCTGGCGAAGTCTGGGCGCGGCTGCTGCTCGGTGATGGCCTGTGGCTGCTCATCCTGGTGGCCGGTACACTTGGCATTGTTCGCAAGACGAGCGATGAATGGTCCGCGATGCGCCGTGATCGTTCCCTGCGCGCCACTCGGATCGCGCTACTGGCGACGCCGGCCTGGTTATTGGGGTTCTGGGCGCTCTACGTGGTATTGACCGCGATGGTGTTTCATGTCGAGTTGCGCTATCGTTTGCCGCTCTACCCCATTCTGCTGCCGTATGCGGCCTTTGCTCTCGTAGATGACCGGCGGCTGGCGGCTGGGAGCGAAAGGCGGCAGCTGACGCTGCGACAGACGATTTACTGCTCGCTACTGCCGATTATTGTCTGCGCCCTGACGCTATTGCACCGGCCCTACCCGCAGATGGCCTGGCAGTTGGGGTGGAAGCATTTGCACCTGGCGCGCGTTGAGTGGGCGCTGGCGCGTAGCGATGCGGCACTGACCCACACAGCGGCCCAGGCGGCGTTGCAACACGACGAGGGCTCGGCATTGGCGCGGGTGGCGCTGGCCCGTGCGGCGCTCCTCGCCGGGGACGCCGCCACCGCTGAGGCGACGTTACGTTCGGCGATTGCGACGATTCCGGCCCATCCGCATGCCCATCTGCTGCTGGGTGATCTGTTGCGGCAGCGCAGCGATGACGCAGCGGCGCGGGATGAACTGGCCTATGAGCGGGCTTCGCTGCAAGATTTTCAAACCTGGAGCTGGCAGCGCTTTACGACGCCGCCGCAAGCCGGCCTCGACATCGGCGGCGGGCTGGATCTTGGTTTCATCAAGGGTTTTCATCTGTCGGAGGCGAATGGATGGCGCTGGTCCCATAGCGTTTCCCAGGTCCGGCTCGCGACCGAACAAGCGCCAACGATCGTCCAGTTGCGATTGGCTTCGGGCCGGCCCGTAGACTCGCCGCCGTCCTCGCTGGAGGTTTTAGTCGGCGGCGAGTCGCTTGGTCGCTTCCAGATCATGCCGAACTGGCGCGACTACAGCGTGCCGCTGCCTATGGAGTTGTCAACGGAGGAGGTTGGAGCGGATGGCGTTGTGGTGGTGGAATTGCGCAGCGATACATTCACCCCGCGCGAATTCGACCGCACCAGCCCCGACGGGCGCGCGCTGGGGGTGATGGTGGACCGGATACAGATCATTGACCGCAGAGCGATGAACGATGAACAACAAACAACCCTGCGCCAAATACAAGATAGCTGGAACGACGGACTCTGACCTGTCGCTTGATAGGCGCCTGCTTTGTCCGGGCGAAGGCAGCGCATGACGAATGTAGCGGCTCGTGGTTCATTGCTCCGTGATCGTTGGTCACTGGCTTTCATTCTCTTCCTGGCCCTAGCGATCCGGTTGGCGCTCTGGGCGCAGCCGCTGCACCTGCCCGCCAACGACGAGGTCGAATATGTGACGGTGGCGCGTGATCTGTTGGCGGGTCGCGGCTGGCAATTCTACGATAGCTACCACTGGTTGCGCGCGCCGTTCTACACCCTTTTCCTGGCCGGGTCGCTCTGGTTGTTCGGCGGGAATTTGCACCTAGCCGCCCTGCCAAATATTGTTTTGAGCGTCGCGACGGTCTATCTGATCTATCGCTTGACCCAGGAGTTGATCCCGCGCTCATCGCTTCAATCGGCGCCAAATGGCGCTAGTAGCCAGACCCAGCAGCGCTGGGGACGCGCGTTCATCTCCTCACCCCCGCTTGTGGCGGCGCTGCTGGCCGCAGTGTTGCTCACCAATGGCACATTCGCCAGCTTGTACATGAGCGAGACGCTGTTCAGCTTTCTCTTTACGGCTGGATTGCTTTTGCTGCTGCGCTGGAGACACCGGGCGCTCACGCCTGCCGGCATACGGCCACGCTCGCAATACGCCACGCTGGCGAGCGCTGGGGTATGTTTTGGCTTAGCGACGCTGACCCGCTCGCTGCCGCTCTTTTTTTTGCCGGTGGTCCTGCTTTGGATGTTAGGCATTGGATGGCGGCCAAAACGACAAGTCCAGTCTCTTGTCCAGTACATCAGAGCCAGGTTGACATATGCGGCTGTGTTCGCGCTTTTTGTGCTCCTGACGATAGCGCCCTGGACCTTGCGCAATTGCCAGGCGTATGGTCAGTGCATTCTGATCGAAACGGGCTTGTCGTACAACCTCTGGACGTTCAGCGAGCCGCGCGAGGATCAGCAGACGATCTTCCGCACCCTGGAGCAGATTCCGAACCCGGCTGACCGTGCTGACGAGGCGACCCGTCGCGGCCTGGAACGACTGCGCGAAGACCCGGCGATCATGGCGCGCAAGCTCTGGCCGAACTGGCACTACATCTGGCGGGTCAAGCCGATCGAGGATCGTTTTCTGCTCCAGAATTATTATGCTGACCCGCACCCGCTTCTGTTCTTCACCGCGCTGATCTTCGATGATGCGCTCTATCTGGCTATTCTTGTCGCGTCGGTGTTTGGGTTGCGGCGGGCGCTGACCGCTGCCGCATTGCCGCGCGCTGCGGCGCTATTGTTGGCCCTGTGGGTGCTCTATGTGCTAGCTACGACGATGCTTACCCACGGCGAGGCGCGCTACCGGCATTTCTTCTTTCCCGTGCTGATCAGTTTTGCGGCCTTGGGGTTGATACGGCGACAAATCACTGACCACGAACAGCAACCCCGTACCAAGCCGCTGCTTGCCTATCACTTGCTGCCGCTTGCCGCTTGCCTGTTGCTGCTGTCCACGTTCGTAGTGTATTACCCCTGGGACTGGGCGCTTGGCGGCGCAGCGCGCAGTTGGCAGCGCATGGTCGGCGACCGGGCGTTGGCGCGCGGCGACCTGTCGGGGGCGGCGCTGGCCTACGAGCGCGCCCTGGCAGCCCAAGCCACTCCGGATACCTGGTTGGCCCTGGGGAATGTGCGCTATCGACAGGGCAACCTGGTCCAGGCTGAGGTTGCCTATCGGGCGGCCTGGAGTCTGGAGCTGCCCTATGTTGCGGCCAGTTCGACCCTGGGCGACTTTTTGCACACTGTCGGTCGAGATGACGAGGCGCGGGTTGTCTTCGCCGGGCGCTATATTATCGAGCAGGAAGTGATTGAATGGAGCTGGAAACACCTTAACCCGCCGCCAGTTCAGCGTATTGAGGTCGGTGATGGGCTGGATTTCGGCTATGTGTCAGGCGTCTATGCCGCCGAGCAGCAGCAAGGCACCTGGGCGCGCTGGACGAATGGCGCCGCGCGGCTGCGGCTGCCTCCGGAGCAGGGCGGCGGGGGCGATCTGACACTCGTGCAAGTGCGCTTGGCTGCGCCGCATCACCAGACGACAGGCGTAACGGCCCGAATATGCAGCGGCGACTACTGCCAACTCGTCACTCTCGATCCAACCTGGCGCGTTTTTAGCCTGTTGATGCCGAGCGCCGCGCTCCATTCCGGGATTGTCGAGGTGCGCAGCCCAACCTTCGAGGCGCCCGATGGCCGTCGCCTGGGCGTGCTACTGGATTGGGCGAAGGTGAGGGGTTGAGGCGTAGCGAAGATGCGGCGGCGTTGGCGCTCCTCCGCCTTACGGAATTGGCTTTGGTTGTGAAGATCCACAGACGACACAGATGAAGCACATATAAAAATCTTCGTCCTGCGGGCGATAGGCAACAACTGATCGCCCAATCCACAATAGAAAAAAATCTGTGTCATACCAATTCAACGTGAATATGACGCATGTCATGCTGAGCGAAGCGAAGCATCTCGACTTGCTGCTGCTGAGACCCTTCGCTGCGCTCAGGGTGACAGGATGCGGAATGTTCTAGTCGATTTGGTATCATCTGTGGATGATTTGGGGCGGCGATGGTATGCGTATATGTGCGTTATCTGCATTCGATTGCCGGACTTTGATGCGGTCCCACACACTGTCAGGCAGAACCCCCGCCACTTTGTTAAACATGGTACAATAGAGATTAGATCCAACCCTAACTGCTACTACACATAGGTATCGAACCAATGATGGAGCGACCTCCTGGCCATTTGTTGAACCACTTACTGGCTTTTGGCTACCTACTGCGCGAGATGGGCGTCCAGGTCAGTCCCGGCCAGATGCTCGAACTCATCGCCGCTCTCGAATATGTCCCGCTAACGAGCCGTGAAAACCTCCATGCGACGGCGCGCTGCATTCTGGTGAAACGCCGCGAGGATCTGCCATTGTTCGATGCGGCGTTTGCCTTCTTCTGGCGCAACCTAACTGGGCACAGTATGGACGACGAAATGCTGTATGAGTTGCTGCCGACCCTCCGGCTGCCACGCCGTCGCCTGCGTTTACCGCGCCGCCAGCCTAACAACCACGCTGATGACGGCGATGATCAGGACAGCCCGGAGGAGCAGGAACAGGTTAACGTCGTATTGACCTATAGCGCCAATGAACTATTGCGCGAGAAAGATTTTGGACAGTTCACCTGGGAAGAGGTGCAGGCGTGCAAAGCGCTCTTGCAACAGATGCAATGGCGCCTTGATGAGCGGCCGACCCGTCGCAAGCGCCCGTCCCGCGCCGGTCGCCAACTCGACTTTCGGCGTACGTTGCGCCAGAACATGCGCTATGGCGGCGAGCCGTTGCAATTGGTCTGGCGTGAGACTCGCACGCAGCAGCGCCCGCTCATAGTCCTCTGCGACATCAGCGGCAGTATGGAGCGTTATAGTCGTATTTTGCTCCAGTTTGTCCACACCATCTCCAATGGCCTGAAGGATGTTGAGGCATTTGTCTTTGGCACGCGCCTAACTCGTATTACCCGCCACCTGCGCCAGCGTGATATCGATGATGCGATCGACGCGGTTACCGGTCAGGTCGTCGATTGGAGCGGCGGCACACGGATTGGCGACGCGGTGAAAGGCTTCAATTTCCTGTGGGGACGGCGCGTGCTTGGTCGCGGCTCGGTCGTGCTACTGATTAGCGACGGCTGGGATCGGGGTGAACCCGAGTTGCTCCAACGCGAGATGGGGCGCTTGCAGCGTTCGTGCCACCGGTTGATCTGGCTCAATCCGCTGTTGGGTAACCCTAACTACGAGCCGCTTACCCTCGGGATGCAGGCGGCCCTGCCATTTGTGGACGATTTCTTAGCAGTTCACAACCTGAACAGCTTGGAGCAGCTTGGTGAAAAACTTTCGGCGCTAGGGGCGGCGCGACCTGCACGAGGGCAGCATTCAGCAATACAACGTGGATGATGGAGATGCGGCCTGCAATATCACTGCGAGCTGTAGTATGAAATGTTCACGACCTTTTCATCCAAATTCCCTTGACATCCTTTACAGGTAGGTGTATATTCTCGATAAGATCTATTCAGCATAAAGTATATATCTCCATACTCCGTGCATTACTTCGTGTCGCTATGCAAAGGAGAGGGTCGCTAGGATTCTCGACGACCACTACGCTGACTTAGTGCGACCGCGAGAGTTCGTTTGAAGGGCTTTGCAACCGTAAGCGGCGCAACACACTTCAGACTGAACAAGCGCCTCTCGACCGGTTGCTGCTCCAAGCCTTACGCCTGAAGATCTTTTTGTAGGATTCTTCTACGAAAAGTAATGTGTTCATATCCAGTAGATTCGGTTAGAAACTATCTCACAATCCGGCTTTGAAGAAATTTTTAAGGAAAGGTGTGTTTTTGTAGCTTCGTTTCATCGTTTT
>JAKSDJ010000611.1 GCA_022360155.1 Chloroflexales bacterium | reverse complement strand
GCTCGATATCGGCGCTCGGGTGCGCGAACTGGCAGATGCCTGATTGCCTGCAGATATATGCGCACAGACACAGAGTACACTTCAAAGCGCTTTTTCATACGTGCTACAAGTTCGGGCTGTGTTTGCAACAAAAGTTATTTGGCTACGTAGGATAGATAAGATAAAGATGGACTGCACACATCGTTCATAGCGATGACAAAAGAAGGAGTCAAAATATGATTTGCCAGCGCTGCGGCGCAACAAACGATGAGGGTCAGTTCTGTTATAATTGCGGTGTCCGCCTTGAGCAAGCTCCCGTCACGAAGGCAAGTTCCACGCCTCCTGTGGCAACCAACCCTACGCCACTACCAGAACAAGACTTCAACCAAATCGGCGCATCACAACCCTATCCAATCCAGTACGCAAACTACGCGCCGGTTGCACGTCCCAACAGCACGATGGCCCAGTTGAGTCTCATCTTTGGCATTGTTGGCTGGGTTCTGGTACCAATACTCGGCCCTATCGGCGCTGTGATCTGCGGGCACATGGCGCGCAACGAAATTCGCCGGTCTGATGGCCGAATCGGCGGTGAAGGACTGGCGATAGCGGGCCTTGTGCTTGGTTATGCGCAACTCATAATAGTGGTCTTAGGAATTTGCACCATGATTGCATTTCTTGCGTTTGTTGCTGCGATTGTATGAGGGCGATGATACATTTGAACAGGTCAAATCAACCAATACATACTGGAAGCGAACTAAAGCGAGAACCTACTCTATCTCAGCAGGTTCTCGCTTTATGATCCATGGGTCAGGAGGTATGGAGTCTGGGGTTACCTGAGTCGCTGTATTGCTCGCAGGATGAGGGGCGCCAAAATCTTGGGTCCAATAGTGCCCATAATTGCTACCAGACTTGAACACATATCCGATGCCAGTATTGCGATACTCGCAGTTGAGGATATTGGCGCGATGGCCAGGGCTGTTCATCCATCCATCCATAACGTCCGCCGGCGAATTATGTCCAGCAGCAATATTCTCGCCAATGCGACTCCAGACATAGCCAGCGGCGGTAGCTCGCTGCGCCACCGATGATCCATCCGAGCCAGTATGATCGAAGAAGTTGTTGTTTGCCATATCTTCGCTATGATTGCTCGATGCCATCATTAAGCTAGCGTCGATGGTCACTGCGGAACAGCCAGCTTTGGCTCGCTCCTGGTTGACCAAACTCAACACCTGCTGCTCGAACGAGTTCGGCGTCATCTTGCTCTCACCAGGGGATAATACCATGGGAATGAGCACAGTCGGCCCCGCTGTAAGATTGGGGTCATTGGCATAGACCGATGAAACACTAAGCGCAAACAGACCTAAGAGAAGGAACTGGCTAATCAAACGTCGCAGCATAGACATCATCTCCTCGAATGTAGTGTGAAACGTTGATGTGATTTCAGTCTAACCGACAGGCGATAGTACGACAATCCCTCGCTAGTCCTAATTTTGCCGCGATAGTTGTGCGCACAATTCTATGACTTGAGTATATTTTGTCATCCCCGCATAGGGAAGATAAGGGAGATACAATAAAAACAGCGCCTCCTAAACAATAGGAGGCGCTGTTCAGCTTTAAGGAGAACTGAATTATCCACCCAATGTGCAACTCTTTTTCCAGGTCTTCAGGACGCCCCAAGTTTTAAGCGATTTGCGTCAAGTGCAAATCCGGCAGGTGCTCGTAGCATATCAGAACGCGGTGTCGCAAAAAAG
>JAKSDJ010000218.1 GCA_022360155.1 Chloroflexales bacterium | reverse complement strand
CTGGATCTCACGTATACGGGGGGCAACTATGTGACCCTGGCTGGCAATCGTATCGGCGGCAACCGCCTGAGCGGCGGTTCGCCCAGCGTTCGGGTCAACAGCCAGAGTGCATTCGACACCTTGATCCTTGATATCCAAGGCAACCTGTTTCGCGGCGGTTCGAACAATTTGTTGCTCTCGACCAACGGCTTGCTCCAAGGAACTGTCGCCTGCAATACGATGATCGGCGAAGATTTGGGCTTTAGCCTGCGCACGCAGACGGTGCAGGTTGGCCCGAATGGCACGCTAACGATGGATCTGCACATAAATAACAACTTCATCGATCAGCATACGCCGCCGATTATTCCGATCTACCTGAAATATGGGCTTGGACGTGGTGCGGCCAGCGAGATTGCCCTGGATATGCGTAACAATTGGTGGGGTGATGCTTCGGGTCCGTACGATCCAGAGTTCAATCCAGAGGGGCGCGGCGACTCAGTCGGCGATAATATCTTGTATGAACCATGGCTGACCGAAGCGCCTAGCTGCGTCCCGCCTGAATAGTAAGGGATCGCAGATGGCAAAAGAATTCCTAACAGTTGAACAGGATGCAACGATGCGCGCCTACTACGATCAGCGGGCTGCGGAGTACGACGAGTGGTATCTGCGCCGCGGTCATTTTGCGATGCGCCCCCACACCGAGCGCTGGCACGCCGAAGTTGCGCTGTTACGCGAGCGTGTTGCTCAGTTTGGGCATGGCCGCTTGCTCGAAATTGCCGCTGGGACCGGCTGGTGGACCGAACACTTGGCGCCGCGCGCGAAGGTTACGACCGTAGATTATGCCCCGGCCATGCTGGCGCAGTTGCAGTCGCGTTTAAGACGCCATGGTCTGCACGCCGAGTCGATTCGCGCTGATGCCTATGCGCTGCCACTGGCGCTGGCGACCTTTGATTGCGGGTTCGCTGGTTTCTGGCTTAGCCATGTGCCGTATGCGCGTCTGCACGAGTTCCTGAGCGGAGTGCGGCGGATGCTGCGACGCGGCGGTCAAGTGATGATCATCGATAGCGCCCGCACCGAACCAGAGCACCAGCCAGGCGTCGAGTATTTTCAAGAGCGCATTCTCAATGATGGCTCGCAGCACCAAGTGCTGAAGATCTGGCATACTCCGCAGACGCTGACCTCAACACTCGCACCGCTCGGACGAGTCGAGGAAGCCTGGGAGACGGGCATGTTCTTCGTTGGGGCGATTGTCACGGTTGAATGAGGCACAAAGGAGCGCAGATGAAAGACAGAGATTGGGTGTGGTTTAGACGTAGCGGCTTGATGGCTGTATTATTCCTTTTGCTGGCTGCCTGCGGCGGTGCGCAATCACCAGCCACTCCCACAAGTTCGACGACTGCTACAACTCCGGCGGAATCATCGGCCGCAACGGTTGCGCTCGCCACCGATACGCCGGAGCTGCCGAGCGCAACCGTTGATCCTCCAACTGCGACCGCCGTGCCGCCGACGGCGACATCTGAACCAGTGGCGCTTTATAAGGGTGCGGAGCCAGGGGTAAATGAGGACGGTGCGCCAACGCTGGGTTCAGCCGACGCACCGGTGGTGATGATTGGCTACAGCGACTTTCTTTGAACAACATGCGCCCGCTACGTGTTAGCGGTCGAACCCCAGATCATCGAGACTTACGTTGCCACAGGACAAGTTCAACTCGTCTTCCGTCCGGTGCTCAATCATGACGAACGCTCATTACTCACTTCCGAAGCGGCGGCATGCGCGCTCGAACAGAATCAATTCTGGCCAATGCACGAGCTGCTCTTCCAGCGTCAGCGTGATGTCTGGTTTGCAGCCGAAGATGATTTGCCTGCATTGATGCGGAGCTACGCTGAGGAGATAGGCCTGGATCTGGCGACATTCGATGCCTGCGTCGATGCTAGCGAGGCGCGGGCTTTGGTGCAGGCGCTCGATGCCGAGCAACGCCAGCGTGGTATTCGCGTTCAACCGATCTTCGAAATCAGCGATCAGCGTTTGATTGGCTTCCAGTCATTCGAGACGTTTCAGCGCATCATCGACAATCAGTAGCGACGAATTGAAGATTGGCGGATGAGACGGAATGCCTAACTCATCAAGGAGTCGCACTGACGGTTATCATAGCCCCAATAATGCGCTGCTAACCATCTGGGGATAGCACTGGCATAGATGTGCTAGGGCCAATACTTTTCAGATAAGCGCGATGGAAGACCTTAAAGGTCTTGGGGAAGGCTTCTGAAAGCATCTCTTCAAGACCTTAAAGGTCTTATTTGAAAAGGATTGGTGCTAGGGCTATCTCTCCAATCATCTGAAAGCGCGTTAATGCTTCATATTTGAGATCGCCTTACGGGCGGGAACTGAACTGTATAGGGCGGCTTCAGACAACGCCGTTTCAGCCTGGGCAATCATACTGGGCAGCGTGTTTTGCTGTGCAGGCTCTGTCGTCACAACGCCGGTGCGAATATTCAAGGTGATTGGCGGATCATCCGGCACTGCTAGCAGGGTTGCTGCAAGACGACTCTCGAGTCTTGTTGCAACGGCATTTGCTGCGCTTGCAGTCGCTTTCACAAGCATCAAGGCGATCCGGGCGCTAGTCCAACGCCCAGCCAAATCGTCGTGGCGAATTGTCTGCACAGCGGTGTCGGCGACCATGCGTAGCGCTTTATTCCCAACGTGATAGCCATAGCGTTGATTGATCGTGTTCAGATCGTCGAGCTCCAAGATTAACAAGCTGCATGCGACACCGGCTTGCTGGGCTTGATGTAGAATGGCTTCGGCGTGCTCGGTGAACCGCTCTCGCACCAGTATACCTGTCAGATAGTCGTGGGTGAGCAGGTGGTTATGCTCAGCGCGGATCAGAGCGAGGTCGTTCTCCAAGTTGAGAATGCGACTCCCCAGAATCACGCGGCGGCGGAGTTGCTTGAGGTCGAGGGGTTTTACCAGGTAGTCGTCGGCGCCTGCCTGCAGCCCGGCAATAACCGATTCTTGGCTGTTGGAAGCGGCGATAAGCAGCACGTAGATGTAGGAGTCTGCCTTGCGCAGATGGCGTAGAAACTCTATGCCATCGCTGCCAGGCATAGGCCAAGTGGTGACAATGAGCGCAATAGGATGTTGATGGAGCAGTGTGAAGGCATCGCGGACCTCTGTAGCCGTGACTACGGTGTAACGAGCCTGGGTCAAGTATGACTGCATCAAACGGCGCATGATTGGGTTGGACTCAACAACCAAGACATACATACAGCTAACTCTCTTTAGACAAGTTTCGAAAGGCCTTTCCTGGCGGGTACGGATTTTTTGCCGAGCGGGATTCCGCGCCCTGTTTATCACCGACAGAGGAGGGTGACCACGACGTGTGGCTGACGAGTCTTGTCTCACTTGTGAAACGGTCTCTTCTTATAATCATATCTCCTTTTGCGTTCCTGTTTGTTACCATAAAGCCAGTACGAGGCAGGGTATTATGTTTGGGGTTAGGCAGGCGGACGGCGTCCAGATGCCCTGGCAGCGTGCTGATTTATGGCGCTGACCTGTTCGTAACATGCTGCATATTCGTCAAAATTGCGTTTGGGTATCCATATTTAGCGAATTGAAGAAGGACAAAAGGCTATGTCGATCTGTCAACCTGTCTTCATTCCCGTCGCACGATATAGCTTTTTTCCTTAATCTGTTCGGCGTGTCGCCGCTCCAAGGCGAGGGCGATACGCTGAGCCCTGTCTTGACTGAACCCAAACTGGTTGAGGCGCTACGCTTGACGATCGATATCTTTCGCGATTTTTCTCCAAGTCAGCAACTGGACAGTCAAAACAACGATCAGCAGCCAGCAGCTTTGATCGATACAGGTCAAGTTGGCATGTGGCTGACTAGCAATGTTGTCGCTGATACCGATAGTGAAGCTGCAAAACGTCCGTTCACTACGGGCTTCGCCCCGCTCTTCTCGAATGGTGCGGCAAGTCGAGTCGCGATCTATCCCAAAGGCCGGCTCTATATTCCCAGTTCAACGGAAAAACGTCAGGCATGCTGGGAGTTTATCAGTGCTCTTAGCCGGGATCGTACCAATATCCAAAAAGATTTTCCCGCCCGTATCTCGCTTGCCGAGTCCCAAGATTTTTATTCGCAGATGCCAGCCGAAACGCCCAGCATTTATGCGGCATATCGACCAATGTTCGATCTTCCGCCGAATGATCCATACCCGCACACGACCATCGCAAATTTCTGGTTTCTGCGCGTCGTTGACCGCGCGTTGCAGGGCGCTGATGTAGGGCGCGAATTATCCATTTAGCTCACATCCGGCGCTCCAAGCAGTGCAACCAGATCCCAGGCGTTCACTGTGCGGGCCAGCTCTGGCGGTAGAGGGCGGCGAGCGCCGAGCAGCGTGGCAAGACCTTGCGACCCGTCAGCCGGCGTCGCCAGCATAACCCCGCTCAGGCGCACGATCTGGTGTTGGAATGCGCGCGCCCCTTCCAACCCACGAAAGGCGAAATAGGCGTCATCCTTGGCTTCTGCCTTGCGCCGCAGTCTTTGTACCACCGCGCTGATCTCTGCTGGGGCGATCGACTCGTCATCGTTCACGAGCACCAGCAAATTGGCGTCATCGTTGGCGAGTTGGGCAAGCTTGCCAACGATGGCGGCGGCCAAGCGTTCGTGCGGGTCGCGTGCCGCCCCTACACGAGGGCGAATACGCGAGACCTCGACGTAGACCGGCGTGTGATCCTTGTAGGGGAGGAGGAAGTCCGGCCCGCGCTGGTTGGCGGCGGCAAGCGGCTCATAGGTGAGCGTGTGGCGGCGGTCAGCTGCTAGCAGCGCCGCTACTGCCAGATCGCAGCGCAGATCGCGTGTGATGGCCGAATTCGTGGCGTTGCGCACTTTCTTACGGATCTTGGTGCGATGCGTCCAGGCGAAGCTGCGCAGCGGCGCGCTGCAATCGAGAACACCCGCGCACTGTTGGGCCAGCGGATGTTCAGCATGGCCAAAAAGCGCAGGCAGCAGTTCGTTCGTAGTTGGCTGGGCCATAACACCTGTGTATCTTCACTCTATCCTGCCAAGGTGACGTGGGTGTTGAAGCCCTGCGCTCAGGTGAACACACGCCATCTTTCGCTACACCATACAGCAAACTGGTGATCCAAGTCAAACCGTTGGCACAGATTGTGCATGCTCGATCCAAACATACAGACACCTTCCTGCACTGGCTCAGAAGCGGGCGGCATTTTGTTAGGACTGTACCAAGAATCTGGTAATGGGCTTGCATATGTGTGGATTTTTTTGCGATCCGTGGTTGCTGTTCCATGTCAACGCAGCCCCAATATGCGCTCTATGTTGTTCAATGCGCCTTGCTTGTATGCTACAATAGGACTCTGTTTCACAACACAACTCATAATAATAGCGGCTGTTTGTAGCAAGTTGGTCAGTAGATGGAAGGCGACATTTCATCAATGATGACACACTATGCAAACTATGCCAGAAGAGAAGGAAGCGGCGATGATCCAGAGTCTCGACTCCTTTATTCGTTATTTCGACCGGATTCGCCAGCGGACGATAACGTTCTTCCGTGCCATTCCGCCGGAACAAATTGATTGGGCGCCCAAGCCAGGTGAATTCACTTGTGGTGATATTGTGCGCCATCTTGCCGCGTCCGAATTGCTGTTTGTCGATGTCGCCGTCGCCGGGCGTTGGGATTATTCAGGACACGAGCGTGAGCGCGCACCCGACCTGGGGTCAGCTCTGGCCTACCTAGAGGCTGTACATACCGAAGCAATGCAAAACCTGCGTACACTCAGCGATGCCGATCTCGACCAGCCGCGCCCAACCCTTGCCGCTGGTAAGTCGCTCCAGGTCTGGCACATTCTGATGATGATGGCCGAGCACGAAATCCACCATCGCAGCCAGTTGGCAACCTACTTGACCCTGATGGGGGGCGAAGCGCCACAAATTTATGGCATGAAGATCGAAGAGATCATGGCCCTGACCGGGTAGTTATGAGAGGCCGCATCAATACGCTGTGGGAATCACTGCGAACCAGTTTTTGGTTCGTGCCGGCGCTCATGATGCTTGGTGCGATTGTCCTGACATTTTTCGCAGTTTCACTCGATGAAAATCTAGCGATCCAAGGCAGCTTGATGCTGGGGTGGCTGTGTATTTATGGCGGTGGAGACGAGGGAGCGTGCGCTGCTTTCGACCGTAGCCGGCTCGATGATCGGTGTGGCGGGAACTATCTTCTCGATTACTATTGTGATATTGTCATTTGCCTCCTCGCAATTTGACCCCCAGCTCCTTCGCAACTTCATGCGCGATCGCACCAATCAGGTTGTCTTGGGAACATTCATTGCCACTTTTATCTATTGCCTACTGGTGCTTCGTACTGTGCGTAGTGTTGATGATGTTCCCTTTGTTACCCATATCGTGGTTGCTTTGGGTGTCGTCCTAGTCTTGATCAGTCTTGGTGCATTGATTCATTTTATCCATCATACTGCGCAGTCCATCCAGATGATGAACATCATTGCCGGTATAGGGAGAGATCTCGATACGACAAGTTGATCGACTCTTTCCTGAGATCGATGCAAAACCCGTTCCAGATCATGAGTTGCTGCACCACGCGCGGGCACAGCTTAGTGCGGAGATGCCAAACGTCTGTCTGGTTGAATCAATAGGCAGCGGTTACTTGCAAGCCATAGACATTGATGCAATTGTACAAACTGCTATGAAAAACGATCTGGTCTTACGGATGATCCATCGGCCAGGGCGCTTCATTATAAGT
>JAKSDJ010000562.1 GCA_022360155.1 Chloroflexales bacterium | reverse complement strand
TTTCTTTCCTGTTTTGTTTAATGTTGTTTCTCGACAGCACACCGTGCAAGCATCTTCTCGCTGATGACAGAACCGCGCCCCGCCTCGCTCTACGGGCACACCTCGCTGCAGATGCCGCACCTACCCTGCTCGCTGAAATACGGCACACACGTGTCGCAGTTCACGTACTACCGTTCGACGCCACGCACGGTTTGCTTGGTGTCGGAGATGGCGTGAGGCGGGCAGTTTGCTGTGCAAATCTGACAACTCATGCAGAAATCGTCTACGCCGATGTCGGCAAACGCATCTACGGCGAGCGGCAGGTCGGTTAACACGGTCGCAAGCCGTACGTTGGAGCCATATGCTTGCGTAATGAGTGATCCATGCTTGCCAAGCTGCCCCAACCCAGCATCAGTGGCGACCAGCACATGCAGCACCTCCGACGCATCTGTGTCGAGGTTGGCGGCCACACGAGCGCCCCAGCCCATCGCCCGGATGCACTGCGTGAGGAACCACGGTAAGGCATAGTCGGGAGGTTAGTATTCACCAATACATTTACTCCTGTGCATCGATTATCCATTCAGGATCTGTTACTAAACCACATCATTTATGATAAGCTGAAAATAGGACAGAAATCCGCCTATTTAAGATGAAAGGTTGATTAAATGGCTGCGAGCACGATGCGCTTACTGGCGATACTCGAATTGTTGCAATCACGTCAGGAAATGACGGGAACCGAGATTGCTGAGCGGTTGAATGTTGATCCTCGCTCAGTACGGCGCTATATCAAAGCGCTTCAGGACATGGGGGTTCCAATCGAGGGGGAGCGTGGTCGCTATGGTGCATACAGGTTGGATCGCGGCTTCAAGCTGCCTCCGATGATGTTTACGGAGGATGAAGCTGTCGCGTTGACGCTAGGTTTGATGGTCATTCGCGCTTTCCAATTCCCTATCGATCTGATCAGTGTGGCGGGGGCGCTTGCCAAAATTGAACGAGTTATGCCAGAAGCGTTGCTCAACCGAACAATGGCGCTGCAGGAGACCATTCATTTCAATTACGTCATGCCACCGACGTATGTCCGGAGCACAGTGGTTAGAACACTCACAACTGCGATGCAACACGGTCAGCGTTTGAAGGTGCAGTATCTATCCTGGAAAGATAAAAGCACAGATCGTATGTTTGATCCATACGGAATCGTGTTCCACGAGGGCTGGTGGTATGTCGCCGGATATTGTCATCTTCGGCAGGACTTGCGTACATTTCGGATCGATCGTATCCAGCTCGTAGAGCAGGCGGAAGGATCATTCGTACGTCCAGTTGATTTTGACGCCGTAGCGCACGTCAGCAAATCGCTCAGCGATCCGACCGGAATTGCATCTGTCGAAGTCTTATTTATGACATCGCTTGATGAAGCAAAGCGCTCTATACCGGCAGAACTTGGCTCACTGGAAATGGTCGATAAGGGTGTGATGTTTCGTCGACCGGCCTACCGTCTGGAATGGGTCGCGCCAATACTGCTGAGTGTCGACTTTCCGATTCGGATCATTCAACCCCCTGAACTCAAAACTATGATACAGGAATTAGGTAAAAAGGCGATGAAAATGGTCGACACAGCAAACGGGCAAAATCGGGGCATGCCGACCCAAGCGGCTAACACGAGGAGCGATTGCGCTTGAGTGTCTTCGGTACAAGAGACTTGTGCTTGCTTTGCTAGCGCGACTTGCAGCCGCGCTAGCGATTTATTTTCCTCGCGATACACTCATTTTCTGGATTGTTTCATAGTCCCGCATAACGACTATATCTTGCGGAAACGCCTCATACGTTCCGATAGCGTGTATGATCAGCTGAAGCAAGCTTCGACGCACTGCGATTCGATCTGTGCGCTACCGCTCTTCTCGACCGAAATTTATCACTGAGCTATCAGCAGCCCATCACTTGAATCACGCCAGCTACGGATCTATACTCATAATTGAAAGCCTCGCTCTCGTAGATAAGCTCCGATAATGCACTGAGAGATCCGCGACTTTGCGACCAGGGGAGTCTGTTTCGCCCCGAGCGACGCAAGCTGTGCAATCAAATCGTTCCTCCACATAATGCGGCTGTTTCTGGGCGACGCTCCCGCATAGATAGCGATGAAAACCAGAAAATGAATCGAGGAGGTGCATTGATGTATAAACGAATATACGTGCTTCTTGCACTGCTGCTCATAGGCGCGATCAGCGCCTGCCAGGCGTCCCCGACGCCGGCGCCCCCGACCGAGATCCCGACCCCAACCGCCGAGCCCCAGCGCCCCACCCAGATACCAACGTCAGGCGCCGCTGGATCGGAACCCTTTGCGATTGCGCCGATCACCGCACAACTTCCTGTGGACTTTCGTGCCATCGACGACGCCGTGTTCGCGGCCTATCAGTTGCCGACGGTTCAACAGGAAGCTCAAGTCGAGGCGGACCCTATCGCCTCAGATCTGAGCAACGTTGAACTGAACGTGCTGCTCACGTCGGAGCAGCGCGCCCGCATCGCCCAGAACGGCTTCGTTGTCAGCCCTGGACAGACCAAGGAATTCTACGAACTCTACGAGCGCGCACGCTACGACAACATCCCTGTGTTTATTACATCCGACTCGCTCCTGCATGTCTACCACCTGCTCTTCGATAAGACCCTGCGGCGGGCTGAAACCGAGTTCTTCATCCCCATGCTGACGCAGCTCGACTGGGAGATGCTGCGCAGCTCGGCCCAGCAGTATGCCGACCTGGAAGGGACGCCTTGGGCCGAAGCCGCCCGCCGCAACGCCGCCTACTTCGCCGTCGCCGTCAAAATCCTGAATCCGGAATGGAGTGTGCCCGAGGAGCTGCGCGACCTGACTGATCCCGACCTGGCGCTCATCGCGGCCGGCAATACGATTGAGCGCTCGGCGATCTTCCCGGCTTACCCCCGTGGCGAAGACTGGAGCCAATACGTGCCCCGCGGCCACTACACCATGAGTCCTGAACTCGAACGCTACTTCGTGGCCATGATGTGGCACGGGCGCATGACCTTCCGCGCCACCGACCCAATCGAAACCCAGCAAGCGGCCTTACTCACGCTGGCGCTGCGCCAGACCCAGGTCGATGGCCAAGCGGCCACGGCGGTCTGGGCGGGGATCTACGAGCCAACGGTCTTCTTCGTCGGTCGCAGCGACGATCTCACGCCGCGCGAGTATGATGGCGCTCTGGAAGCCGCTTATGGTCAGGTGACTGCACCCCGCGATCTGATGGACGAGGCGAAGTTCACACGCTTCCAAAAAGAGATCAGCGAACTGCGCGCGCCCGAGATCCTCGGCATGGTCGTCAGCCTCGCCGAGCCGGATGTGGATGAAGTGACGCAAGGTCTACGCTTTATGGGGCAGCGTTTCGTTCCTGACGCCTTCGTCTTTCAGCAACTGATTGCTCGCAAAGTACCCGAGCGGGGCTTTCCTAAAGCGCTGGATTTCTTCGCCGCGCTCGGCTCGGATCGGGCGCTTGCCCACCTGGATGCCAGCAGCGATACCGCGCTGACCAACTATCAGGCCAATATGGACAAGCTCCGCACCACGTTTGCCGAGTACGGCGACAAGGTCTGGACCCAAAATCTCTACTGGAGCTGGATCCATAGTCTGCGCCCGCTGCTCGTGCCGCCCGGCGACGGCTACCCGCAGTTTATGCGCTCCGATGCCTGGCTGGACAAGCAATTGACGACTGCGCTGGGTTCCTGGACCGAGCTGAAACGCGACACGATCCTGTACGCCAAGCAGGTCTACGCCGAGGGCTCTGGGGCGCCGCCGCCGCCGGAACCGGAGCTACCCCGCGGCTATGTCGAGCCGGCGCCGCTGCTCTATGCCCGCGTCGTCGCGCTGACCGAGATGACGATTGATGGGCTAGCGCGCCGGGGCTTGCTACACGAAGACGACCAGCGCGCCCTAGAGGCTATGGCGACTCTTGCGGCGCGACTCCAGCGGATCGCCGAGCAGGAGCTACGCAACGAGCCGCTGCGCACCGCAGACTACAAGTTCATCCGCTCCTACGGCATTCAACTCGAAGCGCTGACCTTTGCCGCCGCAAACGAGAGCAGCTATAGCGTCGGCGGATTCCCTGCCGGCGACGAACCGCCCCAGGCAGCGGTGGTCGCCGACATAGCCACCAACAC
>JAKSDJ010000923.1 GCA_022360155.1 Chloroflexales bacterium | reverse complement strand
GACGATGCTATTGTCTATCAGCCTGAATGGATTACCAACGCTTTTTTCCAGTCGCTTGCTACGGACGAAATCAACGAGGATAACCTGCGTCATGCCTTCGAGTGGCTTTTATTACAAGCGCTACCCGATGGCGGAGCGCTGCAGTACAATTATCCTTATGCTACGTCATTTGACGGAATCGCGTATCTAGGCGCACATCTACTTGATGATCCGCGCCTCGTCTGGCTGGCGGGGCGTGCAGTAGAAAGCCGCGCACAAAGTGTTGGCTTTAGCCATGTCCAGCCGGGAGTCGAGAATGCAGTGAATCGGGTTGGCCATTCACCAACAATTGGCTCGTGCTTGTTATACGGCAACTCAGGTTTGCCAACCCAATTTGGCCCTTTAGCACCCGATAAAATAGTCTTTCGTGATGGTTGGTCGTCCGATTCGACCTACCTTCTGCTCAATTTACGATTTACCGGTTGGCACCGCTACAAGGCGACTAATACGCTGTCGTTGGCTTATCATAAAGGGCCGTTGATTGGCGAACAACTGGCGGGCCGATCTTTTGCTTGGCTGCCGCAAGGTCGCAGCTTTTTTCGCGATAAGCGCATCCCCCGCGAGAATTTGAATGGTCTGCTGGTCGAGCGCACCGGCCTGAGCGCCGTCCTGTCAATGCTAACCGGTGTTGGTGGCCGTTGGGCTCAAGATCCGCCATTCTATGCCCGGGTCGAGCGCTTTGAGACCAACGAGCAACTCGACATAAGCAGTACTCTGATTGAAAACTGGCATGGTTGGCAACAACGGCGGATGGTCTATTTTTATCACCAAGGCCCAATCGTGATTGTTGATACTGCCGCTGGCCCAATGAACCACCAAGCAGCAATGGCTTGGCATGGCGCTACCGTAGGCGAACTGCAGAACCAGCGTTTCCAACTCCGCGCTGGGCCTAACCCCGCCGAGCTTGTGTTGCTGCCGGTTACACCGGGGACGCTTTACCTCGACGGTCATGTGGCGACTGAGAGAATGACTGGGCAACAAATTGTATTTATGCCGGATGCAAGCGGCCAGCTACATCTAGTCAGTTTAATCTTGACCGGTGAGTGGGTGAACGCGCAAGCGCGACTCGGCACGGATACAGGAGCGCCGGTGCTTCAGATCGAGCGCGATGGAGCAGCTATCAGCCTGGCTTTGTCGCTGGGAACAGGGACATGATAAAACTATTGTTAAAAGGAACGAACAGGAGGATACGCTAGTGCGCATCTGCGTTGTTGGGCCAACGTATCCCTATCGGGGCGGTATTGCTCACTATACGACATTGCTGGTCCGACACTTGCGTGCGGCGAGCCATTGGACCAAGCTCTATTCGTTCACTCGTCAGTACCCGCGCTGGCTTTTTCCCGGCAAGACCGACAAAGATCCTAGCGGCACACCGTTGCAGGTCGAATGCGAATACATCCTCGATCCGGTCAACCCGCTGAGTTGGTGGCGCTTGTATCGCAAAGTTCGCGCTGATGCCCCTGACATGCTGCTCTTGCAGTGGTGGGTGCCGTATTGGACACCCTGCTTGACCATGATTTCGCGTTGGATCAAGCGCTACACGAACATTCGTATTGTCTATATCTGTCACAACGTTGTGCCTCATGAGGGCGGCGGCGTGCTCGATCGGCGTTTGGCGATGGCGGTGTTGCGTCAAGGCGATGCCTTTATCGTTCACAGCGAGCAGGATCGCTACCGGCTCCTGGCGCTCTTGCCCAAGGCGACCGTGATCAAGACGCACCTTCCAACCTATGCAGAACTCGCCATGGCTCCTGACGCCTCATCGGCAGAGGCTTTGCGCCATCAGCTTGATCTGCCGGATCATCTGCCGATCTTGCTTTTTTTCGGTTTCGTGCGGCCATATAAAGGCTTGGAATACTTGATCCAGGCCTTGCCGCGAGTCTTGCGGCAGCTCCATGTTCATTTGCTCGTTGTGGGCGAGTTCTGGACTTCACCGCTCTTCTACCAGCGCTATGCCGCCGAATTCGATGTGGAACGGTCGATCACCTATGTCAATCGTTATGTGCCGAATGAAGAACTCCCGCCCTATTTTGACCTTGCCGACGTTGTTGTGTTGCCTTATACCTCTGCAACGCAGAGCGCGGTCGTCCAACTGGCCTTCGGCTTTGGCAAGCCGGTGATCACAACGCGGGTGGGCGGGCTCTACGAAGTTGTCCAGGATGGCATAAATGGCCTGATTGTACCGCCACAGGACGAGCAAGCTTTGGCCGAAGCGATTATTCGCTATTTCTGCCAGAACCTAGGCCCGGAACTTACAGCGAATGTCCAGCAATCTACGGCAGCGCAAACTTTTTCGTGGCAACAGCTCGTTACACATATCGAGCGTGTGGCCCAACACGATAGCCGATAGGCAATTGACTCGGTTCTTCTCGCAATGAACATCACCTTCTTGATTACAATGGGTATTGACCGGCCTTCGGGGCGTCGCTATTTCAATATCGCCCGCGAACTGGCGCGACAGGGGCATACGCTGCGTATTCTGGCGCTGCATCCGGACTTCGCCAATTGCCCGCAGCGCCGCTATACCTGTGATGGTGTCGAAATCTGGTACGTTGGGCAGATGCACGCCCGTAAGAGCGCCAGTGTGCCAGAACGGTTCGGCCCATTGGCCCTGCTGCGGGTGCTGATCGCGTCAACGCTAGGGATGATCTGGGCGATACTCTGCTCGCCATCTGCGGTGTATCACCTGGGCAAACCCCAGCCAGTGAACGGCGTCGCCGCAGTGATTGGCGTGCTGTTGTTGCGTCGGCAGCGTTTCTACGTGGATTGCGACGATGATGAGGTTCATAGCAATCGCTTGACCGCCTCTTGGCAGCGTGCCGTCTTTGCTTTCTGGCAGTGGCTGTTGCCTCGCCTGGCGGCTGGCGTTACCGTTAATACCCATGCGCTGCTTGAACGGATGCGCTGTGCCGAGATCGAACCAGTAGCGTATGTGCCCAACGGCGTCGATTGCGCTCGGTTCGTTCCGCCATCCGCTGCAACGTGCGAGGCATTACGGGAGGCGCTTGGCCTGCGCGATCGACAGATCATTGCTTACGCCGGAACGTTGGCTTTGCAAAACCACCCGGTTGATTTGCTGCTGGATGCTTTCGCGCAGGTTGCCGCGCATCGTTCAGATGCGGTGCTGTTGCTAATCGGCGGCGGCGAAGATTTGCCGTTGCTTCGCCGGCGGGTTGATCAACTTCGCCTCCAAGATCGAGTATACTTTACAGGGCATATGTCACATTCTGCTGTGCGCGGCTATCTGTCGTTGGCAGTGATGAGCGTGGACCCAGTGCATAATGACGCAACCGCACGCGCCCGCTCGCCACTGAAACTCTTCGAGAGTCTGACCCTTGGCGTCCCGGTGATCACCGGCGATACCGGCGATCGGTCGCGCCTGCTTGATTCAGGGCGAGCTGGTGTGCTGGTTCCGGCTGGTGATCCAGATGCGCTGGCGCAGGGGATGCTGACCCTGCTCGATGACTTGGGGCGACGCCAGCGTCTTGCTGCTGCCGGTCACGCCTTTGTGCAGCAGTATGATTGGTCGCGGCTTGCAGCACGTTGGGAAGAAGTGTACAAACGCCATCCACAGCCGATTACTTCTCAGTAGAATAAAGGGATCTATGCACCCAACGCCTCTGACTGCTTTTCGCTCCCTCAAAGATTGGCGCCGACACAATCTGTTTGGCATTGCGCTCAATATTGGTTTCGCGATTGGCGGCGTTGTTTTCGCTCGGCTTCTCGGTACGCTAACCCAGATCATTTTGGCTCGCCAGCTTGGCGTGTCTGATTATGGTGTTTATTCCACCGTCTATATCCTGCTTGGCCCGGTTATCGTGATGACGAGTTTGGGGCTTGACACCTGGCTTTTGCGGCAAGGCGGTATTACGGCGGGACTCGATCAGACGATTAGTCAGGTTTTTTCGATTCGTTTGCTTGCTACGACGGTACTAATGACGATCGGCGTAGTGGTTATTTTGGCAAGCGGTCAGCCTGAACTGCGCCCTCTCTTGGTGATTGCTGCCGCGTTTGGCCTGCTCGCCGAACTGCTGCTCGTTACCGGGTACACCGCCCTACGCGCCCAGTTACGTAATATTGCCGCCATTGTGTTGCAAGTTGCTGCGGCTGCCGCCTTCTTTCTACTGGTCTTTTGGGGGTGGAACGACCAGTCGCCGCTGCTTGCTGCGACCGGGTATCGCTTACTTAGCGCGGTTGCGGGTGTAGCGCTGCTCGTCTGGATGCTACGCTCTACTTTTCGACTGCATTGGCATCTCCGCAGTTTGTGGCAGATCATTAAACAAGCTCGGGTCTTCTTTGTTTCTGACTTTCTCGCTAATATTGCGCTCAAGGCCGACGTGACCATGGTGGCGCTGCTGCTCGGTTCACTGGCAGTTGGCATCTATAATCCGGCGCTGACAATCATCAATACCACTTTTTTGGCGCCCCATGTAATGTGGCAGGTCTTGTTACCGATGGTTGCGCAGCAACGTTGGGGCTCGCTGCAATCACGTTTAACGGTCGGACTGGCTCTGGTTGGGAGTGTCGTCTATGGGCTCTGCTGTGCGGCGCTGCTCTACTGGGGCGCCGAGTGGCTCGTCCATCTGATCTATAACGAGCAATTCAACGACTCAGCGCCGCTGCTGAGGATTATGTTCCTAATCCCGCTGCTGAAGAGTCTCAACTTCTGCTGGGCGATGCTAATGGTCGCTTTGGATGCGCAGGTGTTGCGCACCAAGCTGCAAGCCGTTGGCGCGGTGGTCAACGTGTTCGGTAATCTCTTGTTCATCCCCTTTTTTGGTCTGGTTGCAGTTGCGTGGGTGAACCTGTTGACTGATGCGGTTCTCTTTGTGTGTTATAGCTATGGGTTCTGGATAACAGCGAAACGGCAACAATGAATATTCTGCTTCTCAATGCCCACTCGTCGCGTAATGCGGGTGATCTAGCCATCCTTCATGAGACCTTGGCTTGTCTGCGACAGGCCTTTCCTCATGCGACAATCACCGCGACGATAAACGATCCTGACCTTACCGCGCTGCCGGCAGACGTGACCTATGTGGACTCACTGCTCAACTGGCTGATCGATGTCAATCCTTCGACGACATGGCGCTGGCGCAAATGGATGGCGCCGGTTTATGCGGTCTGGCTTTTGCTCGCTATCGCTCTCTTCCGTTTGGCTGGGCTGCGCCTGTTGCCCAAGGCAGCCCAGCGGCGGCGTTTGATGCGCGCCTACTACACGGCTGACCTGGCGGTTGTGATTGGCGGTGGGCATCTCTATGGCCGCCATGCTCTGAATATCACCTTCTACTGGCTCTGGTTCGGGTTGGCGATGGCGGTGCTGCTCGGCAAACCGATTATTTTCCTGCCCCAGTCGTATGGCCCGGTGGCTGGCCCTGTGCAGCGCTGGATGCTGCGTTGGCTGCTCGACCGCAATGCCCTGGCCGCAACGCGCGAGTGGCACTCGTTCCAATTGCTGGCTAGCACGGGCGTTCGGCAGCGCGTGCTGGTTTTGCCCGACCTGGCTTTTACCTCCGCCTTTGCGCCGGTTGAGGCGGCGAACACCGTACTCGAACGTTACAATGCTGCCCCGTCGCCGCAGCGCCCCCTGGTCGGGATGACCCTGATGGACTGGCAGCGGCTCAATCCATTGTTTCGCAACCAGGCTGGCTACGAGGCGGCAATGCTGGCGCTGATCCGCCATGTTCACCGCCGCTACAACGCTCACGTCGTGCTCTTTGCCCAGTCTTCCGGCCCGGTCGATCCCCAGGATGATCGCCGCATCGCGCGGCGGATTGCAGCTGCCAGCCAGGCGGCGCATGTTTCTGTTGTTGACGAAGTGCTCTCGCCCCAATTGCTTAAGGCTGCCTACGGGCGCCTGGAAGCGCTCGTCGCTACGCGCATGCACTCGGCCATCTTCGCGTTGAGCAGCGGTGTGCCGTCTCTGCTCATTGGCTATACGTATAAGTCGGCGGGGATGACCGCGATGCTCGGGTTGGCCCGCCACGTACTCCCTATCGACACAATTGACGCCGAACAACTCTGTGCTGCTTTTGATCGGCTGTGGGCCGAGCGTGAAATCGTGCGCACCCAACTCGCTCAACGCATCCCTGCCGTGCAGTCTACGCTTCACCACCTGCCCACGCTGATCCGACAGAGCATCCAGGAGCCATGAGCGAATTTCGTATTCCCGTTATGCAGCTTGTCGATGGGTTTGCCACCGAGGAGAAATCCGGCGGTTCAGCGCAAACCGGCATCCAGATCGCCCTCGCATTGGATCGCTCCCGCTACGCGCCATTCGTCTGCGGCCTCTGGCGCTACGACACGGCTTCGGAGCGGCGCTGGCGGCGTATGTTGCATCATGAAGGCGTCGGCACGGCGATCCTCATCGAACGGGCCAGCCGGATCGAACGCGACATGGCTCGCGCGGCTGCGCATCTCTGGCAGGTGCTCCACCGCGTGCAACCCCGAATCATCCACAGCCACTTCGAGCGCGGCGATTTGCTCGGGTTCTTAAGCAAGATCTGGCACCCTCGGCATCCCCAGATTGTGCGGACGATGCACACCGATCAGCAGTGGCAGAATCGCCCGTGGCTCGGCTGGCTGCTCAATCTGGTTGCATTTCCCTTCGGCTTCGATGCTGAAGTAGCGATTTCACAAGCAACGAAGGGCAACATGGACCGGCGTTTGGCAATTCGCCTGGGGAGACGGCCCGCTACGGTGATCTATCCTGGTATCAGCCACACGCTGCTGGAACAGCCGGCTGCCCCGCACCGGAGCGAGACAAATAGCCCCAAGCGAGCGCCGCGCTTAGCGATCGTCGGTCGTCTGGAGCGGCAGAAAGGGCACATCTACCTTTTGCAGGCTGCGGTCGATGTGCTGCGCCAATTCCCGTCGGCGGAGTTTTGGGTCATTGGGGCGGGTATCTTGCAGGATGAGCTGGAACGCTGCGCGGCTGAGTTGGGCGTCGCTCATGCCGTGCATTTCCTTGGTCAGCGCGGCGATGTGCCAGACCTCCTGCGCCAGACCGACGTGTTTGTTTCGGCATCATTGTGGGAGGGTTTTCCCGCTGTCATTCTTGAGGCAATGGCGATGCATAGGCCGGTCGTCGCGACCGATGTATCCGGCAGCCGTGAGTTGGTGCGTCACGGCGAGACTGGTTTGCTGGTCCCGGCGGCCAATCCAGCGCAGTTGGCTCAGGCAATGCGGCAGATGCTGAGCAACCCGGACGCAGCCCAACGTATGGCCGCACAGGCTCGCCGGTCTGTGGATTGTTATACTATCGAGGCCATGGCGGCAAAGTACGATCAGCTCTACCAGGACGTGTTGGGGCTGAGTCCTGATGGTTCATAAGCGGTACGTACGCGAGCGGGAACAGCGCAACTTCTATGGGAATACGTGAATTCTGATGATCATGAACAAAAAAAGCTATATCTACGCCATGAAGCGGGTGGCTCAGCAAACGACCTTGATCCGGGTCGTGCTGATCTTCATTGAAACACTGGTCAAGCGAGGCTTAGCGCATGGGTTATGGTACGCCTGGCGGCTCCAACTCAATCCCTTCAAATTTCTCCGCGGCATTGAACCATCGAGCGGGCGCTACTACATCCGCCAGTTCCTTGGGCGCTATGCACCAGATTGTCGGGGAAGCTTTCTCGAATTCGGCGATCCCTATTTTCGAGATTGCTTTGCCCGCGACCAGATCACGCGCTATGACATAATGGACGTTATCGAGCGTGAGGACGTCACCATCCGCGCCGATATTCAAGATTGTCCCGAGATTGCCGACGATACCTATGATGTGATTGTTTGCACTCAAGTGCTTGAACACATTCCCAATCCTTTCAAGGCGGTCGCTGAACTGCAGCGTATTCTCAAGCCTGGCGGGAGGCTGCTCCTTACCGTACCGTCGTCGTACCCATATCACGCTTCACCACAGGACTACTGGCGCTACACGCGCGATTCGCTGCAGCTCCTGCTTGATCCGCTCTTCAAAGATGTTACAATTTACAGCTATGGCAACCAGTTGATAGTTGTCGCCGCCTACTGGTTCTGGATGGCGGATCATCTGCCGCGTCGCGCGCTCGACATGGTTAACCCGGATAGTCCGACGATCCTATGCGTGTATGCGGTAAAGGAAGCGTAACTGTAACGAGTGACAAGTGACAAGCGGCGAGTAGATGCTCTGTGGTCTCGCCATTGTGTTGGCGCCATCGCTATACTGACTGTGCTATACTAGGGCCTAACGTACTCAGGGCTGCTTAGAGCGGAGTAAGCCAATGAGCGACGATTTGGAGCGGTTAGCAAGCACCTTGCGGATTGTGCAAGATCAGTTTGGTAGCGAAGCCGCCCGCGTGTTGTTCGAGCAACAGGCTGCGGCTCTCTCCGGCGACGACCGTGCGTGCTTGTACCTGCTTACCTTTGGCGGCCAGAACCAGTTTGGCGCTGTAACGGTGGGCGACATTGCCGCCGGTTCGTTGCTCAAGGGTACGGTCGAGGTTGCCGGTACGCTCCGCGGCGCTGCAGTCGGGGTGAACCAGGGAATGGTGCAACTCTTCTTTGGCGGACAACTGCCAGCCGACAGCAAACAATTGCTCAACAGCTACCTGGAAACGCTGATCGCCGAACATGGGCGTTTGCGCTTGGGCAAGTTGTTGGGCAAAGAGCAGAGTGGACGTGATCTCACGCTGGCCCTGCTCCATATGCTATCGTATTCAAGTGCTGGAGGGTACGATAACATGCGAGGCAAGTCTTTGGTCAAAGTAAGATTTCCCGTGAGGACATGCGCACTTGCGTCTCGCTCAAAGAGGCTGCATCGAGCGCCCGCCTGTAGAAGGCGCCAGCAGATAGAGATCGGCTGTGGCGTAGCGCCGAAGCAGGACTGCGTCTTTTGTTATAGCGGCTGCATCGAGCCCGGCTGTAGTCAGTATCTGGGTGAGACTCTGTTGGTGGCTGCGATTCACCACGACGAAGGTGCGCTCGGCGGAGCGGCCATCAGGCCGGGCGTTAAGATACGCATGCGCCAGACCATAGCGGTGGAAGTAGTAGGCGAGCGGATGGTCAGAGGGCGCTATCGCCACCACCCGGTCGCCTGGGTGCAGCTGCGCACGCAGTGAGTGCGTAATTGCCTTGGCATCACGCAACGTACCCGTCTCCAGCGAGTTTGGGATCGTGTTGGCCTGCGCGACGCCCAAAGCGAGCGTGGCGCTGAGCGCCACCGTCGCCAGCGCGCCGATGTGGCTGCAGGATGAACCGAATGCGCCCAGCCCGCAGCGTGGGAGCGCGCCAGCCGCCAGCATCCCCGCTCCGGTGAGCCCAGCCGCGGCGAGGCCCAGGTAGAGCGGTAGCAGAAACAGCCACACCCGCGTGTAGGGCAGCACATGATGCACCAGCAGCAGCGCTGGCAGCCAGAGCGCCAGCGCCCAGGCTGGTGCGACCTGGTAGGGACTGAGGCGACGATGGAGCAGGCAGGCCATCAATGCCCCACCCGCCAGCACTCCGCCTACAGCAGTGGGCAGGTCGCGATGCCACGAGGCCTCGACCGTGGCCAGCATACCGGGTAGCCCGGCCAGGAAGCTGTCTGTACTCAAAGGCTGCACGTAGCTGTTGGCGACCACAGCCTGCCAACCCGAGGCAGCCAACACTGGTAGATAGAGCAGCAACGTGAGCAGCACCGTGGCGGCAGCCATCAAGGCGTAGCGGCGCAGCAATGTGCGCCGGGGCAGCACTTGAGGCTCGCGTAGGAGCGCGAGTAGCAGCCAGAGGGCAGCACTACCGAAGCCATAGAGCATGACAGGGATGGTATAGAAGCCGATGGCGCCGAGCAAAGCGAAGAACAGCCAGGTGGCGGGCTCCTGTGGTCGGCGCACCAGGTAGGCCGCCAAGCCGAGCAGTAGCAGGAAGAGTAGACTGATCAGCGTGTAGCCGCGGGCGTTGGTCGAGTACTCGACGAGGAACGAGGAAGCCGCCGCCAGGGCGGCCGCCAGT
Organism: Chloroflexales bacterium; assembly: GCA_022360155.1. GTDB lineage: Bacteria > Chloroflexota > Chloroflexia > Chloroflexales > Chloroflexaceae > JAKSDJ01. The sequence goes on along the minus strand of JAKSDJ010000923.1, from coordinate 1,794 downwards.
AAGGCGGCGTGGCGGTTGTAGAGGGTGCGGATCAGGGCGTAGAGGGCGAGCACGAGCAACATCCCCGCTGTGAAGGCGGGCAGGCGCAGCGCCCACTCCGCGTCGCCGAGGAGCTTTGTGGTAATGTGGACGAGGAGGGTGTGGAATAGGTGATTGTTCGGCGACGAGTAGTTGGACAGGCCATAGTAGATCGGCTTCGAGGCATAGCTGAGGAAGGCGCCCGCCTCGTCGTAACGTATTGGCTGAAAGAGAAAGCTGATGCGCAGCGCGCCGGCCAGCGCGATCACCCCCACCAGCGCCGCCTGGTGCATCCGGCTCTCCTGCCGCGCCCAGGCAACTAATGCTGAACAGCCTGTCCCCAGCAGCACACCGGCCGACTCGGCGAGCCGCTGCGCCGCCGCAATCAGCCACTTGCGGAGGGCGTACATCACCCCCGCTCCCAGCAGAAGAGTTGCGCCAATCAGGCGCGAGCCCTGGACGATGCGCGCAAAACGGGCCTCAGTGAAAAAGGGGCTCTCGGCGGAGAAACTCACATCCACAAATGCCTTCACGCTGGCGTACGAGAGCAGAGATAACGCCAGATAGAGGCAACCTGCACCGATCATGGTTACAAGAGTTAGCCAGAACCCCATGTTGCTCAGCCACTGCTTCCAGGTCATAGGGTAACTCCCTATCCTGATACATGGCGGTTGCTAAGCAGGTCTCTCCAACAGCCCTGCCAAAACTACCAGTGGTTCGAAGAAGTGATCGTGCCTGTTCATTTTACCAGTGAAGCGGGCAAATGTGAAATATCAACTAGTACTCCGTCCATCGTTATTTGATGAGTTGGAATATTGATCACAGCGGCTACACAGGCGATCTCAATCCATCAGAATTGCCTGGATGGAGTAACTATAGCAATCCTATTTGAGTTGTGCAGCCGCTGGAGCGCCGCCTGGAAGGCGGCTACCGCTTCACCGCTTGAGGCCGGCGCGACGTGACGTTTACGAATGAGATAGGATTGCTATAGTACTACAACACCAGAAAATGCATCTCCGGCACGGCGCCTTGTCGACCATCCTTCGTGGAACATGCACGATGGAAGTCTAGGGTGGCCAGAGCTCCTTCGCGGTGCTGCTGTTCCAAGATATCGCCGTGATCTCGATGCTGGCAATCTTTCCGCTGCTCGCCAGTCATGGCGCCGAGGCTGCGGCTGGCGGGGAAGAGTCCCACGCCGCGACGACCTGGCTCTCGGGCCTGCCAGCCTGGGCGCAAACCCTGGCGGTGATCGGCGTCGTGGCGACTATTGTGCTGGCGGGGCGCTTCCTGATCCACCCGGCACTACTGATGATCGCCCAGACCAACCGGCGCGAGCTCTTCACCGCTGCGGCGTTGCTGCTCGTGATCGGTATCCCCTGCTGATGACCCAAGTCGGGCTTAGCCCGGCGCTGGGCACGTTTCTGGCCGGGATCGTTCTGGCGAACAGCGAGTACCGCCATGAACTGGAGAGTGACATCGATCCGTTCAAGGGGCTGCTGCTGAGGCTTTTCTTCATCGCTGTCGGCGCCGCGATTGATTTTGGGTTGATCCTTGCGCAGCCGCTCTTGATCTTCTATCAATTCGACTTAAATCTTCCGCATGCTGTCACCCTGAGCCCTTCGATGTCGCTCAGGATACACGAAGCGAAAGGTCTCAGCAGCAGCAAGCCGGGATGCTTCGCGGAGCTTGTCCTGAGTGGAGCCGAAGGGCTCAGCATGACATGCGTCATGTGTATATTGAATTGGTATTCGGTCTCGTCTGTGCGATCGTCGCGGT
>JAKSDJ010000731.1 GCA_022360155.1 Chloroflexales bacterium | reverse complement strand
TTACCCTTGAAGTGGAAGTTCAGCGCGGCCTTGATCTCCGCCAGATCGATGCCAATGAGCGTGGCCAGCGCACCAACATACGCCATATTTGCTGCGTAGGGGCGCATCTTCGGCTCGAAGCCGCTGGCGTTGACGAACTCCTTCACTGGCAACCCGTAACTGGTGATGTCATCGCGTTGCGGCTGCCAGGGACCGTCAGCGGGATAGAGGCACATACCGCCGGAGGCCAGCGCCGCCAGGTCCGCCGGGGCAGTCTGGGGATTGAAGGCGATCAGGATCTCGGTTTGTTGCGGGCGGGCGGTGTAGCCGTCCTTGCTCACCCGCATCGTGAACCAGGTCGGTTCGCCAGAGATATTCGAGGGAAAGAGGTTTTTTCCATTGACGGGGATGCCCATCTTGAAGATGGCGCGAATGATCGTCGTGTTGGCAGTCTGGCTGCCCGATCCGTTAACCGTCGCAGCCACAATGGCGAAGTCGTTGATCCGCGTCCGCGGCGGGGCCGCAGGTATTATTTGCATAGTGTTGCTCCATTCCAGGTACGTTCGGCATTGAACGCCGGAGCTTTATTATACTATGCAAGGTTCGATGTGATAGAAGCGAGTTATATCCGCAGAGGGCCGGGTCAACGTCCTGCAATGGCATCTCCCTGCCAAGGATGACGTGACACCATTTGCCCAGCAACCTGAGAGCTTGTCTGCAAAGGTCCACATTTCGGGAGTGCTGAGCTCGTTTGAGGATTTTTTCATGGCGTTCCAATCAGGATAAGAACATCTGTGCGCCATCGGGTCTGGCCGCGTCCGACTCACCCGAGCCAGGATGGCGCCCGCAATCAGCCGACATCTAGCGGGATCGGGGTGGTGCGATCCGGAAAACCTCGGTCCAAAAAGACGGAACCCTTCCAATCACTCCCGAAATGTGGGATCTATCACTATCTGCGGCAATAGTGCGCTTGATCTACAACTGATATTCCACAGTCGCTATCGCTTTGGCTCGCTGCGCGACGGCAAGAAAGCATAGATCCAAAGATCAGGCTCGACATCCATCTCTATCCCGCTCTCGTCCGGCTGCTTGGCTGATATACTGAGCATAGCAGCAGTTCAAGACAGCACAGAACATCAAGGAGGGGAGCAAGATGCCGTATTCTATCTGTACTACCTGTGGCGCGCAGTTCGCCATGACGACCACCCACCCCGAACACTGCCCGATCTGTGAAGATGAGCGTCAGTATGTTGGTTGGAACGGGCAGAACTGGACGACCCTTGACGACCTGCGCGTTGATCACCACACGTTGATCAAGACCGAAGAGCCGGGATTGATCGGCATCGGTATCGATCCGAGTTTTGCTATCGGTCAGCGCGCTCTGTTGGTTCAAGCTCTCGATGGAAACATTCTGTGGGACTGCATCCCCTTGATCGATGAGGCGGCAATTGCTGCGGTAGCGCAACAAGGTTGTATCAAGGCGATTGCCATCTCGCATCCGCATTACTACACCGCCATGGTTGAGTGGAGCCGGGCCTTTGGCGGAATACCAATCTATCTGCACGCCGCTGACCGCCAATGGGTTATGCGCCCCGACCCAGCGATTGTGTTCTGGGAAGGCGACACCTACACGCTGGGCGCAGGGCTGACCCTGATCCGCTGTGGCGGCCATTTTCCTGGCGGCGCAGTGCTGCACTGGGCGGCGGGTGCGGACGGGCGCGGTGCACTCTTGAGCGGCGATATCCTCCAGGTCGTTGCAGACCGGCGCTACGTGAGCTTTATGTACAGCTACCCCAATCTCATCCCCTTGCCTGTGTCCGCTGTGCGCCAGATTGTGGCGGCAGTCGAGCCATATCCATACGACCGGATCTATGGCGCATGGTTCGAGCGGGTGGTCGTCGCCGATGCCCAGGCTGCGGTGGCCCGCTCGGCAGAGCGGTATATCAAGGTAATAATCGATGGGTAGGTAAACGTTCAGCTATCAGCTATCAATCATCACGCTGTCTAATACACCAGTCGGGCATAATAGGTCTTCTGGGCAGCCTCGCGCGCCTGCTTGAGGGTGACAATCTCCTGCTCCTTCAGCAGCATAATGAGCTTGAGAAATACCTCACCGGTCACCATTGCATCGCCGAGGGCGGTGTGACGCCCAATAATATTGACGCCCAACGCCCGAGCGACCGCTTCGATGCTGTGGTCCTCCTGATTGGAATTGATCACCGCTGCGAGCAGCAGCGTGTCCAGGACCGGGTTGGAAAACTTGACACCTGTTTTAGCTTCTTTGATTTGGAGGAAGCGCATATCGAATGCAGCGTTATGCGCGACCAGCACCGTATCCTCGCTGAACTTGGAGAAGCGCGGCAGCACCTGTTCAATCGGTGGCTGGCCGAGCAGCATGTCTGGCTCAATACCATGAACACGGATCGATTCTTTCGATAGCGAGCGTCGCGGATCGATCAGTTGGTCGAACACTTCTTGACGCAAGAGGCGACCGTTGACGATGCGCACTGCGCCAATCGAGATAATCTCGTCGCCCTCCGAAGGATTCAACCCGGTCGTCTCGGTATCGAACACGGTATAGACCAGATCGGTGAGCGGGCAGTCGTCCAATTCGGGTTTTTGGCCAGCTTGGCGGAACAGGTCGAAGTCATAGAATTCGGGCCGGCTTTCGCGCAGCGCGGGTAGGTGCTGGCGCAGATGCGGCTGGATGCCGGGCAAGAGCAGCCGCACATAGGATCGGCCTATCTCCGGCTCGGACATACACCAGATTTCGCCTTCGTGGCGTTCGACCACGTCGGTCAAGGTCAAGGGCGTGCCCTCGCCATTCGTGATGGCCGGCTGCTGTTTCCACGCCCGAACCATCTCGGTATCGCCGCCGGCGCTGGCCCAGGTCATATCGATCTGGATGAAGCGGTCGAACTTGTGCAACCCAAAGGTCACCTCGCGAACGTCAAAATGATCATGGAGCTGACCGATAATGTAGGCCATCGCCTGAACTAGCGAGAAGCTGTCAATCTTCAGCCACAGGTGTTCTTCTACGCCATTCGTTCGCGCGGTCACACTGAGGCGTTGCTCAACCTTACGCTGGATGATCGTGATCAGATCGGCGCCAAGCATGTCTTCGAGCGGCCACTTCGTACGCAGGTATTCAGACGAGTCGGCGGTAATCTGCTCGAGTTGGGCGCTGAGATGGAGCGATTCGTTATGAATAATATCGGTAAAACTATTCAAGCGAGCGCGATTCATGTCGGGATAGTCGACGATTGTCTCGATCGCGGCGCGGATGTTGGCGAGTGAAGCGCGCGTTCGCTCGATCAACGATTGCAGGAGCACATCGCGACGACTGCTGCTTTCGAGACGCTGGGTCGTATCCTCGAACGTCAAAACATACCCCGTGAAAGCACGTTGCTGGTCCTGCATCGGGGCGACATAGACGCGGATCAGCCGCCCCTGCTGATTAGTAGTGATGAAGTGCGATACCGGGTGTGACATGCCCTGTTCCAGCCAGAGATAGAGGTTGTCAAGCGTATGGGCGATCAGGTTGCGGTCAATAATACTAAAAATCGATCGTCCCAGGCCGACAAAGGCCGCCGTGTTGCCATTGCCATTCCCGTTACCATTCCCATGACGTTCTTCTTTCCCATTGAGCGACACAACAGGAAGCTGGCCGAGCAACTGCCGCGCCTGGCTATTGTAGAGCAGGATTTGCCCTTCAAGATTACAGACCACAACGCCCTGCGAGAGCTCCGA
>JAKSDJ010000911.1 GCA_022360155.1 Chloroflexales bacterium | reverse complement strand
GCAATGATTGTCGCGTTACGCACTGGCTCTTTGCTCACCGAGTCAACTAGGGCGCCTTTCAAGACATCAGGACGCAGCTCGGCGTCGAAAACGGCGGTCTGTCCGATTTTTTGCGACAACTCGGCGTAGCCCTCGGCGCTGATGGTAATACTCGCATCCTCTGCTACATCTTCGAGGTGGTAGCTCCCGTCGTCACCAGTTGTTACCGTCGCAGCGCCAACTTTGACGGTTGCGCCAACAAGCGGCTCGCTGGTGAACTGGTCCTTGACCACGCCGGACAAGATGCTTGGGCGCAGCGCTACATCGAAGGCTGTAGTGCCGCTGACCCTTTCGCTATGCGTTGCATAGTCTGGTGCGGTGATCGCCAGGGTGAAGTTTTCGGGTAGGTCGTTTAGCGTATAGCGCCCTTCGGCATCGGTGGTGGCGCTGACCGTCTCACTGGCCTGGAGCAATGCTCCCGCCAGCGGTTTCTCGCTATAGCTATCGGTAACAACTCCGCTCAATATATTAGGGCGCAGCTTGATCGTGTCAATCGTTACCGCAGGCGGGGTGGCCTGGGCAAGTTGTTCTTGCGACTCAAGGGAGATGCTTATCGGTTCGTAGCCGACGGCCTGAATCTCAAGCGTATCACGGATGCTCCAACGGGAGGTCTGAAAATTGCCAGTTGGATCGGTTTCCAACTGGTTGTTGCCGACGCGAATGGTTGCATCGCGTACCGGCTCATCGGTATAAGCATTCGTGACCTTGCCGGTCAGGGTAATTTCTGGTCCGCCGCATGCGACGAGCAGCGCAGTAAACAGAGCCAGTAGACTAGCCTGAAAGGCACGGCACGGAAGAACAAGCGAGCACATACGGCGTTTCCCTCTTTCTGCTTCGTTTATGACGCGATTGTTCATCTGGGCTGATACAGAGGCCCAAGGGACTATCGTCGCGTTTTCGATCTACAACGTGCCCAAATATGAGCAAGGCCGATAAAGCGGGTGTATTATACCCTTAGACCGACATAGCTCCAAACGAGCGGCTGCGGCGCAGCGGGGATGAGGCGTTGAGCGGATGACGTGGATGAGACCCTGAACAGATGCGCAGATGAGATGCAGAGCGGATGACACGTCGCTTCGGTTCCGCGTCGCTTCGTCTCTATGCTTTATCGATCGAGGATGTCTCGAAGACGTTCTTCCTCCGGGCACGGCGGGCGGGGCAGCAGGCCAGCTTGCTCGACAACTTGGGACATCGCGCGGGTCCATCCCACCGACATCAAGTGGATGCCGGCGACGCCCTCGATGCTCAACAAATCGTTGACCAGTTCGGCGGACAGGGCAATACCTTCTTGTTCGGGATCAGCAGCGCGCTGCATCCGCTCGATAATGTAATCCGGCATCAGGGTGCCCGGCAGGTGATCGCGCAGGAACAGCGCGGTCTGAGGCTTGCGCATAATCATAATCCCAGCCAAAATGGAAGTCTGCTGATGCAAGCCTGCGGCGCGTACGTCGCTCATCCACTGACGGAATCGCGCTGTGTCGAAGATCAACTGCGTCTGGATGAACTCGGCGCCGGCCTCGATCTTCTTTTCTAGACGGGTCGCCCGCTCGACGTTTGGATTCGCGACCCCGCCGAGGAAAAAGGCGGGCGGAGGCTTGAGTTGCGCGCCTGCCTGAAAACACCCCTCGTCGCGCATCTTGCGCAGCATCCGAATGAGCTGGAACGAGTTCAAGTCGAGAACATTCTTGGCCTCCGGATGATCGCCGATCCGTGGATGATCGCCAGTCATGCACAAAAAATTGCGGATGCCCAACATTGTGCCGCTCAACAGATCAGCCTGGAGCGCGATCCGGTTACGATGCTGGCAGGTCATCTGGACAATCGGCTCGATCCCCATCTGTTGGAGCACGACCCCGGCGCCAAGCGCAGACGCACGCGCCAGCCCGCGCTGATTATCGGTCAGGTTGATGGCATCAAAAAAACCGCGCAGTGCGCTGGCGGATTTTTCGAGCGCCTCGCGTCCTGCTCCCTTGGGGGGCGCGATCTCTCCCGTGACGACAACCTGCCCCGCTGCGAGACGACATTGTAAGGTGCTGTACATACAAACTCCGTGCGACGAGGTTTCAGACAGGATTGACAGGCTTGCTCTCACGGCCTGTATCTCGTCGTTCAAATCCTATTCGTCTTGTCAATTCTGTCAAACCCGCATGCCAGGCGTTCCAGAGGTCCGCCTTGCTTCTCCCGCGCCTTGCTATGTATTCAGGGCCTGGGATAAATCGTCGATGATGTCTGTTGCGTCTTCAATCCCGCAGGAGAGGCGTACCAGGTTGTTGCGAATGCCTAGTTCCAGTCGTTCTTCGGTCGTCAGTTCATAATAACTCATCAGTGCCGGTTGTTCGACCAGACTCTCGACGCCTCCCAAGCTGGGCGCGATATAGGGGAGGCGCAGTCGGTCGATGAAGCGACTCGTTGTTTCCAGATCGCCATCCAGTTCGAACGAGACGACGCCGCCCCAACCACGCATCTGTGCGGCTGCGACAGCATAATCGGGATGCGAGGGCAGGCCGGGGTAATACACGCGCGCCACTCGAGGGTGCTCCTCTAAAAAGCTGGCGATGGCCAATCCATTGGCGTTTTGTCGTTCCATTCGCAGGGCGAATGTCTTCAGACCGCGCAAGAGCAGGTAAGCGCTGTGCGGGTCGCAGATGCCGCCGAGCATGCCCTGGGCCTCGCGCAGCGCCGCAATAATCTGGGCTTTCCCAATGACCGCCCCTGCGAGCAGATCGTTATGCCCGCCCAGATACTTCGTCGCACTGTGAACAACCAGGTCGACGCCATATTCCAGCGGGCGCAGGTTATACGGCGTGGCGAAGGTGGCATCAATCAAGATCTTGATCCGCCGTGGCTTCGTCAGCGCTACCAGGTGCGGCAGATCGAGCACCCGCAAATAGGGATTTGTCGGCGACTCGCTCACGATCAAGCGCGTCTCTGGGCGGATAGCCGCCGCGATTGCGTCGTAGTCGCAGGCAGGAACGACGGTATGCTGTACGCCCAGGCGGACCAACAGTGTACGCACGAACTGGCGGGTGCGACGGTAACAGTCATCGGTCAACACCAGATGACTGCCGCTGGGCAACATTGCCAGCAGCACGGTGGTGATGGCGTTCATTCCGCAAGAACAAAGCAGAGCGGCGGCTGTGCCGGGGCCGTCGGCCTCCAGCGCGGCAAGTTTGGCCTCGACCGTGCGGGTGGTTGGGTTGCCGTAGCGCCCATACTCTTCGCGTTCGATGCGGCCCTCATGATAGTCGATTAACGCAGCAGTATCAGCAAACGTATAGGTTGCACTTGCTGCGATTGGCGTCGTGATGGCGTGGTAGGCGCGTTGACGCGGCTCTCCGGCATGAACTGCTGCGGTGGAGTCGCCCGTTGGTCGTGCATTTTCCCCGAGGGGGACATCTGTCAGCCTAGGTTGTGCTTCATTTGGTGTTGGAGGCATGGATATAAAAAGTCCTCTCATCAACACAGATGAGAGGATAGGTGCTAGAGTCGTTGAACGCCAGCAGCACCGTTTGCGCACTCGTTCCTCTCATCTGTCAGCGAATGCTGCCGGAATTGGCACCTTCCCTCCCGAGACGCCAGCGACGAATAAACCAGTGCGCCACTCGCCGTTCGTCACTGACAGCTTGGATTAGGGGTTGCCGCGGTTTCGCCGGGCCGGTCCCTCCACCGCTCTGGATGAGTGCATGGCTTACTGCGGCGGAGTATAGCACGGAGCTTACGAGACTGTCAATTCCCAGCAATTACACGCATCCGCCCTATTGAAGTTGACTGCTGCAACGTCGTCGTAGAATCAATACCTTTTCAGATAAGCGCGATGGAAGATCCTTCAGACCTTGACATGGATTGTGTTGGGAAACACTCACAAAGACCTGAGAGGCGATCTGAAAAGGGGTATGGAATGCGGCAGCCATGCTGCCGCGCGCACGCACGGCTTGCGCATTCCACATGTTGACGTGCCGACGCTCCGCTCCATCCCAGT
>JAKSDJ010000366.1 GCA_022360155.1 Chloroflexales bacterium | reverse complement strand
GGCGATTCGACCATCACTGGCTGGAAGCGCCGCTCCAGCGCGGCGTCTTTCTCGATATGCTTGCGATACTCATCCAAAGTTGTTGCGCCGACCATGTGGAGTTCGCCGCGCGCCAGCATGGGCTTGAGCATGTTGCTCGCGTCCATAGCGCCTTCGGCTGCGCCGGCCCCAACGACGGTATGCAACTCGTCGATGAACATAACAACGTCTTCACGTTCCTGGATCTCCTTGAGCACCGCCTTCAGTCGCTCCTCGAACTCACCGCGGTATTTTGCGCCGGCGATGAGCTCACCCATGTCAAGGGCAACCACTTGCTTGCCCTTGAGCGACTCGGGGACATCCTCGCGCACAATCCGCTGGGCGAGGCCCTCGACGATGGCGGTCTTGCCAACCCCTGGTTCGCCGATCAGCACCGGGTTGTTCTTGGTCCGGCGCGAGAGGATTTGAATCACTCGCCGGATCTCTTCGTCACGCCCAATCACCGGATCGAGCTTGCCCCGTCTGGCCAGATCGGTCAGGTTGCGGCCATACTGTTCCAGCGCCGCGTAGGTGCCTTCCGGGTTGGGGCTAGTTACGCGCTGGGCGCCGCGCACTTCGCGTAGCGCGCCAAGCAAGGCATTTCGATTCAGCCCAGCCTGTTTTAGGACGCGCTGAACGCCGCCGCCGGCATGATCGAGCAAGGACAACAGCAAATGCTCCGTGCTGACATACTCGTCGCCAAACTGGGCCAGTTCATCGTGGGCGCGGACCAACACGGTACGCAAGCGCGGCGCAATTTGCACCTGGACATTGCTGCCGCTAATCCGCGGCAATTTGTTTATTTCTGCGGTGATCTGCTGCTTCAAGGCGCCAAGCGCCAAGTTCAGCTTGCTCAAAACCTGGGGCACGACGCCGTCGCCCTGCTCAAGCAGCGCGAGCAAAAGATGCTCGGGCTCAACCTGGCTATTGCCATTTCGCTCGGCTGTGCTCTGAGCGGCAATGATCGCCTCTTGTGACTTTTGTGTAAAACGATTTATATTAAAAGACATGGTTATTCTCCTCCACGAATAATACTGACGTTATGATAGCACGATCACATCAGTAAGGCGTTAGCGCGCTGTTAACGTTGGGTTAGCGTACTAACGCCCGATTGTAGAAATACGCGATATGATCGGACGCATCATGCCCGAATGGCGCCAGGCGCCTAGCGAACCGCTTCTATCGCACTATGGTATAATCGACAGCATCCTCGCCTAAAATCCGATAACATCATAGTCCATGCTCATCAACACCCATTGGAACTATATAGCACGTAAATCATGAAAAGAGGGAGCATGCGCCGCACGAAAATCGTCGCCACCCTTGGCCCAGCAACCAGCACCCCCGAACAGATTGCCCGCCTGACCAATGCCGGTATGGACGTCGCCCGATTGAATTTCTCGCATGGAACCCAAGCCGACCATGCCGCACGCCTTGATATGGTACGCCGCGCTGCCGCAGATGCGGATCGGCCTGTTGCTGCGTTGATGGATCTGCAAGGCCCTAAGATCCGGACCGGATCGCTCAAGCAAGGCCAAGCGGTAAAGCTCGTTGCTGGCCAGTCATTCACAATTACTACGCAGAACATCATCGGTACAAACCAAAAGGTCAACACAACCTATCAAATGTTGCCAATCGACGTGCGCAAGGGTGACCGCATTTTGCTCTCCGACGGCCGCATCGAACTACAGGTGCATTCCACCACGGACGAAGAGGTCGTGACCGAAGTTGTCCATGGCGGC
>JAKSDJ010000557.1 GCA_022360155.1 Chloroflexales bacterium | reverse complement strand
TGTGACGCCGGCCCCGCGCCGCCGCCGCCCGCCATCGGGACGCCACCGGCCCCGCGCCGCTGTGCGTGGCATGTGGGGGCGGCCCCCCGTGGCCCCCCAAGGCAATCGGGGCCATGGGCGGCTGCCTCTGCTGTAAGTGCTCATGTGGGGGCGGCCACGGGGGGCCGCCCTTATTACTGCACATCGCTCGCAGGGTGGCGGCATGAGCAAGGTAGGGCGACTAGCCAGTCGCCCTTACGATGATCATTATCGGCCCCGCCAACAAATATATTCCGCCTCTTTCGCCCAACCGCTGTTTGTGTTACCATGGTCACTTAAACACTCCGTCGTAGAACGTATCGTGACAAGGATACTGTGATGACTATACACAACCAGCGTCTACCAGCACAGCTCGATTCGCCTCCCGCCCTTGAACCGGAAGTGGCCGAGCAGTCAAAAATGATGACCCAGCGTCGTATCTATGATCGACCAGGTCCAGAGAATCGTCCATCTGCGCGCCCCCGCGTTGTCGTCATTGGCGCTGGGTTTGGCGGGTTGAGCGTGGCCCGTCATCTCGCCCGCGCCGATGTCGATGTGCTGATTGTAGACCGCAATAATTATCACGGCTTCTGGCCGTTGCTCTATCAGGTGGCGACCGCAGGACTCGAACCCGAGTCGATCGCCCACCCAGTGCGCGCCATTATCCGTAAATATCCGAACGTCGGCTTCCGAATGACCGAGGTGCGTCATGTCGACTTCGAGCATAAACAAGTTCTTACCGATAGTACGCCGATATCGTATGACTATCTTGTCCTGGCTGCAGGGAGCGCAAACAACTACTTTGGCAATGACACCTTAGCCGAGCGAACCTATGGCTTGAAAGATATTGATGATGCAGAACGGCTGCGCAACCGGGTATTATCCGCATTCGAGCGGGCGATCAGCGAGTCCGACCCCGAGCGTCGTTCAACGCTCATGACCTTCGTAGTGGTCGGCGGCGGCCCGACAGGTGTGGAATTGGCCGGCGCCTTCATCGAGCTGATCCGCCATGTTTTGAAGCACGACTATCCGGTTTTAGATGTGTCGGAGGCGCACGTTGTTCTGGTGGAAGGCATGGACAGCGTGTTGGCTGCATTTCCCATAGCGCTGCGCCGCAAGGCTGAACAACGGCTGCAGACGATGGGCGTTGACGTACGACTGCAAACCCTGGTGACATCGGTCGAGGGTGACTGTGTGACATTCAAGGATGGCTCGCAGGTCAGGGCCGGTACGGTGGTCTGGGCGGCGGGCGTGCGCGCCGCGCTGCTCAGTGACAGTCTAGATGTTTCTCTGGGGCGGGGGGCGCGGGTGCGCGTCGAGCCGACGTTGAATCTCGCCGACCATCCCGAGGTTTTTGTGGTTGGCGATATGGCGTACCTGGAAAAAGATCAAAACGGCCAGGCTTACCCAATGGTTGCACAGGTGGCGATCCAACAAGGGAAGCAGGCTGCCAAAAATATCGTGGCGCAGACCTTCAAGCGTCCAATGCTGCCCTTTCGGTACGTTGACAAGGGAAGTATGGCCACGATTGGTCGACGCTCGGCGGTGCTCGATGCGTTTGGGGTTCGGCTCAGCGGCTACCCGGCCTGGCTGGGCTGGCTTTTCGTCCATCTGATGGCCCTGGTCGGCTTCCGCAACCGGATCATTGTGCTGACCAACTGGGCCTACAACTACTTTACCTACGACCGCGGGGTGCGCCTAATTACCGGCGCCAAGGAGTGTGATTGAATAGCTTCTAATATTTGAGCGTTTGAATGTTGGCACGTTCTCATTCGAACAGCGCCGATAGCTGCTACTCCTGGAATGCGGCATCGGCGCTGATTTGCTTTCTCTACCACATCAGCGTGCTATTGCCGAAATATGAACCAGTCCTCTAAAGAACAGCTGTAGCTTGCAACTTGTGGCTATTCCTGATAGTCTAATTGGAGACCTGTTTCGTTCTCACCCCTTTGCGATCACCGCCTATGCTGCGGCGTGCTTTGATACGTAAAAACGACTATCGGCTATCGGTTATGTTCATGGAGGTCTTATCTGTGTCCGATCCATCGCGTTCAACATTGTTGTCGCAGTCGCTCCGATCACCTGGCTCATTCGCGACCGGCGCCCTCTATCCCCTCCACGCTCTGACGGTGCTCAATCGCAATCGCCAGTTGTGGGGCTATGTGTTGGTTCCGATCCTGTTGAATCTTATCGTTGGTGCGGTTCTCTACGCGGGTCTGTTCTGGGCTGGGTTGCGCTGGATCGAAGGCTTTGTCGCCGGTCTGCCCGACTGGGCGGCGGCAATTGGGGTTGGGCTGCTGCTACAACTCCTGCTCTTCATCGTGTTGCTGATTGTCATTGGCTTCCTCCTGGTGCGCTTCGGGGTTGTCCTCGGTTCGCCCTGGTACGGCCAGCTCTCCGAGAAACTCGAACAGTTGGTGACCGGACAGGCGCCGCCGGCAGCGCCATTCACGATCCAGGGCAGCATCACTGATATCGGGCGGGCGCTGGGCTTTGAGGTCAAGAAACTGGCGCTGACATTGGGTGTTGTGCTGCCGCTGCTGTTGTTCAATTTTGTGCCGGTTGTCGGACAGTTCGTCATCACTGCCGGCGGTATTGTGCTCGGCGCAACGATTGCCTGTCTCGACTTTCTCGACTCGCCATTGGAGCGCCGCCGCCTTCTTTTCCGCGCCAAGCTGGGAACGATTCGGCGTAGTTTGCCCGCCAGCGCCGGTTTCGGGCTGGTCTGCCTAGGGCTGGTCAGCATTCCTTTTATCAATTTGCTCGCTATCCCGCTCTGTGTCACCGCCGGGACGCTTTTCTTTTGTGATCAGATCGCAGGGCGGGATGTTCGGTCGTAAACGGGTAACCCTGACGGTTCTTTTGCTCGCGCTTGTCGCATAGGATTACACCTCTCCAATGATTGGTATGTCGCAGATCTGAGGGGCGCTGCCCTTCACGCTCCCCGCTGGGGAACCGGCACGGTTCCCCAGACCCCTCCGCAGGTGCGGTGGTTGGCAGTTCGTGCGGTTGGGGTGGATGCCACCGCTGCGAGGGTTACATGAGCGCAGGCGCGAACGGCTCGTTGGCAACGCATGGCTGGATGAGACGACGGTCCCTGCGTACGCGGAGACGACGCGATGACGCGATGACGCGATGATGCACGATAAACGGCTTCGCCGGGGCGCGCAGCCCTGCCAGGGAGTCGTTTGGCACGAGCAGTGGCTGAACCAACGCGGGTATGGGGCGCACCCCGACTACACAAAGCGCATAAACACCTGGTTCCCCAGCATCCGCCCGTGCGCGGTGAGGCGAACCCCGTCTTCGCCGCATTCCAGCAGCCCCTGCTCGCCCAGTTCGGCCAGGGTTTGCCCGTAGATCTCGTCCATCGCTGCGCCGCAACGGGCATGGAAGTGGGCGAAGCTGACCCCGGCGTTGAGGCGCAACCCCATAAACATCGTCTCGGCGCAGAGGTCGGCGTGGGTGAGTTCGCTGACTTCGGCGATGGGGCGCCGGCCCGAACGCACGACATTAATGTACTCGTCGACGCCAAGAATATTATGGTAGCGCTGCGGGTAGACATGGCCGTGCGCGCCCGCGCCGGCGGCGACATAGTTCGCGTTGAACCAGTAGGCCAGGTTGTGCTGACAAGCGTGGGGGGCGATGGGAGTTTGGCGCTGAGCGCTGTTTCGAGCCCAATTGCTAATCTCGTACTGCACATACCCGGCTGCGCCCAGGCGTTCAATCGCCGCCTCGTACATCGCGGCGGTCGCGTCGTCGTTGGGCACGCTGACACGACCGCCCATCACCTGGGCATAGAGCGGAGTGCGTTCTTCGAGGATGAGCGAGTAGAGCGAAAAATGCTCGGTTCCCCAGGTCGCTATGTCGTCAAGGGTCGCTTCCCACTGGATCAGCGTTTGGCCAGGCAGACCAAACATAAAGTCCAGGTTGATATTGTCAAACCCAGCTTGGCGCGCCGTCTCGAAGCACTGGCGCGCCTCGGCGGCTGTGTGGATGCGGCCCAGAACACGCAGCGTCGGGTCGTGTAAGCTCTGCACGCCCATGCTCAGTCGGTTGACGCCCAGAGTGCGCAAGCCACGGAAGTAATCCAGGGCCGGCGAGTCTGCGCCGAGCACAGCACCGGGGTTGGCCTCAATCGTAATCTCGGCCCCTGCTAGGGGGACAATCGAATTCGCCGCCGCCAACACGCGCTCCATCTGGTCCAGGGTGAGCATGCTTGGCGTGCCGCCGCCAAAGAAGATCGTCGAGCCTAGCGCCGTGCGCGGATCGACGAGTATGGGAGGAGGCTGGGCGGGAGCGCCAAACTCGCGGAGCATTGCAAGCTCGGCGCACAATGCCTGGACATACGCCTCGATGCGGCCATCCATGTTGGCGTAGGTGTTGAAGTCGCAGTACGAGCAGCGCCGGTGGCAGAAGGGGATATGGATATAGAGATGTTGCATAGCCCCATGCTACCACACCGTGGTCTATGCGGCCAGAGGCGGGCAATGGCGCGCAGATCAACGCAGATTGATGCAGAACACGTCACCGGCGTTCGAGCGCATGTTGCAGATTCGCTACTGCGAACACCCTGCAACATGCGCGCCGGTCACGTGTTTGCTTGAGTCAATGCTGGGGATTGCCGACGTGCTCGTGGGCGTGGTAGCTGCTGCGCACCAGCGGCCCGCTCTCGACATGACGGAATCCGCGCTTGAGTCCTTCTTGCTTGAACATCGCGAACTCCGCCGGTGTGACATAACGGTCAATTGGCCAGTAGCTGCTATCCGGCGCAAGATATTGGCCAATGGTCATGACATTGACATCGCTGCGGCGCAGCGCGTCCATAACCTCTAGCACTTCATCATTGGTCTCGCCGGCGCCGACCATCATTCCGCTCTTGGTGACCAGATCTGCATCGAAGGCGCGGGCGCGAGCGAGCAACTCCAGGCTCTGTGCGAAGCGGGCGCGCGGGCGGAAGCGGCGGAAGATGCGCGGGATGGTTTCGATGTTGTGGTTGAGGACATCGGGACACGCCTCTAGCACGAGTCGCAGCGCATCCCAGTTGCCGTCAAAATCGGGGATCAGCACCTCGATCTTGCAGTCTGGTACGCGCTCCCGAATGAGCTCGATGCTGCGGGCGAAGATATGGGCGCCGCCATCGGGAGTGTCGTCACGGTTGACCGATGTCAGCACCGCGTGCTTGAGTTTGAGGTGAGCGACCGAGTCGGCGATCCGCTCGGGTTCGTGATCATCGATTGGCTGCGGCTTGCCCTTGCCGATGGCGCAATAGCGGCAACCCCGCGTACAAGTGTCGCCCAGCAGCAAGAAGGTAGCCGTCCTGTGATTCCAGCACTCGCCAATATTGGGACAACGCGCCTCCTCACAGACGGTGTGCAAGCCCTTCTCGCGCATCAGTTTATGGACATCCTGATAGTTCTCGCCTGCGGGCGCGCGAGCTTTGAGCCATTCTGGACGGCGTGGGCGTGCAGGTGTCGTCGATACGTTTGTTGTTGTAGAACTGCTAACCGAGGTTAGAGGAATAAACTCAGCCATAGATTTCGTGCTTTTCTCTAGATAACAGAAATGCTCATAACCATCGTACCACAAAATGGGTGCGCGTGTGGCAGCACGAGTCTATGGTGAGAGAAGCCCAGCAATGGACCGCTGATGCCATGGATCGACGCCGATCAACACAGGTTGAGGGTGTGAACCGGCTAACCCCTGTCCTGAGCGCAGCCGAAGGATGCCAACCTGCCAACCTGCGAACGTTCCAAATGCTCTGCGCTCGGCTCCCAGACGCTCACCTGATTGCGCCCGCTTGCCTTTGACTCGTAGCAAGCCTGGTCGGCGCGGTCGAGGAGCTGATCAAGGTCGATACAGTCTGGATCATAGGCGGCGACGCCAAGGCTAATCGTTACACTCACTAAAACAAGCTTAGTAGAAACTGGCGTCTGGTCAATAATGCTGCGTAATCGCTCTGCGACTTGTTCGGCTTCGAAGAGAGTCGTTTCGGAAAGGAGGATCGAGAACTCTTCGCCGCCGTAGCGCCCCAACACATCCGCCTCGCGCAGTTGGCTATGGCAAGACTGGGCAACGCTGCGCAGAACCTGGTCGCCAATGCCATGGCCGTAGGTGTCATTGATTTTCTTGAAGTAATCGACATCGAGCATAATCACTGACAGCGCCGAGTTATAGCGCCGCGCACGCTCGAATTCACGGTAGGCGATGGCGCAGAAATGGCCGCGATTGTACACCCCGGTCAGCGGATCGATCGTCGCCAGCCGCTGGGTTTCCGCGAAGAGTTGGGCGTTTTGGATCGCGACCCCGGCATTGCGACCGATTGTTTCCAAAAAAGCCAGATCGCGACGAGTTAACGATCTGGCAATACGCAGGTTGTAAACGACGAGAACGCCCAGCGTCTCTGTTGTGTTAATCACCGGCACGGCCATCAGATTTGAGATGCCAAGCGAAACAGCCTGTGGATACGCTTCGGGGAGCGCTGCTGCATCAGGAACAAGAACGGATTGACCATTGTTGATAACTTGCTCGAACAGTTTGGGGCAGAACAGTAATGAAAACAGCCGATCGCGATCATTGGTGCAGTATGACTTTTCGAGATGACCATTTGTGATATTGCACAGCTTGATTTTACCCCCAGCGGCATCGAGCGCCTCAACAGCGCTATGGACAATGTTTTGGAGTGTGGCGTCGATATCCAGCGTACTGCTAATACTGCGCGTAATGGCATGCAGTTGTTGCTCACGCTTCAGTGTTTCGGTGATTTCAGCCTCGATATTTTTACGCTCGGTAATATCGGTAGCCAGACCGGCGATCCCCAAGACATTGCCGCGCCGGTCGTTAACAACCGCCGTCGAAAAGAGCACTGGCGTTTCGCGCCCATCGTGCGCTCGGCAGATACGTTCGACGCTGTTGATGTATCCTTGTTCGAGCGTATCTGCGAGATCTTGGCGTATTTGTACGGCGTTCTTTGGAAAGAACTGCGCAATGGACAGCCCCTATAATTGCTTTTCTTTTCGCCCCGCCAGGGTGCAGAAGGCCAGGTTAGCCGAGCGAATAACGCCTCTGGTGTCGATCAGAACGACTGCTTCCGTCATAGCAGTCAGAATATCGCGTGCAGCAGTCGCTGGCGTCAGCAGGTACGCACGGTTCTTGATAATGCCAAAGCCAAGCAAGAGGTTGCTCAACAAGCCGTAGACCCACACCAGGGTTGGAAACATGACCCCCAGCGGTTGCATCACAATATCAGCAGAAACCAGCACACCAGGAAAAATCAGCCAGAGATAGACGAATTGTTTTCGTTTTCGTTCGAGGGGGTCATGTAAGGTGCGATATGACCACAGGGCGGCGCCAACGCTGGCGATGCCGATGCTGGCTAACCAAGCAAGACTCGCAAGACCAAGGGGATGGAGTCTTGTTGTGTCCAAAATCCACAATCCAGAATCAGCTCTGACTGGAGGGCCAAGTGATCAC
>JAKSDJ010000353.1 GCA_022360155.1 Chloroflexales bacterium | reverse complement strand
CCTGTTCAGTCGGTGCGTCGCCCGCTGTGCCACTTGGTGGCATACGGCAGCACGAACAAGTACAGACCGGTGAACAGGAGCAAGGCGAGCGGGAGCAGCGGCAAGAAAAACACCCACTCGGCAGGCTTCTCCTGCCCCAAGGCGACGATAGTGACGATGATGACGGCCACCGTAAAAGCAATAGACAGCCAGAGATGGGTCTGCCGAACCCTTTTGTTCCAGTTCAATGTAACCTCCTCTGAAGACGAACCCGAAGCGGGTCGGGCACACCTGCAAGTACTACATAACCGCCTTCAGCGAGAGCGTCCTGATCGCCGGGCTGCGCTTGCACGTGGAGGACGTGGCACGCCGCCCGAGACCATACCCAATGCGACCCAGCCGGCGGTCACCCAGTAGGCCACGAGCCTCGACCGGCTTATGGTATCCTCGCGAGCAGGTCGACGAGCTTCCCGCCCATCATCTTCCAACCGTAACGCGCGCCGGCGAAGTTCTGCTTCTGGTCCGGCTTGAAGCCCGACTGCACGAGGGACAGGCGCGTGCCCGACGCCGTGGGCGTGAGCGTGAACGTCACGACGGTGTCAATGTCACCGACGACCCACGTATAGCTGAGCTTCCTATACGCTTCGATCTCGAGGAACCGGCAATTCACGATGCCGTCCCAACCGGGCTGCGGCTGCGCCTTGAACGTGAACGCCGCCCCCGGCTCGAGCTTGGGATCGACGACGGGCAGGAGCCACTCCGCGAGCAGTACAGGGTCGGTGAGCGCGCGCCACACCTTCTCCGGCGAATGATGCAAATCGAATTCGAACGAAATGGATTCAGTTTGCGATGGTGCGGTTTTGTCGGCAAGAGTCATTCGTCCATCTCCTCCAGCAATTGTTCGAGGCGATCGATGTGCTCCGTCCAGAATGCGCGGTAGTGCGCGATCCAGTCGATGAGCGGTTTCATCCCGCGCGGCTCCACCTGGTAGTAGACACAGCGCCCCTCGCGCCGGCTGATCACCAGGCCGGCGTCTTTCAAAATGGCGAGGTGCTGCGAGACCGCCGGCTGCGAGATCTCGAAGCGCGCCGTGAGGTCTTTCACCGCCGCTTCGCCACGCGTGAGCAACTCGAAGATCGCCCGGCGGCTAGGATCCGCCAGCGCCTGGAAAATCTTGTCTTCGACCGCGACTGCGTTCTTCACAGAAAAAGTATAAGTGATTACTTATGGATTGTCAAGCACGCGGATCGGGCCTTCCCGCCGACTGGAAACCCAGATCCCTTCTCGTGGATCTCATGAGCCATATCGAGTTTTTGTCGTCCTAGGAAGACCGACCCGAACTGGCGCCCTTGGCCATTCGAAGATTCGACCGCACACTCGACTTCTTCTCCTAGCGGAAACCGCAGACGACGATGCCCCAATCGGAGTCTACAGCGGGCTAACGATCCCCTGCCGTACTCGCAGACCATGAACACACCGTTCAGCACGCCACTGCGGGCGCGTTACCAAACCTGGGCGCAACTTCGCGGCGTTCTAGTGCTCTGGTCGCCTGGATGTCGTCGGTGGTAGTGGCAGCGCCATTCCACAACCCGAAGGGCGAACGCCTGCGAGTTGATGGTGTCGGTGTCGCTCGACCGTTATCTCGTTCGAGCAATGCTGCCAGCGGTGTCGGTGAAGATGGGCGTTGGACGGTAGTCAACACCCCTTCGGTGATAGTGTGACATTAAAGTCGGCAGCAGACAGTTTCGCGCAAGGGTGGCACGAAGCACAAACCGGAGATACCACACCTATTTCACAGTTGTGGGAGAACATCGATGCCGAGTGATGAAGCGCGGGCGCCACAGCGAAACGTCTTCTTTACCAGTGAATTTAAGCGCAATATACGCCAGTTAATACTACAACGAGACTTCATACTGCACTGCATCGGAACGGGATCTGTCGATGTCACCCTGAGCCCTTCGGCTGCGCTCAGGATACACTCCGCGAAGGGTCTTGCAACCTTTGGCAACGAGATTCTGCACGTCGTTCAGAATGACATGTCTCGTTGT
>JAKSDJ010000276.1 GCA_022360155.1 Chloroflexales bacterium | reverse complement strand
TTCCTTTCATCTATAGATAGCGCAGCGCGATGGACACGTCGGTGAGCCGATCCACCAGGCGTCGCGCGCGGCGGGGGCGCGGCGGGGCATGGTCTGCGGCGGCCATGCGGTCACGTCCGCCTGCCCGATGGGCAGGACGAAGCGGGCGGGCGGGCCACGCGCGCGCAGCACCGCATCGAGGGCGACGCGTATGGGCTCAGGGCCGGTCGTCGCCACGATGATGAGATTGGTCTGCCGCAGGAGCAAGCCGATCCCAAAGAGGTCCGCGGGCATGTTGGGGTCGTACCGACACCAGGAGATGCTGGCGTCATGCGCGGTGGTGGTCATGGCCGCCCCCCGCCGCGGCGCGTTCCTCCCGCATGGTGAGGATTGCTTGGGTTGTCATGGGTCGTTGTTGCCTTCCTCGTTCTTCCTTGCCTAGCGATCAGTCTTACCGCCGCCGTGATCGTTGCGGCGGTGCGGGGGCTTGTCGTTTGTGAGTCGCTCTTGTCCTCCTTCTTCTTGTTCGCCCCGTCTGTCTTGATCCGTGCGATCGGTTGCGGCATCACGGCGCCGCGCGATACGCCGATCGCCCTGGAGCGGCAATCCGGCGCGACGACAGGCGGCTTCCACCGCGTGGTCGTACGCGCGGTCGCCGGTCCCGATGGCGACGTAGTCGATGTGATCGTGCATGAGTTTGGCAAAGGCGATGATGTCGGAGATGCGATCAACGTAGGCGACGGCAATCGCGCCGTCGACGGCGATGTTCAGCGTATAGCGTGGCAGGCGGTCATCCGGCGCTAATCCGATGAGCAAAAAGGTGTTCATCGTTCACCGCTCCTGGCGCGCATGGGCGCGGGGCGCGGCGCCGACGGGAACGGACGGGATGCGTGTTGGGCGCAGGCCGGGCCGGGCCGAACGCGCCGGGAGGGCGCTTTGCGGCGCGGCCCGCGCGAGCCGCCGGAATGCCCGGATGGACACGGTGCCGACCATCCGCCCATTCTCTGCGGAGGCCGAGTCGTCGAAGATCCAAGGTTCGACGCGCACGCTTGAAGAAGGCGCGGCCTCCGCCTGATCGGCTTCGGCGTCCTTGGTGGCCTGCTCGTCAGTCATCACGACCTGGGCGGCCTTCTCAGGGGTGTGGTTGTCTTCGTAGTAGCTGTAGGCGTAGTCATTGCAGACCTTCTCAGCGGCGCTGTAGTCGGAGGCGGAGCCAATGTATTGCTCGGCTTCGCCATCAAAGGCGATAAAGCAGTCGTGATCTCGATTCTGCCGGTTGTACGCGATCCGTTTCGTCAGTTCTGGTAGAATAGCGGTAGCTGCCATTGAGATTATCCCTCTCTGGTAGTTAGCGGCTCGTGCGGTGGTCCAGACCGTGCGGGCCGCTCTGTGTGTAATGAGGCAAGTGTATCACATAGGCGATAAGATGTCAATATTTAAGTGATATTGACAGACAAATCACTTATGTGATACAATCTCATCAACAGTAGCACCAGGAGGAACCCAATAATGACCGTCCGGCTCAAAATCAAGGAGGTTGCAGAAGAGCAGAACCTCGACATTGCCAAACTCTCGCGCAGGGCCGACGTTGCCTATGCTACTGTCTATAAAGCATGGCACAACCAGCTTACAGACAAGGGCGTAGGCATCTTTACTCTTGCAAAGATTGCGAAGGCGCTGGGGGTTCGCGTTGTAGATTTGATTGTGGAAGAGGATAGGCTAGCCCTCCGGTTCGCAACCGCGTGAGGAGTCCACGAACCGGAGGGCTGAGGATGAAGCCGACGCACCAGCGCCAACTGGCGCGTCGCTTCACCCTCTATCATACCAGACCGCTGGCATTTGTTAACCGGATGCCAAAAAGGGCCCAGTCGCCCGAACGACTGGGCCCAACGCCAGGGTGAATACGCCACGTTCCCCGGCGCGGATAGGACACCACGGGAGGGCGATGTATGTTCACAAACCGTAGGCAGTATCGGCGCATCGCCCGCGCCGCGCATCAGCCCGCGCATCAGCCCGCGCGCCGCGCCGATGCCAGCGGGTGCCACGTGGCGCCGCGCCGGCATCGGCCTGCTGAGGCATACATCGCCGGCGCTGTTGTGCTGCTTGGTGTGTTCAGTGCGGCGCTGGGGCTCGTGGCGCTGTGCCATGGGGTCTCCTCCTGTGGGACGTGGCCCGGCTCGCGGTGCAGCGCGGGGCGGGCATTTGTTTGTTTCAATGAGTACGGCTTCATTATAAGTACTTATTTATAAATGTCAAGATATAATTATATTGACTTGTTTATAA
>JAKSDJ010000317.1 GCA_022360155.1 Chloroflexales bacterium | reverse complement strand
TTGACAGAGCGCATTCTGATGCGGAAAACATCTCTGGCGTACAAGTCTTCATTTGCCACGTCCTGATGCAGCATTCGTCCGCCGGAAAGTAAAAAACCTACACCTGAGAGGACCTTTGCCGTCGGGCGATCGGTGATTTCTACCTATGTGGCCGGAATACCGGAGTTGGTCAAATCTGGGGAGAATGGTTGGCTAGTTCCTGCGGGAAATCACCATGAACTTGTTCGTTCAATGATAGAGGCTCTGGACACTTCCCCCGATGAAATAGAAAGAATGGCCCGACACGGTTATCAGTTAACCAAGATACACCACCATACCCGGACGGAGGGTGATGCACTGGAGCAGCCCTTTCTTTCCTACCTGTCTGGCTGAAGCCCGGCAGAGGAAAAATCCTACACAATATGTCCGAAGGGACAGTCGGCCCGAGGGCCGGCGTTGTCCCAATTCTTTGATTTGCAGGAAATTATGGTTTACGGATAATTGCAAACATCCCATCGGTATGGATGAAGCCCCAGATGGCGTGGGCATTATGGTTGTAACCCCAATACTGCTGCTCATAGCCGTCTGTGCCAAAGCCGCCTTCGGGTTCCTGTTCATCCAGACGATAGAGGACGCTGTAGTGATCCGAGTAGCCGGTTTTTACGAAACACTCATCCCGAAATACCGGCGCCCAGGTCTTGCTTGCTTCGTCATACCTGCCCAGGGTCACCTCATCCAGGGGAACATCCGCCGGTACGCTCATCATGACTGCCATTGCATCGGCGAAATCCAGTCCGTTTTCGCCGATGATTCCGTCACCAGTGTACAAGTTGTCCAGGGGGCCGTAGTCCTTGGCATGCTCCCGGGCATAATCCCTTCCTTTGACCAGGATACCATCTCGGGTCACCATTGTGGGATTGTTGGCCTGAAAGCCGGATCTATTGTTGAATATCAGAGAAGGAGATGTACTCACGATCCGCTCTCCCTCTATGATTGTATAGGGAGCATTCTGGGAGCCATACTTATTGGTTGCCCCCAGGCTGGAATCGGTGACAGTCGTTGTCTGGATGACACCTTCATGATCGATATAGCTTCCATCCTGATTTTGATTTCCATTGATCAGAATGATATCCGACAGGGTTGTCGGATTATCGTCGGTAAACCAACTTAAAGCCAGTAGCTCACTCATATTCTGGATCGTATTATTCCGGAGATGAGCCTTTGAACTGTTGTAGGTGAGATTTGTACCGTCAATGATGGTGAACTCGGTTCCCAGATACCCCTGATCAATGGCTGCGGTTGTAGTGGTATAGTAATTTTCTCCGGGTCCCACAATCCGTCGTAGCGAATCGCTGGTATAGCTTTCCATATCACCGGTTTTCCATTCCAGGGGGATGGGGCGATTTACCGTTTGTCCGTCTTCTTGAACATAGAAATTCCACTGTTTCCTGTCAAAGTCGTAGCGGAGTTTGTTTTCCGATGCGTACTCGTCTTTGAACGAGACAGTGGCATAGTGGTTGGTATAGGTCGTCTGTCGACCATTTACCTCGGCGAGGACAAAGGATATTTTTCCTGAGTGGCCCGTCTGGGGATCAACAAAGTTGTCCTGATAAATAGGAGATTCAAACTCAGGATTGGCGCCGAAGTTGTTTTCATAGGCCTTCCACGAGGCGTTTCCGGTGATAATCTGGGTAAAGGCAGGAGAGGTTTTGTCACCGGGCCTTGAATGAATCAGACTTCGCATATACTGGTGATCATGGCCAACCAAAAAGTGCACCTGATATCTGGCCAGGAGTCCGAATAACTGTTCTACCAGTCCCTGTCTGGACTCGTTCTGCTGGAGTACGAAACCGAGCTGACCCATGTCGTAGGCCAGCAGGTCAAACTGTGCCGGGCGTTCACTGTCCTGGCTTCCTGCATCGAATGCCCGAAGCTTTTCTTCGGCAAGGGTTTGCAAATAGCTGCCGTAAGCTTTTTCTTCATACATCTGTGGACGATGTTTGGTGACAAATGCTTCGTGGCTGAACACCACAATATGATCTACACGGGGCGCCTCTCTCTCGAAGACATCCTCCAGCCAATCGTAGAGAAGGCTCCAGGTACCCCGGTATTGGGTACTGACAAGGTCGGCAAAGTAGGGGTCCAGGGCCACGAACAGGGTGTTGCGGTGGATGAAATAGTAAACAAGATCTTTGTAGTCTTCCGAGTAGCTCTGTATCGCTCCTGAGGCAATTTTTTCATCCAGGAGGCTGCCTGCGTAGTGGCGGTACAGTTGGTAGCCCTGATCGTACCCGTCCTCACTGCTATAGACGTCGATGTCGTTATCGACGTTGTTGACAGAGGTTTTCTGGGTTTCATAGGCATCGGCAAACCATGCCAGCCAGTTGCGGCCGTTGACAATCTCGTGGTTGCCCCGGATGGGATAGATATCGATGCCTGCCTCTATGAGGGGTTTGGCAATATGCTCTCGCCACAGTACGTATTCGTGTTCACTGCGGTGTTCCGTAAAATCCCCGATAAAAAGTACCAGGTCTACGTTTTCTTCAATCAATTTATCGATGATAGGCTCTGCATAGGGTAATGGCAGCACCTTCCAGTCCCCCACCGCATCCTGTCGCTTTGTGGAGTCCACCGGAATACCGTAGCCCTTATCATCCAGGACAAATTTGGGATTGAAAGGGTCGCTTACATCGATTTGATGGCTTGAACCATCCCAGATACCGTCCTGGTTGATGTCAATTCCGATGTAGTAGTCGCCCTTTTTTGTAAGCGCCTCATTGGTGATTTCGCTCCCGTCGGGCTGGGTATAGCGTAGTTCAAAAGAATAGTCATCATCATCCCGGCCCTGCATGTCCGGAAAAACGGCAAAGCGCCAGACCTGAGCTGGATTATCATCGGCCAACCTGTTGGGACCGGTGCTTGCCTCGGTTCTCAGATTGGATACTGCATCGGTCCGGGGCTGGTTGATCCCTGTAACACAGCCTCCGAACAAAAGTACAACGAACATTGTCAATACCAACATATACTGTTTCATATTGATGCCTCTTCCTTATGAAATAAATATTTGCCATTATATGGCTTCATTGAAAAGGACATAATCTATTTATGTTAAACCAGTGTTAGGGAGTGATTAAATCGCCATCATTTATCTAGCATTTCGATCGATTTTCTGCTGAATGGTGCGTTCTCTTCACTATCAATGGACTATAATGGAGCGGGGGAATCCCGGCGATCCTGGACCGACGTGGAGATCCAAATTTCTCGATCTTTGACCCTGCAAACTTCACCAACCGGAGTGCTGGCGATGAACTCCGAACTCTTCACGTCGTTAGTGCCGTACATCGAGGCGAAATCTAGTGACCTGAAGAGCAGACCAGTCGCCGCCCACAGTTCTGCGCGCCGCCATCCCATGCACGGCACAACAGTCAGGTCGCATCCCAACCTGGTTTTGGCGTTGACCAAGCGGGCCAACTCGCCCAGGGTCAACCCATGGCGGATGGGAACATCGTGCAGGCCAACCAGGGTGCGATAGGGTGATTCTACCCCCGGTCCCTCGATCAGCGCCCCGCCGAGCGGGTTCGGTCGGTCGGCGACAATCACGGCGACGCCAAGCTGGGCCGCAACTTCCATGAGCTTGATCAACGTCCAGATATAAGTATAGAAGCGACAGCCAACATCCTGGATGTCGCAGACAATCGCATCCAGGCCAGCAAACTGCGCTGGCAGCGGCGCGAGGTTTGCCCCGTAGAGGCTATAGATCGGCACACCGGAGCGATGAACGTCGTGCCCGATCTCCGCCCCCTCGGCTGCCGCATCGTACAGGCCGTGTTCAGGTGCAAAGAGCGCGCGCACGTCGGCGGTGCGCAGCAATGCATCGGCGCTGCTCGTCAGGTCGGGCAGCACGCCGCTCGCATTGGCCAGCACCCCGATCCGCCGCCCGGCAAGCAGATCGGCGCGTTCGGTCAGCAACACGCTGATACCGGGAGAGCAAGATGTCGAACGTGAAACGTCAAGTGTGCGCCGTGGAGCTTTGGTCATACCTCATCACTCAGAATAGAGATTATACGCCGCGCAACACGTCTACCATCGCCCGCAACGAAAGCGGCGGGTCGCCATAGGTCAATATCGACACCGCTGCATTGGGCAGCCGATCGGCATCTTGGGGATTACGCACCGCGGCATGGATCAGCGGTTGCTCCAGGTGCGCCAGCATTGCTGCGAGCTGCGCCTGCTGCTCGACAAAGCAAGCATTCCGGGTCACCAAGAAGAGTACTTCGCTGGTTCGGGCTATGTCGAGCGTCTGGGCCAGTTCATCGTCGCTTGCCTCCGGTTGCAGGGTCAGGCTGATAGCGCCAGGGAAGGCAGCCTGAACCAGCGACCTGAGCCGATCGGCGCGCTCTACTTCCTCCTCGACCAGCGAGAAACGGGGCAGCAGGCAGTCGATCAACGTCAGACGCGCATCGGACGGCAGCGGCAAAATGCCCTGCGCGTCGCGCACCGTGATGCTCCGCCGCGCAACAGCCAGCACCGGTTCAAGCAGCGCACTGTCCGGCTCGGCGTAGGGCGGCAGGCTATGCGTGATCCGATAGCTTGCCCGGAGCGTGTTCAGCCGCTGTGCGGTCACGACAAAGTCGCCGAGAGGAATACGATCGTGGCGCAAGGCGTCGCGCAGTGCTTCAACAACCGCGACTTGCTCGGCAAGAGTCCCCAGCGGCAAGACAACATCGGTCCCGGCTGCCTTGGCCCGTACCGCCGCTTCGGCTTTGCCATAATGATCGGCGATGGCGCGCATATCCAACGCATCGGTGAACACCACGCCCGTGAAGCCCAATTCACCGCGGAGCAGGCCGCGCAAGACGCGGCGGGAAAGAGTCGCCGGACAATCGTCAAGTGCGTTGAACACGATATGGGCGGTCATGATTGCCGGAACACCCGCTGCTATCGCCGCCTTGAACGGCGCCAGTTCGATCTGGTCGAGGCGGGCGCGCTCGTGATCGAGGACGGGCAGGTCCAGGTGCGAGTCGATGGTGGTATCGCCGTGACCGGGGAAATGCTTGGCGGTCGCAACCACGCCGGTCTCCCGGTAGCCGCGCAGGGCGGCCAGGCCAAAGCGTGTCACCGTCGCCGGATCGGCGCCAAAGGCGCGTGTGCCAATTACAGGGTTAGCCGGATTATTGTTGACATCCAGTACCGGGGCGAAGTTGACGTTGACCCCGTATGCGCGGAGTTGTTGACCGGTCACCTGCGCGCAAGCATAGGCTGCTACCGGGTCGTCGGTCGCTGCCTGGGCCATCTGGCTCGGCGGCGTGACGAAAGGCGCGGGCAAGCGACTGACAATCCCGCCCTCCTGGTCAATTGCGATCAGCAGCGGCGGCAAACGCAACTCGGCGGCGCAAGATTGCAGCGCGGTGCATAGCGCGTGGAGCTCTGCGGGTGTGCCGATGTTGTGCGCGAACAGAATAACGCCAGCCGCACGGGTTTGGGCTAGTGCAGCGCGCAACTCCGCTGTGGCCTGAGTTCCGGCAAAGCTCAACATCACGCTCTGACCAACTGGATCGATCGCTGTCTGACTCATCTTGCACCTTCCCGCACCAGCCTGGCCACGAAGCGGTAGCGGTCGCTCCGATAGACCGACTGTACATATTCAAATGGTCGCTGTTCAGCATCGAAGGTCGTGCGTTCCAGCTTGAGGACAGGCATCCCATCACTCAACTGAAGCAGCAGACATTCACGGTGCGTGGCTAATCGCGCCTCGAACTCCTGGATCGCCTCTGCAGGCGTCAACCCAAATTCGTCCTGTAAGAGCGCATAGAGCGAACCTGCCAGATCGATGGTGAGCATCCGTTCCATCCCGACAAACGCAAAGTGGGCTGCTTCCAGCGCCATCGCTTCGCCGTCAGCGAGGCGCAGTCGCTCGACACAAAGCACCGACGTCGCCAGCGGAACGCGCAGTTTGGACGCAACCAGTTCGGGAGCGGCGATCAGTTCACAGCGGATCAGGCGGGTGCTTGGCTTCATACCGCGCACGCGCATATCTTCGGTGAAACTGGTCAATGCCTGCAGACTCTGGTTGATCTTTGGTTCGGCGACAAACGTCCCTTTCCCAGCACTGGTATAGATCAGCCCCTCGCGGGTAAGCTCGGTCAGCGCCCGGCGGGCCGTCATGCGGCTAATCTCGAATTGCTCGCTCAGCTCACGTTCGGAGGGAATGCGACTGTGCGGCGCGAGGGCGCCATGGGCGACCTGCTCTTCGATCAGCCGTTTGAGCTGAACATAGAGCGGAATGGCGCTCTGTTTGTCAATCATGATCTTCGCGTTCTGCTAGGTGGTATAGACCATATTATACCGCATTATCCTGACTGTCAAACACGGCGTACGAGCGGCTTTTTAGTCCTGCAATCGCACGCAGATGACACGAATGGGTGCGGACTTGCCGCAGAAATCCGCCAATCTGTGGCTGATCTGCCGCTTTGACGCAGCCCTGACACAGGAGCATACTATCGCACAACAGTCAGACTGCCGCACTCCAAAGCCCTTTTCAGACGACAGCTCCTTCAAACCGATTTACGATTGGCTATTGATAAATACGTCTCTCATCAATTACAATATTGAAAATGGTTACAATACTGAAAATAATTGCAGTATTGTAAGTGCGAAAGGAGGGACGAATTCGATGGGTCGTCAACGACTTGAAGGCTTATTTCACCCAGTACGCCTCCGCCTTGTTCAAGCCCTGGTCGGGCGTACCCTCACTGCACAACAGCTTGCCGCCTTGATTCCCGAAGTGTCGCAAGTGACGATTTATCGGCACCTGCAAATCCTAATCGAAGCGGAGATTGCGCAGGTTGTAGAAGAGCGACGGGTTCGTGGCGCGATGGAACGGGTCTATAGCGTGCCCGAACACGCCGCTAATCTGACTGAAGCTGACGCACAATTGCTTGATCGCAATCAGCAGCGCCAGCTTTTTAGCTGGTTTATCGGCCTGTTGCTGGCCGACTTCGAACGGTATCTCAGCCAGCCAAGTATCAACGCCATCGATGATGGGATCAGCTTTCGGCAGGAGATGGTGTACTTGAGTGATGAGGAAATGCAGGAGTTCGCGGCCCAATGGCGAGCACAGCTCACAGCACTGTATGCAAACGCCCCGACAGCAGGTCGGCGCCGGCGTCTCGTGAGCTATGCCTTTCTGGTTGATCCAAGTGATGGGCTACTTGTGAGCACTCAAGAAGCGGCGCCGCCAACGCAGGAGCAGAAGCAATAAAACGACAGGTTCATAACAGTGCTGAGGCTTATTCTCATAGCGCCACACATTCGATCAACATTCGCTGACCTTACACTGTGACACCATAGACGGCTGTCGTTGCAGCCTGGCTGGCATGGCGTCAGTAATACAGGCATACAAAGACATACAATCGTGACACTATGAATGTCATACGGAGGATAGAGGATATATGTACGTTCGTCAGATGTTTTCGGCGCTTGCGCCGCTCCTGCTGGTCATGCCAATGCTGTCGGCGTGCAGCGAAACGCCCACTCCAACAACAGATCCAACCGAATCCGGTTCAACGTCAAACACGCCAGGCCCAGATGATTCTCCGGATGCAACTGCAACCGTCTCACCTACTGTGAGCGCAAACCCCTCCGCTACGATAGAACCGGACACAACCGAAACAGACTCCACCGACCAGTCTTCCACAACAGAGGATTCGCAGACCTACAGCGATCCCGACGGCAAGTTTGCCGTGCCGATCCCGACAAATTGGCAGGCGACGCCAGACGATGGCTTTGTCCTCTTTACTGACCCAGACGAGCAGATCAAGGTCTATGCCCTAGTCATCGAGAGTGACGATCCTGTCGCTGCGATTGCCGATGCCTGGAAGCGTGTCGATCCATCATTTGTACTCGAACCCAAAGAAACGCAAGAACTACCGCCCGGCGGCGGGGTCGAGAAGTTGGTTGCGACCAACTACGACGACGGCAATCAGGAGCGTTTCCTAGCCGGCTTGGCCCAAATGTATCAAGGTACGTCTTATGTTCTTCTGGTGGACGGACCGCTTGCTGACATACAGAGACGCAGCTCTCAAATAGCCATCATTCAATCCGGGTTCGACATTCTCGCCCTCGAAGAAGCGGACTTGAGCGCAGCGCAACCGCTCCCGGTCACACCGCAAATAACGGCGCAGATCGAAGAATACATCAACGATGTGATGGCGGCCTACAAAATTCCCGGCGCCGTTGTCGCGATTGTCCAAGGCGATGAGGTCGTCTACAGCAAGGGCTTTGGCGTGCGCAACGACCAGGGCGATCCAATGACGCCGGAGACGCGCATGATGATCGGCTCGACCGGCAAGAGTCTGACGACGCTGATGATGGCGACGCTAGTCGACGATGGTACGATAACCTGGGACACGCCCGCCCAACAGATCCTACCCAGCTTCGCGGTCAAAGACCCGGAATTATCGCAACAGATCACCATGCGGAATCTGGTCTGCGCTTGCACTGGGGTGCCGCGCCGCGATTTTGAACTCATCTTCAACGCCCAGCAACTCACCGCAGAAGATATTGTCGCGTCGCTGTCGGATTTCGAGTTCTTCACCGAATTCGGCGAAGCATTTCAATACAGCAACCAGATGGTGGGGGCGGGTGGTTATATTGCAGCGATTGCCGCCAATGGCCAACCCGATGATTTCTATACAGCGTATACACAAGCGCTCCAAGCGCGCGTGCTCGATCCCATCGGGATGACAGATACCACCCTCTCCTTCGCCGAGGTGCAAGCGAGCGACAACTACGCCCTGCCGCATAGCACTAGCCTCGCCGTCGATAACGTGTATCAGACTATACCCTTGAGCATGGAGCAAATTCTGACGCCAATCGCCCCCGCCGGAGCACACTGGTCGACAGCGCTCGACATGAGCAAATACATGATCACCCAGATCAATCAGGGGATCGCGCCAGATGGCGCGCAGGTCGCCTCCGCCAAGAATATGAACGTGACCTGGCAGCCGCAGGTGCCGGTAGATGCGGAAACCAGCTATGGGCTAGGATGGTTTGTTAGCAGCTACAAAGGCCAGCAGTTGATCGAGCATGGCGGCAACACACTCGGCTTCACCTCCAGCTTTGGCTTTCTGCCCAATGCCAAGCTCGGCATCATTGTACTGACGAATGGACAAGGCGCAAATGGCTTCAGCGAATCGGTGCGGGCGCGCCTCTTCGAGTTGGTGTTTGAGCAGTTGCCCGAAGCCGAGGCGCAAGCAATGTCAGCCCTCCAACTGGGCCAAGAACAGTTTGAGCAGATAGCCAGGCTGATCAGCGATACGTTGGACGTTGAAGCCATCAGCCCGTTTGTGGGACAATACGCCAACGACGCTCTTGGCGAGATCAGTATCGTCCTGGAAAATGACAGACTCTTCTTCGACGCAGGCGAATTCCAGTCCGAACTCAAAACAAAGCTCGATGACGCCGGCGCCATCGAGGGCTATATCATGGTCGAGCCGCCGCTCACCGGCGCACTCTTCAAGTTCCAGGGCGACGCTGCCGCGCCGACCATCGTCCTCGGCAAAGGTGCGGATGTCTACACCTTCACCAAAAGCGAATAGTTGGTGAGCAGCGCGTATGGTTTTTGCATCTGTCCTGTTTGGCGAGTGATACCTGCAGCTGATTGAACGCTGCAGGTGTCGCTCGCCATAATATTTTTTCATATGAATACATATCTGCAACTTTGAGCACCAGGTGAGTGTACAATTATAACCGTTCACGGAGCTGTTGTGGGGCCATCTGATGATCTGATTGCAGCCATTTGAAAAGCATCCCAACGACCGGCATATTTAGAGCTTATCCGAAAAACCTTGTATATTTCACACCATGAACACACAAACTTCACCAAAACGAATGCGAACGCGTACCCCAAACAACCGTCGCGACCGGATTCCGCGTATCCGATGAATGATGGGCCGTGCTGGAGCCGATCCTGCCGGTACGGAAAAAGACCCGCTGCTTTGACGATGGCCGCTCCCGCGTGCCTGATCGCCGGTGTGCCGATGCCATTTTTATGTGCTGTGTACTGGCAGTCAGTGGGAGGCCCGCAATCAGACCGCGTTGGACGCCAAGTCAACTGCCCACGACCGTGTGCATACATGGGTTGCGGTTGGCGTCTTCCTAAAATGCTGGTAAGCCGGTTTGGACCGGTTTGATGAATGACCGGGCCTTGACTGGGTCTGGCTGAGGATGGATGGGGCGATGACCAAGGCGTCGCTTGGGGAAAAAAACCGGTTCCAACCCAACTGACCGTGGCAAAGATGGCGTCAAATGACGTTTGCTGACTGAAGTCATGGCGTGCCGCTTGGCCTGGCGATTGATGGCGCGAATCGACATGGTAGGCAACTGGTGCAGGCAACCATCGAAAGCATCGTGGCGGACCGTCCCGATCCGAGCACGGAGCAGCTACTAGGCATGTGCCTGGATAAAGGCTATGATGATGCGGAAGTGCGCGCCCTCCTCTAGGAATGTGGCTTGACCGCCCATATGCGCAGTCGTGGTGAGGAAGCCAAAGAACTGGCGCAGGAGGCGGGCAAACGCGCGAGGCGCTGGGTTGTCGAACGCACGCAGAGCGGGATGAACCGTTTTCGGCGCATTCTGGTGCGCTGGGATAAGAGGCCAGAGCATTATCTCGCCTTCCTGCATTTTGCTTGCGCCTGTATCGCGTTCCGCGCTGCCGGGTTATTCGGATAGGCACTTATACCAATTCAACGTGAATACCGCGCATGTCATGCTGAGCCCTTCGGCTTCGCTCAGGATGAACTCCGCGAAGCATCTCGGCTTTCTCCTGTCGAGACCCTTCGCTTTGCCCAAGGTGGCAGTATGCCGAATATCTAGGTCGAATGGGTATTAGCGCATGGATCACGACCTGCCGCCACCTGGTATCGGTATCACGCCTGACGACTGGACGGCCACACCGTTCCCCGTTCGCCAGTGCGAGAGATTCTGGTGCATATTCTGACTCAGCAGCAGATCATCACCCAGCAGCAACTGGTCCAACTGCAGTCTCGCCTGGCTGATCCGGAAGCGCGGCTCAACCAACATTCCCAGAATGCGTCCCAGCCCGCATCATCTGACCCGCCCACCGCGCCGCCGCGCCCCGTGCGCAGGACCAGCGGGCGCAAGGCCGGCGGCCAGCCTGGGCATCCGCGCCATCATCGACCCGATCCGCCCCCGATCATATCGACCATGTGCGGGATCATTATCCGGCTCGTTGTCCAACCTGCCGCGACTCCCTGGGGCATGTGCGGCAGGATGCCTGTGCTGTGCGGACCCGGTATGTATGGGAGCTCCCGGTCGTCCGACCGGTCATGACCGCCCATCAGTATCATATTGTCTGCTGCCCCGGCTGCGGAAACCTGGTCATCGCTGATCGCCCTGCCGACGTGCCCCCGGCGCCTTTGGCCCGCGCGCCGTCGCTGTCGTCACGGTCTTGCACGGTGACTACCACCTCAGTGATCGGAACGTCGCCCGCCTGTTGGCGGATTGCTTCGGCTTGCCGATCAGTTTGGGCCGTGTGGTTGCGTTGCCGCAGGTCGGCAGCGCGGCCTTGGCAAAGCCCCCGCATGCGGGGGCTCGCGGCTACGCAGCCTTGAACTAAAGTTCAGGCTGAGAACGAAAGTGCGCTTTAGCGCGCTGCAAGCGAGTCGGCTTCAGCCGACTTGAGCTGTAAACCCGAACTTTCGTTCAGGGCGCTTGGAGCGCAGGTTGTCGGGAAGTTCAAGCGGAAGTTTTGGCGGTTGCAAGCCACTGCTACGGGGCGATGTCCGCGCGGAAGGCCGAAATCGATCCTACTGCTTGAGCAATGGCAGGAGCAACTGCGTCAACCCGCCCGCAATGAGCGGCAAACAGAGAGAAACGGCGATGCGCACTGCCGTTAAGCGCCAGCCGTAAAACCCCACTTCTAACGGTATCCGCAGGATCGAAAGTGTTGCAAAGGATGTGGCGTAGGTCATCAGGACGCTGACTCCCACGCCCGCTTGATACAATGCAGCG
This sequence comes from Chloroflexales bacterium, assembly GCA_022360155.1. Classification (GTDB taxonomy): domain Bacteria; phylum Chloroflexota; class Chloroflexia; order Chloroflexales; family Chloroflexaceae; genus JAKSDJ01. The sequence goes on along the minus strand of JAKSDJ010000317.1, from coordinate 10,268 downwards.
ATCAGCGGCAAGCCAATAATGCCGCCGCCGGGGGTCAAAATGCCCGCTAGCCATGCGATGCCGATGCCGCGCCACCCTGATGAATCAGAAAGCCAACGCTCGACTATGTCCTGGGGGATGAGTGTTTCGGTGAATCCCGCTATGAGCATAGCGATGACTAGGGTCGGAAGAAAACGCAGGAGTTGTTGCAGTGAGCTGTTCCAGCCATTCGCAAAGGTCTCTGTACCTTGCCAGAGAGCCAGACACATCAAAATTGCAAGTGTGAGGATAAGAGCGCCAACTGTGGCTTTCATATAGAACCTACCTCTGGTGTTGTATGCTTGTGCTCCAACAGTTCGATATATCCCGCGTCGCCATGAACCCGAATACGCTGGCCGGTTTTGATCTTCTTTGTTGCGTCGAGTACCCCAACAACAGCCGGAATGCCATACTCGCGCGCTACAACCGAACCGTGCGTCATCAATCCGCCGACTTCCGTGACCAACCCGGCGGCGTTTACGAATAGCGGCGTCCATCCAGGATCGGTAAACGGCGCGATCAGAATTTCCCCTGGATCGAGCATCTCTGTATTCGGGTCGAGTACGACTTTGGCGATACCCTCGACCACACCGGCTGAAACCGGGCTGCCGACGAGCGCTCCTACGGGCGCATGCGCCCCTTCATATTTGACAACCGGAATTTCGCCTTCGCTGGTCATCACGCGGGGCGGAGTGAGGTGTTGGTAATGCTCAAACGCACTCCGTCGCTCGCGCACAAGCTTTTGCAAAGGTGTTGCGGGTCGATCAAGCGCGTCGAACACCTCGGTTAACGTGAGGAACCAGATGTCATCGGGTGCATCGAGTCTGCCTTCAGCCTGAAGTTGCTCGCCCGCCTCGCGCAAAACAGGCTTGGTCAACGCTAATAGCCGAATAGCGAGAAACTTGTGGTGTTCACGCAGAGGCATAAAGTTACGGCTGACGCAGATCAGGCGGTGTGTCAAGGGGCCGCGTAGCCATCCCCCCCAGCCGCGCCGCGCCGCCGCGATGAGGGACTTCGCCGCTCGTTCGCCTTCATCGACCAGGTTTTGATGGTGGGCTCGGTGCGTTCCTGGCGCACTGTGTCCGAGTGCGCCCACGACCATGTGTAAGAGGGAGGAGGGGTCTTCCGACCAGCGCGGGCGACTCAGGTCGATTTCAGAGGGGCCGCGCATACCGTACGTGCTTATGAACGTGTTCCACGCTTGCAAAAATGTTTCGCCGCCAGGCAGATGTGCGGCGTTGGAGAGCTGCGTTTCTGCACTGATATCGGCCTGTCGCAGGTGCGATATCAATGCTTCGGAGGCGCGGGCCGCATCGGCAAGATCGCCTACCGCGAGGTTCATTTCTGTTGCAACATTACCTGTCAAACCGCGCCCTAACGCGATCAGGTGATCAGCGTGCTCCCGTTTGTCCAGGAGCGCTCGTAGCAAGATCGACGCCACTACCCCCGCCACCAGACAGGGCGCCCAGGTGAGAACAGGTTTGATCAAGTTCTGCATTTCAGACACGACGATAGCGAGTCTGGCTCGGACATTGTTCGCGCCATCCAGCTTTGACTTCACCGTTGCAATATACTCATCCATGAAGCTCAATGTTCTACTGGTTGCGCCTTCGGGTTGGCCCCAGAAAAGCAGGCGTACGATCTTCAAGATGTAGGGATATGCAATCGGCAGCAGCCTGAGGGGGTTGATGCGCTCCCCGTGTGATGCAAAGTTGGGGCGTTTGGCAATTTCGGCAAGGGCGCCTACCGCGAGCTGATCGGCATTCTTGAATCCGCGTAGAAACAAGCGTCGTCCCACGGGATGCCGCAGAATCGAGGAACAATCGGCATAGGCGCGCCCGCCTGCAGGAAGGATGTAGTTGCTCTCGATTTGCCCGTTTGTATGCCCGACAGGAAGAATGGTGCGCAAAACGGACAGCGCCAGCGGCGGCATCGCATTGGTCATAACCTGAAAGTGCGAGGCGCTGACATACACGTGTAGAGCGTCATCCGCGGGCTGGGGTTCGGGCAGCGGATAAAGCGAGGTGATCGGGCGTGCTTGGGTGATATAAAAGCTGTTGCCTGCAAGCGCCCACTCAATATCTTGTGGCGCCTTGTAATGCGCCTCGATTTGGCTGCCGAGTCTGGCAAGTTCCAGCACCTGCGCGTCTGTGAGGGCGGCTTGGGCGCTTTCCTCCTTGGTAAGCTCGACTTTCCTGGCCCCTCCTCCTGCCAGAGAACGAATGGCTATCTGCTTGGGGTTGATTTGCCGTTTGAGAATATCATTGGTACGTTTGTTGACCTGGTACAAATCTGCTGAAACCAGGCCGGACACAAGGGCTTCGCCCAGCCCAAAGCTGGCGTCGATCGAGGCAATGTTGCGGTTGCCCGTAACCGGATCTGCTGTAAAGAGAATACCCGCGACGTTTGATTGAACCATCCGCTGCACGATAACCGAGAGGGCGACCTGGCGGTGGTCAAAGCCGTTCTGTAAGCGGTACAGAATCGCGCGATCGGTAAAGAGCGAGATAAAACAAGCTTTGACACTCATCAGGAGCGCCTCTTTCCCGCAGACGTTCAGATACGTATCTTGCTGCCCGGCAAAGGAAGCGTGGGGCAGGTCTTCGGCAGTCGCGGAGGAGCGCACGGCATAGGCGTGATCGGCGCCAAAGTCGAGCCAGGCTTGCACCACGGCATCGGCAACTTCTGTTGGGAAGGGAACATTCTCTAACAGCATGCGCACCCGTTTGCCGACACAGCGCAACTGATCGAGATCACGAGCTGATACCTCATCCAGGTAGGTATAAATGTCGTCTGGCGCTTGGGCCATGAAGCAGGCAAAAGCGTTCGTGCTGATGCAAAAACCGGGTGGAACGTTGAACCCTGCCTGCGCCAACTTGCCGAGATTCGACCCCTTGCCGCCCACTTTGGTGAGGTCAGCGCTAGATATTGTGTCAAAGGAAACGATGAAAGGCGTCATCATTGACCCCCTCGCAAATCATTCAAGAAAAGACTGACAATAAGCTTACTGCTGCGTTCGGGATGATCGAGTTCCATACCATAGTGCAGTGGACCGATAACGGCGAAGGCTAGCGCCATGCCGACGAGGGTAAGCGCAAGCTCGCTGGCCTCGCCTGCTTTCTTCAGGCGTCCGGCTACCATTTGCGCACTGAAGTAGTTCGTCAAATGCGCCAGAGTTGAATCTGATCGTTCGCGCAAACTATCGAGATAGCGTCGTTCGGTCTCGCTGCCCATAAAAACGAGCCGTAACATATCGCGGTTTTCATGGAAGAAGGGCAGGACTGCGCTCACAATGGTCTCGAGGTCAGCGGCGACATCTTCACTAGGTTGAAGGGCAAGCGTTCGAACGGCGGTTCGGGGTGACAGCTCTTCGACCAGGGCGTATACCAAACTTTCCTTGTCACCGAAGTAACGGTAGATTGTTGCTACACCTACTTTCGCCTCAATGGCGATCTGTTCCATCGTGGCGGCAATCAAACCCTCTCGACTAAAAACAGATCGCGCCGCTTTCAGGATGTTCAACCGCAGATCGGTCTTCTTGAAGGTTTCACCGCGTTCCTGCGCTAGACGCTTGAGCAGCGTCTCTTTGTTTCCGACGCGACGGTAAATGGTGGCGCGGGAAACGTTTGTTTTCGCCTCGAGCTGTTCCATCGTGAATGCCGCGCCGACCTCAGCCAGAAGCGACTGAACGGCGTCTAAGATTTCTCGCTCAATGGGTTTGTGTGTGATTGACATGATAGATATATTAATCTATCATTTCGTATCTGTCAAGAGAGAGTTTGGGGAGGCTTCGTCAAAGGAGAAATGGGTCGCAGATCAACCGCAAGATTGCCATCCCTGCAGCTATCTGCGGCGAATCTGCGTCCATGTGCCCAATCTGCGTGCTCTTACAGGGCGTCGATGCAGTTCTATATGGAGGCGATCAGTTGATAGTATCGCGCTAGAAATTTGTAAGGGAAAGCATCGGTGAGTCGCAACTCCAGCCGCTCGATCTGTTCCATAATTCGCGGCTGCTCCTTGCGCGCATTGTCTTCCCAGTAGTCGCAGATACAGCGGATGCCATAGTGGTGGATGGTGGAAAAGCCCTGGGCGGCGAGGAGTTGGCTGATCTCCTCGGCGGTGTAGAGGTTCACTGGGGCGTCGAAGATTGTTGCGCGCTGCATTTGTTCGTCCAGGCTCTGATACGCCCGTTCCAAGTTGTGATGGAGAAACGCCGCCTGGTAGGGCGCCGAATAGCGATTGACGCTCATCAACGAAAGTATGCCGTCAGCTTTGAGCAGGTCCGACAGTGTCTTGCGCAATTGTGTCGCGTCGGGAACATACTGCAACACGTTGTGACAGATGATCACGTCAAAGTCGGGGCTAGGAAACAGATCGCCCAAGTCGGTCAGATCTCACTGATAGACGGTACAGCGCGTAGCTAGCCCCGCCGCGCTGAACGCCTGTCGCGCTTCGTCGAGCATCGCCGCCGATGAGTCGACGAGCGTGACGTGGTAGCCCGCACGGGCGAGTTGGAGCGCATCAACGCCATTGCCGCCGCCGGCGTCGAGGATGCGCTGTGGCGGCGAGGCCAGGTGTTTGTTGAGATTGCCCACAACCAGCCGGTACTTGAGTTGAGCCCACGGCGTCTGTTGTTCGGCCTTCCAGCGCGCTATATTGCGCGTAAAAGCGTCGTCGGTCGCTGTCATGCGTATGTCCTCCTTGCCTACATTTCATACGGTTGACCAGGGTATGTTCGCCTCAAAGAAAATCTGACAGGTAACGAACATTTCGTGATGGATGATGGTAGTAGCTAGATAAAACATGTTATACTTCTAATTGTCTGACGAACTATGCACCGGCGTCTACAGGATACGAATAAGTTATATTTGGAAGAGAAGCCATGTCCACCTCCCTCGAGTCGTTATTATCCGTCGTGCGTGGTTCGTCGCGGGTGCTGATCCTACCGCACAACAACCCTGATCCCGATGCAATTGCGAGTTCTGTCGCCCTGGATTACCTGCTGGAACAGCAACTAGGCGTTACGACCAACATCGCGTATAAAGGCATTATTGGCCGCTCAGAGAATCGCGCTCTGGTGCGCTATCTCCAGCATCCCTTGAAGAAGTTTTCAAAGGCTTCGTTGCGGGGGAACCCATTGGTTGCCCTCATAGACACCCAACCTGGTGCGGGGAACAACGCGCTCGATCCGAAAACGCCGGTGCATGTGGTCTTCGATCATCATCCGCATCCTCCTGCTGCTAATGCCCAAGCGGCCCTCTTCTCCGATGTGCGTCCCCACTTGGGCGCAACGGCGACGATACTGACCGAATACCTGCAAGCTACCGGCGCGCCCTTGCCGACTGTCATTGCGACAGCGTTATTCTATGGGATTAAAACCGATACCCTTGGATTGCTCCGTGGTGCGACCGAAGCTGATGTCGAAGCATACCTCTATTTGCAGCCTTATGTTGAAACTGCGGCCCTCATCGACATTGAACATGCGCAAGTTCCTCTTGCCTATTTCCGTCAACTCGACATAACAATACAGTCGGCGCGAGTGTATCATGATGTGGTGATTGCCTCGATTGGCCCCCTTGCCTACCCCGATCTGGTTGGTGAAATGGCTGACACCTTGCTGCGTCTGGAGGGAATGCGCTGGAGCATCTGTATGGGTCAGTATCAAGACACGTTGCTGTTGTCGGTGCGAACGCACGATCGGCTGAGGGATGCCGGTTTCCTGGTGCGCTCCGTTGTTGGGAGCGATGGAACCGCAGGCGGTCACGGGATGTTTGCAGGTGGTCAAATCGTTCTTGGCAACCGCGATGCCCCACATTTGTCGCGCGAGCTGACTCAAAGGATGCTGAAATACTTGGCTATTTCGCCGTATATGTCGGGGACGCCAATTGTACCCGACCCCGCCGTGTTGCAAACGCTTGAGATCTGATGGATATCCTTTGTGTCGATCGAGTTTGCGCCCGTAGCGAACCAGGATATGGTACAATGGCTGTCGTTTCACCCGTGTGCTGTTGTTGCCTCAGTCCTTGTCCTTCGTGCCAAAACGGAAGTGTAATAGATGAGGTTGGCCATGCAAAATCCTTTGTCTCGTCGATTATTGGTGACCCAGGAAGACACTCCGGAGTCCGTTGGTTCCTCTCATGTTACGCCCCGCACGTCATCGCCTGCTAGAGCGCTACGTGGAGCGGCGGCGACCTCATTCTTCCGCTCGACCACTTGCTCTGATGCAAGCGAATGCCCTGCCTGCGGGTTCACAATGCATCTGTGGGCTGGTTTCCACCGTTGCCGTAACTGTGGATATAAAGAGAGTTGCTGTTTCTAGGTCTAAAACGTAAAACGTAACGTGTGAGCGAACCGCGTATTGTATCGTTACGATACCATATGGAGTTGTTGTCCTGAGTTATTACGTTTTACACTTTGGCTTTCTATCTGTGGTTGACACACCTCTGGCTTTGCTGTACCATACGCTGTACGGCATTTTATCAAGCACTGTTTGGATGACACCACAGAAATGCCCGACCGTTTCTAGCGCGGCTGGGCTTGAGGGAATTGGGTATGCAAGACCATATTGAACAGTTCCTGACGCACATGTCCCACGAGCGCGGAATGACCCCGAATACAACATCCGCCTACCGCACCGATCTCGAACAGCTTGGGGTGTTTCTGCGTGAGAAGAGTGTCACCAGTTGGACGGCCGTAACCCATGAGCACATGCTCTCGTTTCTGCTCTTCCTCCGTGAGCGCCGTTATGCTAACTCAACTGTTGCACGCCGGACTGCTGCAGTGAAATCGTTCTTCGCGTATCTGGTCGAGCAAGGCATGGTTGAATCCGATCCTACTGGGCAGCTCGAATCGCCCAAGGTCGATCGCTTTCCGCCGCGTGCTATCTCGCCGCATCAAGTCGATGAACTGCTCGAATTGCCGCTGCGCTCTTCCTCTCCTGAGGGACTGCGCGATAAAGCCATGCTGGAATTGTTGTATGCTACGGGCATGCGCGTCAGCGAGCTGGTCGCGCTCGATATACAAGATCTCGACCTCGATCAGTCAACTGTGCGCTGCTTTGGCAAAGGGCGGCGGGAGCGCACCTTGCCGCTGAGCGATACGGCAGCGACTTCGCTGGAAGAGTACTGTGACATCGCGCGAAACCAGTTGGCCGGCGGTAGTGAGCAACCGACCGCCGCCCTGTTTCTCAACCATCGCGGGAAGCGCCTGACCCGCCAGGGCTTCTGGCTTATCCTCAAAGGCTACGCCGAAGACGTGGGAATGGAGGATTTGACACCGCATACCTTGCGCCACTCTTTCGCCGCGCATATGCTCAATAATGGCGCTGATCTGCGAGAAGTGCAGGAACTCTTAGGGCACGCCTCGCTCTCCACGACCCAGATTTACACCCATCTCTCGAATGAGCAGTCTGCCGGTGCGCGCGACGGGCGTTTGCCCCAACCAAACAATAGCCGTTTGCTCAAGCCGGCGACCAGTAACGGCATCCATGTCGACTCCTATGAAACTCTGGTCGAAGTCGAGATCGAAGGCGAGTAAGCCTTTATTTGTGGTATACTGTTGACCCATATGGCGATGAAGCAGAGGAGTACCCAGTAGTCTGGCCTACAGCGAGTCAGGGTTGGTGCAAGCCTGACGGCATAGCGTTGGGGAAGGGCGTTGTGGAGCTATACGAGTGTGACGAGTGAGCGGCATTCATCCGGGTGCTGCTAACTGGGGTGGAACCGCGCGTTACTCGCGATTGTGATGCGTCCCCAGGCGATAACTCATCGCCTGGGGCTTTTTTGTTGGCTCCAGGCCACGCCGAGGTGCGGGCTAGCCCGCGCCACGTATCAGGAGGTGCGTTATGCCAGCTACAACGCTTGACCAGATCGTCTCCCTTTGCAAACGACGTGGTTTCATTTTTGCGAGCTCGGAAATTTATGGTGGCTTGCAAGGCGTGTACGACTACGGCCCGCTGGGGGTCGAACTCAAGCAAAATCTGATCAACAACTGGTGGCGCGCAAATATCTACGAACGCGACGACATGGAGGGCCTGGATGCTGCGATCTTGATGAACCGGCTGGTTTGGCAGTATTCCGGCCACGAGGAAACCTTCGTCGATCCCATGGTCGACTGCCGGAGTTGCAAGCTGCGCTGGCGGGCTGACCAGATCCACGGCCGCTGCCCAAACTGCGGCTCTACCGACTTGACCGAACCGCGGCCCTTTAACCTGATGTTCAAGACGCAAGTCGGGCCGGTGGCGGAAAGCGGCTCGTTCGCCTACTTGCGCCCGGAAACAGCGCAGGGGATTTTTGTCAACTTCGCCAATGTCCTTGCCACGACCAGTCGTAAGCTGCCCTTTGGGATCGCCCAGGTTGGCAAAGGCTTTCGCAACGAGATCAACCCGCGTAACTTTCTGTTTCGAGTGCGCGAGTTCGACATGATGGAGATCGAGTACTTCGTCATGCCCGGCTCTGAGGACGAATGGCATCAACGCTGGCTCGAAGACCGGCTGCGCTGGTGGGAGAACATCGGTATCAGCCGCGACCGTATTCAGGTCTACGATGTGCCGCGCGACGACCTGGCTCACTATTCCAAGCGCACCTACGATCTGATGTACAACTACCCATCGCTGGGCTACGAGGAGATCGAAGGGATTGCCAGCCGCACCGACTACGACCTCGGCTCGCACAGCCGTGACCAGGAGAATCTGGGTTTGACCGCGCGGGTCAATACCAACTCGGACAGCATTACCCGGCTGAACTATTTCGATCAGGCCAGCGGCAAGCACATCGTGCCGTTTGTGATTGAGCCATCTATGGGGATTGGGCGCTGCTTCCTGGCGGTCCTTTGTGAGGGCTATGCCGAAGAGATGACCAAAGCCCCGGACGCCGACAAGCTGGCGACGGCGCGGAGTGCGCTCGAAGCATTCCTCAAGTCGGTCGACCGCAGCGACAAACTGAGCGCCGAAGCCTGCGACGCCCTGGTGGAGCATGGGAAAGCCATCGCTGACACTCTGCCCGAGTCGTTGCCCCAGGTCGAGACCTTGCTGGGCATGACCGGGGCGGACCGGATCGAGCTTGGCAAGAAGCTACGCGGCCAGGCTCAGCCTTTGTTGAACGAAAACTTCCGCACAGTTCTGCAGTTGCGACCTGGCTTGGCCCCAATCAAAGCTGCCGTGTTCCCGCTCAAGCGCAACCACGAGGGTTTGGTCGCGCAGGCCCGCGCTATTCGCAAAGAACTTCAGATCGATGGCCAGATGCGTACCGTCTATGACGATACGGGGGCGATTGGCCGCCTCTATCGGCGCCAAGATGAGATTGGCACGCCCTTCTGTATCACCGTGGATTTCGACACGCTTGGCGAAGGGAAAGATCCGGCTTGGAGCGGTACAGTCACCGTGCGCGACCGCGATACGATGGCGCAGGAGCGCGTACCTATCGCCGAACTGCGCGCCTATTTGAGCGATCGGGTCAAGTAGGCGACCGTGTGTCCTCTAGCGTCAATACTTTTCAGATAAGTGCGATGGAAGACCTTTAAGGCCTTGAATAGACGCTTTCGGAAGCCTTCCCCAAGACCTTTAAGGTCTTATTTGACAGGACGTACGCGGTCACCGGTCAGCAGGGAGGTTTGGCGGGCTGCAAGCCCGCCAAGAATCCTTTTTCTCACGGCAGCGGCGGCGCAGCGCCGCCGCTGCCGCGGCGAGAAGGAGTTTTCGGGGAAACTTCGCCTCCCCGACCCCCACCGCCGCGTACGTTCTGTTATTTGAACAGTATTGTCTCTAGCGTGTCAGATACCCACCGCTGAAGCAGGTGGGCTTGTGCTCGCTCCTCCGACCGATGTCGGCGCAGCCCCAGAGGCCGTCTGACGGGCGGCCCGAAGGGCGATAGTCACGGCAGCGTTCGTATCTGCGGCAGCCGTATGGCCGCACGGGAGGCAACGAAAATGGGCTTGTTCAACGCGGTTCGCTTTCGCGCAATGGCCACACACGGCACAGGTCCGACTGGTGTTGCGCGGATTGACCGCAACCACCCGCACACCTGCCTGCTGGGCTTTGTACGTGAGAAAGCTCCGAAGCTGGCGAAACGCCCAACGCTGGCGCACACGGCGCTGCTTCCGTTGAACCGTGACTCGCGTGCGGATGTTCGTCAGATCCTCGACAGCGCGTGCCTTACGGCTCGTGCGTGCCTTGGCAACCAGCTGTTTGCTAATGCAGTGGTTGACATCCCGCTGGAAGCGCGCCTCACGGCGGGCGTTCTTCCTGAGCCGCC
>JAKSDJ010000826.1 GCA_022360155.1 Chloroflexales bacterium | reverse complement strand
GGACGATTTCACGGAGATCGGCAGATTTGGCGAAGAGGTGCCGCTCCCGCCCGGTGCACGGGCGGCGGGCGGAGGTGGAGGGAGAGGCGGGGGTGGTAAGGGTTCGGCAAATCCTGCGGCCCGTTTACTGCCCAACACGGGCACAAGCATTAATGGCATGAGCCCGCAAGAGTATGCTCGAAGTGTTCCCCCTAGACGTGGCAGACAAGCAAGACGTATAGCTGGAGAGGCAGCTCTAAGGGCATTGTATGGTCCTGGGCAACAAGGTGAAACTTTCAAAACCCAATGGGGCGGTCGTGATGTCGATCTTGTCGTTCGACGAGATGGAAGAATCTATGCACATGAATCGAAAAACTTTCGCAAGAAAGTACCAGTAGGTACTCATGAATTAAAGCAAGTGCTCAAGGATTGGGAATTGATGCAAACTGAGCAAGGGTATACACCCATTTGGCATTTCTGGGATGCAGGTCCAACTGATCGCTTGGCAGCGGTCTTACAAGAGTACGGTATTGGATACATTGTTTATAAATAGACCACGAGGTGGTTGAGATAGTGATAGAATAGGTTGTAGACACTGCCGTGTCCTTAGCTGGTTGAGCACGCGGCAGTGTTTCTTGGAGACCATCATAAATCGGGGGCTAGAGCGCCGGTAGCGTATTCCGGGGTGGCTGTGGTAGGATACACCATCGCATTGATTGAGTCTATGGAGGTGCCGTATGCAGCCACCCATGTGGACGCCCCCGGTCGAGCTGTCGCTCGCTGAACAGCAGATTATCAAGCGCATCAAGCGCGCCAAGTTATTCATCTTCCTACGCCAGCATCGTCACACCCTCTTCGACGCAGCCTGTCAGCAGGAACTGGCAAGCATGTATAAGGACGCCCCCCAAAGACCAGCCCCCCATTCCCCCGGCCCAACTCGGGCTGGCCACGATCCTGCAAGCCTATACTGGCGTGTCTGATGATGAAGTCATCGAAGCCATGCTCATGGATCGCCGCTGGCAACTGGTGCTGGATTGCCTGGATATCGAGACCCCACCGTTGAGCAAGCCGCCCCTGATTGCCTTTCGTGAGCGCCTGATCGCGACTCAGATGGATCGACGACTGCTGGCACGCACGGTGGAGGTGGCGGCCGCCACTGGGGCTTTTGGCAGCCGCAATGTGCGGGCAGCCCTGGATAGGAGCCCGCTGTGGGGCGCCGGGCGGGTTGAAGACACCTATAACCTTCTGGGCCACGCCTTGCGTAAGGCACTTGGCGTGATTGCTCGCCAGCAGGGGCGGGAGCTGGCGGACCTGGCAGCGGAAACCGGCACGCCGCTGATCGCCGGATCGAGTCTGAAAGCAGCCTTGGATCTGGCTTGGGACGACCCAGCCGCCCACGACCACGCCCTGGCGCTGGTGCTGGACAGCCTGGACCAGTTCGAGCACTGGCTGGACAGCCATCCCAACGTGCTGGCCGCGCAGCCCACGGTGTTGACCAGCCTGGCCGCCGCGGCCCAAGTCCGGGACCAGGACGTGGTGCTGCGCGACGCAGGCAGCCCGATCGTGCGCGACGGGGTCGCCTCCGACCGACGGATCAGTCTGGAGGACAGCCAGATGCGCCACGGGCGCAAGCGCCGCAGTCAGTTGGTGGATGGCTCCAAGCGCCATGGGCTGCACGACCTGGACAGCGGGCTGGCGCCAGCGGTCGGGATTACCCCGGCGCATGTGCCCGAAGCCCAGGTCACCGATAGCATCTCGCTCGATCTGCACGCCCAGGGCTTGACGTTGCGCGAGTTGCATATTGACCGGGCCTATCTGAGCAGTCACCTGGTACGCGAACGTGACGAGACGCTGGAGATTTCCTGTCGTGCCGGGCCGGTGCGGCAGGGCGAGCGGTTCGCCAAAACCGCCTGCGTGCTGGATTGGGAGCAGCACACGATCCAGTGTCCGGATGGGGTCGTGATCCCATTTACGCCTGGGAGCAACGTCCTGTTTCCCACCGACCGCTGGAGCGGGTGTGCCTTGCGTTCCCGCTGCACGACGGGGAAGCTGGGGCGGAGTGTGCGCATCCATCCGGATGAGCGCTTGATGCAGGAGTTGCGCGAGCGCCAGTTGCCCCCCAAGGGCGGGCGAAGCTGCGCGAGCGCGTGCCGGTGGAGCATAGCCTGGCCCAGATTGGCCACTGGCAAGGCGACCGCGCCCGTTACCGGGGTGCGCGCAAGAACCTATTCGATGTGCGGCGAACGGCGGTGGTGCAGAACCTTCACGTGATCGCACGCGCACCGGCCTTCGCCAACGCGGCGTGAGAATACGCTACCGGCGCTCTAGGCTGCCTGCTGAAGCGAAACACCCGTTTTGGTCATTGCTGGATACTAGTGTTCGAACGTCGTATGGAGGTCGTCATTCAGCACCTGCGTCCGCACCTTGAGCAGCAGATGGGCACTTTTCTTCGTCCAGCGCATTTGTTGTTTCTTCACCATCCGCTTGCTGATCACCAGGTTCACGGTTGATTCCACAAAGCCGGTCGCGATCGCCTCGCCATAGCGATCGCGCTTGCCGTTGTTGGGGATAAACTGCTGGTTCGCCTCGATGGAGCCGTACAACGCACGCACGGACTTCGCCAGCTTCGTGCTGGCCGGTAGCTCCTCTTCGTCGCCCGCAAGCTCCCACTGCACACCCTGGATCTCCTGCAGCGCTCGAAAGGCATTCCCGTGCCAGAGATACCACGTGATGCTTTCCAACCTGTCATCCAGCTGCGAGAGCCGGTCATTTTCTGATTGGGTTTGGTGTCGTCGTCGGTTACAAAGCCGAAGCACTTGGCTGCGTTATCGCCTGGAATACGCTTGCCGACGATCAGCTCGAACCAGCCGTCCGTACGCTTGTCCTCATCTCGCGCGTGAACGGAGCCGCCAGCGATGTCAACCGTAAACGGGCCATTAGGGTGCAGCAAGGCGTTCCAGTCGCGTTGGCAGTCCGCGACGAAGAAGGCTTGTTCGTCTCCCAGTTCGCCTTCGAGGCGTTCAGCGACCTGATGCAGCTGCCGATACACGCTCGTGTGATTGGTTTCCATCGGCAGTACCTCTGCCAAGACATCCACGGTCACGCCATAGGGCAGCAGCGCTGCCCACGTGGCCTGGAGATACTGGCGTTCCGGTGTCGTGCGCTCGGGCAACAGTTCGGCAAGCGGACTGTGATTGCGCCACGTCTCCGCACCCTGGCCGGCACCGGTAGACCGACGCGGACGTGCAAGCGTCAGCTTGCCGAAGCGCGAGCGGACGACGCTCTGGTGCTGACCTTTCCGTCGCTGGGTCGCGCCACCGTGGGGACGGGTCTGGTGTTCGGCAGCGACCGCCGCAACCTGCTCCGTCACGAGCGTGTCCTGGAGCTGCGCCAGCACGGTTGTGGCTTCCTGCAGGGCTCAGCCCGAGCGTCTCTGGGGTCAGCATCTCGCGCTCGAGACAGGCAATCTCTCGCATCCGCGGCGGCTCGTCGCCCTGCTACATGACGCCCTGGAGGGTCAGCTTCATCGCAGCACCTCGGAGGTTTGTTTCGGTCGCTACCGCTCGCTCCAGCGCATCCTGGTGCAGTTTGGGATTGAGGCGACGGCGATCAAAGCGGTCCACCCCAAGCCAGTCGCGCAGTGTATTGTATCCAGCTCCGCCTCAGGGTCGTAGACATCTTCGGGCTGCTCGACGAGGCGAGCCGCCGCTCCGTGATAGGAACGATGGATCAGCGCTGGGCAGGGCCAGGAAGGCCTGGGGGCCGCCACACGCTTCGGGCGGCGCAGCTCGCCCGCCTCCCGTACAGCGCGGATAGCACTGCGTCGGCTCAAAGGGCGCAATCTGCTCAAGTCAGATCGCGTGTCGCCAGAGGTCGGAGTAATCGTACTCGTAGAAGAAGCGCTCGTTGAGGCGGAAAACCGAAATCAGCGCGGCGGACCAGCCTGGGATCGGCGCTGAAGCACATGCCGTCGGCGTCGGCGATGTTGTCGTCCTTGCTGTGGATGACGAAGCGGTGGAAGTGCGAATCGGACCAATCAAAGGCGGCTTGAATGCGATGGTGGCGTTCGGAGATCGAGGTGTCACTGCGAACGAGGCGGCGGCGACAGATGAGTGGGCTGACCCCGCAGAGGCGGATGCGG
>JAKSDJ010000835.1 GCA_022360155.1 Chloroflexales bacterium | reverse complement strand
CTCGGCAGTGATGGCGCGCCCATCCGGGGTGTTGAGCCAGACTGCGACCGGCTCGAACGGAGTGAATTCGGTCGCAACAAAGAAGAAGCGCGTACCTCCTAAACCGCTCCGCGGCTGCACATTGACCGCATGCTCTGGTAATGGTTGCGCCTCGATGGTGAAGCTAATAACCTGTTCGACGCCACTCGCTTGGCCGCGTACAACCATTTGCCAGGGGCCGGGGTGCGCGGTCGTTGGGGCGCTCCACGACCAATCGGCGCGCCCCTGGGCGTTGGCGCGGTTGAGATCGTCCACCCCGGCAGTGATGGCGCGCCCATCCGGGGTGTTGAGCCAGACTGCGACCGGCTCGAACGGAGTGAATTCGGTCGCAACAAAGAAGAAGCGCGTACCTCCTAAACCGCTCCGCGGCTGCACATTGGTTTGCGCAGATTCTGTCGGTTGGGCTAACGTTGGCTGCGGTATGATGATCATCATAAGCAGTAGCGCCAAAACGGCCCGGTTGTGTTGGTGTAAATAGCGCATTGCAGACCATCCTTATGTTCTAGATACAACACAAGTATTGTGCAAAACAACAGAAATACTGTGCCCATCAAGGGCTCGTGTCCTATTGCAGAAGTACTGTCTGACAGTTTATAGTAGAAGACAATTTACCCTTACATTCCAGCATCGTTCCAGAAAGGGGGCGACTGTATGCAACAGTTCTTATTCCTGTCCCATGCATTAGTCGAGATGGCACGATACGCTGTGCAACGGTTTTGGAGCATCTGTTTGGCCCGTAGCCACGGGCAAGGTTTGGTCGAATACGGCCTGATCCTGGTGCTCATCATGGTGTTTTGCGTGAGCATCGTAGCACTTATGGGGCAGACCATTAGCGAAGTTTGGTATGAAAAGCTTGTTCAGGCCTGGCCATAGTTGTTTTTTTCAACATACCAGACATAAGAGCGAAGCGCAAGACTTTTTGTCTTGCGCTTCACTCTTATTATCCGCCCCAGGGAGGCAGTGGAGCGACACGCACCGTCTGTTCGGCGCGGTACGTAACCAGGCCAGGCGGCCCGCCCACAACTTTGCGTACTTGGCTGCGCCGCGACAGATCGACTTCAACAGCGTTTTCAGCGCGGGCGCGGCTGAAATAGGCGGCCAGTCCCGCCGCCTCCTGAATGGTTCGTTCCGGCACATCGCGCCCGCCCGCCCGGATGATCACGTGGGCGCCATGGATGGTGCGCACATGAACCCAGAGGTCGTCGGGGCGCCCGATCCGGAAGGTGACTTCGTCGTTCTGGACAGCGCTCCGCCCAACATAGATATCGAAGCCGTCGCTGGAGACGAGGCGTAACGGCTTCACCCGCGCCGCGCGCCGGGGCCGGCTTGGAGCATCCGTTTTGCGCTTGATATAGCCAAGTTCTTCACCCTCGCGGGCAATCTGCTCGATCTGCTCGCGCTCCTCTGCCAGATCCAGCAAAACAGCCAGTTGTTCAATCCCATCGAGTTGGGTTTGGGTCGCATGTAGGCGTTCCGGCAACCCGGCCAGCGCGCTTTTTGCTTTATCATAAGCGCGAAACCGCTCTTGCGCACATTCTACGGGACTGCGCGACGGGTCGAGTTCGATCGTCTGGCCTTCGACCTCTAGAGTTGACTGGCCGGGCGTGAGCGTATGCATAAACGCAAAAATCATCTCGCCCTCCCAGCGCAGCCGGTCTAGCGCTTTGGCCCGTTCCATTTGGGTGGAGATCTGGTTGTATTGGTGCTGAATCCGTTCATTGGCGGCGTCGAGTTGCTGTTGCACCTCAGTGCGACGTTGGCTGTGAGAAGTGAGTTCTTCGCGCGCGGTGTAAAAAGCCTCAACGGCGGCGCTGATGCTTGGTTGTGCTTGAACCGGGCTGAGATGGTTGATGGCGTAGGGCGCGTAAGCGCGCGGACCCTCGTCGCCAAGCGTCAGCGTCGGCTCCCAGGGCGCGCTGAAGAGTTCGCGGAGGCGCGCCGCCAATATGTACCAAGGCAGATCTTCGCTCACCAAAGCAGTAGGTCGTTCCAATGCGCGCCAGGCCACTTCACGCGCCACCTGCGGCGAAATGCCACGGTAGCTGGCAATGAGCGCCCGTACCAAGTCAGACTCGCCCGTTTCGCGCAACGCTTGCATGTCGGCAGCGGTAGCATTGCGTGGATCATGCTTGGACTGGCCGGGAGGAAATTCATAGACACGGCGTGGCAATACAACCCGGCGACTCATACGCGGGGTTACCCGCTTGATACTGTCGAGAACAAGGTTGTTGTCGTCGACCAGGATAATATTGCTACGGCGTTCCATTGGCTCGATGATCAAATCACAGCGAAATGTCTCCTGAATCGCATCGATCGCACCGACATTTTCTAGCGATTCGGCGTTTAGATCGGCGAGCGCTTCGTCGTCCGCGCCGCCATCGGGGTCCGCATCGGTCAGGGCAGTATCGAGTTCTGTGGTCTGGTTGCGCTGGTTGCGTGACTGCACGTCTTTGACTATACTAAGGATCAATACACGCTCAAGCACGGGTTGTTCAATCGCTATAATGCGCCCGCCAAGCACATACTTGCGCAGCAGCAGCAACAAAGGTGTAACCTGCTCGACGCCGCGTGAGAGTTTTTTTTCCACCAAGTGGATGCGGGCGAACTGTGGATGGGCCGAGACAAGGAGTTGATGTCGTTTCTGGTTCGCATAGACTTCTAAGCCTATGCTCCATAAACTGGGCAGCAGAACGCGCTGTACCCGCCCATTCAAAATAGTTGACCGCAACTCATCGGTAATAGCTGTCAGTGTCAATGTGTCGAAGTACATATTTTATCGTGGTCATGCATACAACGTGAAAACGCATATGCACGATAAGCCCCAGGCACGGGACGAACATCATCTGCATGAGCAGGCCGATCATGCTGAGCAACCGACTCTCTTTATCTATCGCACGCTGATAGCAAAAAACTGTATGCAACGCTTCGCTTACTAGAGCGTTCATCAGAATGAAAGAGGGTTTCGGGCGGGGCTCCCCTTGCCTTCCCCCAATCCTCATTAGAGTAGATCTTATGGATAAGAATACCACATACAAAGAAGGGATGTCGCACGTGCAGATCAACCCGATACTTGATGGTCGTTCGCCCAAATCGCTGCTTGTGGTGCTATCTGGACCGTCCGGTGTCGGTAAAGACACGGTGTTGATGCGCATGCGCGAATTGGGCTTCCCTTTTCATTTTGTGGTAACAGCGAACAGCCGTCCGCAACGCCCAGGCGAGATCAACGGCGTCGACTATCATTTTGTTACGACACAGCAGTTCGAGGCGATGATCGAACACGAAGAGCTGCTCGAGTGGGCACTGGTCTATGGCCAATACAAAGGCATTCCGAAGAAGGAAGTTCGCCAGGCGCTGGATAGTGGACGTGACGTGATTCTCCGCGTCAATGTGGATGGCGCAGCGACAATCAAAAAGATTGCACCGGAGGCGGTTTTTATCTTTATCGCGCCAGCCTCCCTAGATGAACTGCGCTATCGCCTCCAATTACGCCGCACCGAGTCGCCAGAAGAGATCGAGCAGCGTCTAGCTCAAGCCCAACATGAAATAGAGCAGGTTGTAAACTTCGACTATGTCATCATCAACCACGAGGCCTGTCTCGATGAAGCAGTCGGCCAGATTCGAGCCATTATTGTCGCAGAGAAGCAGCGTGTTTTCCCACGACGCATCAGCCTCTAAAAAGACAATGTTCGCAGAGGGGATTTTGAGCGAAGCGCAGCTCTGCTAAACATATTGCCTATCACCATGTGAAACGGCAACTATGTCGTTGCTTCATACGGTAACAAAATGTGGCTGTTGGGGGATTGCAGTTCATTGTTCGGTCAAAGCGACAACTGCATAAACTCTGTATAGACGAACGTGCGATCGTGTTGTAACGTGTCAGTTGGGGATCGTCGCTTGTTATGATTTCATTCCATTGAAGGAGCGAGATTATGAGCATTCAGGAGCGCCTCCAGGCCGATCTCAAGGAGGCTATGCGTCAGAGAGAGAAATTGCGGTTAGAGGTGATACGAGGCGCCCGCGCCGCCCTCCAAAGCGCGCAACAAGAAATGGTCAAGCAGCATTACGATGCTGCTGTTCGCGCGGTCGAGGAGCGCTTTGCCGGCGATGCCGCCGCGCGTGAGGCTGCGCTGGAGTCAATCCAGGCAGATCCGCACATTGCTCTAGATGATGCCGCCCAGGAAGCCGTCATTGCCAAAGAAGTCAAGCGTCGTCGCGACGCTGCAGAGGCTTATCGAAAAGGCGGGCGCAATGATCTGGCCGAAACAGAAGAAGCCGAGGCGCAGATACTGGAAAGCTATCTGCCGCAGCAACTCAGCGCCGAGGAATTGCGCCCGCAGATTGCTGCGATTATCGCTGAGCAAGGATTGAGCGGTCCAGCGGCAATGGGCAAACTTATGCCAATACTTATCGAGCAGTTTCGCGGGCGGGCCGATGGACGCCTGCTCAGCCAATTGGCGCGCGAAGCGTTGCTTTCATAGCATGGGGAACGTTTTTGCCCGCCAAATCGTCTATGCATAAAACACTTGAGATTATCACATATCTAAACACTCCAGTGAGCGTTGCGCGACAAGATGCAATTCGTCCCTGCCACTCTGTCCTGTTGCTACAGTATGCTCTGACAGCTATTCTGTAATCGTTGCGTTACTCTCAGGATATTTCTATGTTACGAAGACTATGGCCCATGAGTGCAATTTCACCACGATCTGCCCGTTCAACCAAGATAACGTTGAACTCAAAGCTCCGGATGGTCTTAATCCTTGAAGGTCTTTTGTTGATGCTGGGGCTGTGGGCTGCGCTGACGTTGCGTTTACCAAACGTTTCGGGCTTCCTGGAAGGATTACCAGAAGTTGGAATACCTAGCCCAGTCAGTATTCGAGCGCCGAACAGCGTCGAATACACCAGCGAGATACGGACCAACGAACTGCGTGATCGTGCCGAAAGAGAACCTGCGAATTATGTCTATACGACGGATTCGACCATCCCAACCCAACAACGCGCGCTCCTTGAAGATCTGATGGTCGCGATCAACAATGTTCGTGCTGGACCAGTTCTAAGCGACACGCAGAAAGAAGAAGAACTGATTACCATCCTCGAAACCTCGTTGCCAAGCGCTGACGCCCCCGTGTTAGCAAAGGCTATCGTTGGCTTCGACGATGCTGCCTGGACCAGTGTGCAGAATCAAACTCTATCTCTCTATGATCAGTCGCTATCCCAGTATAACTATGAGTTGGATGAAGATGCGATTGGTCAATTGACGCAGAAATCGCTGCCTTATTGGGTTGGTACGCGACGCTTCCTCTTACCGGAACAACGTAGTTTGATCCTGGCGCTCACAACTTCGTTCTTGCGGGTCAATCGCACGCTGGATGAAGAAGCTACTGCCATCCGTCAGCGCGAGGCGCGGGCTGCGGTTGAGCCGTACACGGTCAAAGTGCTGGAAGGCGAGAATATCGTTCGAGTTGGCGAACTCGTCACCCAGGAGATCATCGAAAAACTCGAAGCAACCGGCGCGCTTCCTAAAAGCCTGAGTTGGTTTGGGATCGCCGGGCGTGGTTTGACGGCTAGCTTGTTTGCGCTGATCTTCATGTTTTACCTTGTCTTCTTTCATCCCAATCTCGTGCGCCAGACACGCTCCTTGCTCGTGATTGTGATCATCCTAGTAATTACAGCGATCACCGCCAGGTTACTGCTGCCCCTCCGGCCTGACTGGCAGTATGCTTTCCCGCTGGCAACCATCGCGTTGGTGCTAACCGTTGTCTTCAATGGTCGACTGGCGCTATCGAGTATGGTCTTGCTTTGTGTGGTGCTCGGCCTGGTTGAATCGATCTCGATGCCGCTGGTGGTAACGCTGCTGTTGGGCGGTACGGTCGCAACATTCATGATGCGTAGCGCTGATCGCTTGAAAATGTTCCTGCTGGCCGGCGCTAGTGTCGCGGCTACTACCACAGTAGCGCAACTTGCTTTCTGGCTGGACAGCTTGACAATGGTCAATCTGAACGATATCCTCATGCCTTTGCTGACCATGCTGCTTCTCGGCATTGCCAACGGCACGCTTTCGGTTGTTCTTGCGCTCGGATTATTCAATATGATTGGGCGCATCGCCGGGGTAGTAACACCGCTCCAGTTGATGGAACTGGCCCACCCGGCCCAACCGCTGTTGCGCAAACTGATCCACGAGGCGCCAGGAACGTACTACCATAGCGTGGCAGTGGGCAATCTGGCCGAGGCTGCCGCCGACTCGATAGGCGCTGACTCGCTGCTGTTGCGTGTGGCGGCCTACTATCACGATATTGGTAAGACAATCCGGCCCTATTTCTTCTCTGATAACCAGTTGGGCCGCGAGAATGTTCATAATGATCTCGACCCGATTACCAGCGCCCAGATCATCGTCGATCATGTGCGCGAGGGTGTAAAAATGGCGCAGACGGCGCATTTGCCGCAACCAATCATCGACTTCATTTCAACACACCATGGCACGCACCTGATCAAACACTTCTATCAGGTTGCGATGCAAGAAGAGGATAGTGTCGATATCAACGATTTTCGCTATCCAGGCCCCAAGCCTTCAACCCGCGAAGAAGGCATTCTGATGCTGGCAGACTCGGTCGAGGCCACCGTACGCGCTAAGGCGCAGAACGGTAAGCTCCGGGCCGCATCTAGCCACGAGAATGGCAGGAGCGATAACGGAGCGCAGACCATTGATGAGTTGGTGGGCTGCATCATCGATGAGCGGGTTCGCGATGGGCAACTCGATGAAACACCACTGACACTGCGCGATCTCATCACTATCCGTCAGGTCTTTGTGAATAATCTCCAGAGTATTTATCATCCTCGGGTCGATTACGCGCCACAAATCGTGAGATCGTAGAACCGCTCGGTTATTGTCAAGCGCTGGCTACCGACAGCCAGCGCTCTTTTTTCGCTCGTTCCTCCATGTGGGGCGGCGTAACCAGCAACGCCGTCCGGTGGCGGATCTCTCCACAGTGCGGTGAACAGCGTCCGTTAAAATTTGAATGAGCTCTACGCTCCAAGCGGGAATGCAACTTGCAACGAATGAAGTTTCACCCTGTCAACAGACTGCGCACATACTCAAATCCGCACTGGCCGCTGGTCAAAATCGGCACACCAAACTCGACTACTGGGTCGGGATACGATAGCAACAAGACAGTCATCGAGAGTTGGGCCAGTACCACGCAGTCGATGCCAGGCTCCTCAGCCAGTTTCGCGCGGATAGCTGCTGACAAGGCGGCGTTGTGACCCTCCACATCGCCGACAGCCAGCCGGCGCCAGGCCTCTGCCACGGTTATGCCACAGAACGACACTGCCTGAGCCGATGCGTCCGCAGTCTCTCGCAGCAACGCCTGGGTGCTCGCCACGGTCGGCCCATGGGTGGCCACCACCAACACACGCCCACCCCGCTTCACTGCCCGCTCCATCATCGGGCGGTCGATCTGCACTACCGGCACGCCGTAAGGCTTCAGAGCTTGCTGTACCGCTGGGTAGGCGCGATTCATCGTCGAGCAGGTGATCAACACCGCGTTGACGTGCGCCAGTTCAACCAGATCACGGGCGTAACGGGTGAACGTGTCGATGTTGGACTGGGGCGGCGCCGGCTGGCCTTGCGCGTGAGCTTCCATAAAATTGATCTGCACCGCCTCGTTGCCGACGTTGATTAGATGCACGCCGGGCAAGTAGCGATGACCAAACAGATTCGACCAGAGCGTAATCCACGACGAACCGTTCAGCACTCCCAAACGCTTGCCGCGCAGGGCCGGATCGCCCGCCGGTTCCGGATCGATGTGGGCGACGCCCGTTACACGCAGGTAGTCAGCAAAAAGGCGCACCGCATCCCAATCTGAGCTTGTCATCAGTCTGCCCTCCGTCGCTTCAGCCTTATTGCTTCTCTAGCTGCTGCGGCGATGTCCTTGGGCTGCATTCCGTGATGGGTGAATAGTTCGTCGATGCCGCCGCTGTCAACCCAGCGGTCGCGCACGCCGATACGCTGCACCGGAACGGGGTGAGCTTCAGCCACCACTTCGGTGACCGCCGCACCCAAGCCGCCAATGATTGTGGCGTTCTCGGCAGTCACCGCACAGCCGGTGCGCTTGACCGACTCGATAATCAGACCACAGTCGATCGGCTTGATCGATCCCATGTGGATAAGATCTGCCTCGATCTGGTCTCTGGCCAGCAGATCGGCGGCTTCCAGGCATAGACCAGTCATCATTCCTGTGCTGAAGAGCGTTACGTCGCCGCCCGCGCATATTCGGCGGCCTTTGCCCCATTGGAAGACATGGTCTGGGCCGAACAGCTTGGGCAAGGTGTAGCGGGTTACTCGGAAATAGACAGGGCCATCCACGTTGATGGCGGCCTGGATGATGGCCTGCAGATCGGCGTTGTCGCCAGGGTCCGCGACCCGCATATGCGGCAGCGAGCGCATCACGGCGATATCCTCAATGCAGTTGTGGGACGCCCCGGCCCGGCTGGTCGGCAACCCGACGTAGGAACCAGGAATTTTGACGTTGAGCTTGGGATAGCAGATCGAAATGGCAATTTGATCGAGCGCGCGCCGGGTTGCAAAGACGGCGAAGGTCGAAGGGAAGGGAATAAAGCCGGTTAGCGCTAGCCCTGCCGCGATGCCGAATAGGTTCTGCTCGGCGATGCCAACCTGAATGAAACGGTCGGGAAACGCTTGTTTGAAATATCCCGCCTTGGACGATGTGTGCAGATCGGCGTCCAGCACGATCATTTTGGGGTACTTGCACCCCATCTCCACCAACGCCTGCCCGAAGGCGTCACGCATTTCCAACATTGCGCCGGTGCTGCTATTCTCCGCCATAGAAGGCCTCCTTTTCCTGGTCGACGCCCAGGCGGCTGTAGCCCTGCTCTGGGCGGCTGTAGTTGTACGACAGCTCGCGCAGCATCTTGTCCGCCGTCTGTGGATCGGGCGCGTGGGTGTGCCATTGGTAGTTGAATTCGGCCATCTCGACACCTCGCCCCTTGACGGTGTGAGCAATGATCGCAATCGGCTTGCCGCGCGGCATCACCCAGCGCGCCCGGTGCAACGCATCGGCAAGCGCCGGAATATCGTGGCCGTCTACCTCGATCACGTCCCAGCCGAAGGCCCGCCACTTGTCACTCAACGGCTCGATGCTCATCAAATCCCAAACAAAACCTTTAGCCATCACTTTGTTGTAGTCGATGATGGCGATCACATTGTCGAGATGATAGTGCGCCGCCGACATCGCTGCCTCCCAAACGTTGCCTTCGTTGAGTTCGCCGTCACCCAGGATACAGTAGACGCGGCCACTGGCGTTCTCCTTGAAGCGCAAGCCCAGCGCCACCCCTACGCTGACCGACAGCCCCATGCCCAATGGCCCGCCAGACGACTCCAGCCCTATTGTGCGGGTCATATCGGTATGGCCTTCAAAGCCGCCTAGCTCACAATAGCTATAGATCTGGTCGATGGGGTAAAAACCGCGCAGAGCTAAAACTGCATACAAAGCGGGGGAGCCATGCGCCTTGGAGAGGATCAGACGGTCGCGCTCATCCCAGCCGGGCTTATGCGGATCGATTCGCATGGCCTGAAAATAGAGCACCGCCAACAATTCGGCCATCGAGAACGAACCGCCGATGTGCCCCCAGCAGCTGTAGGTGATCATCTCGATGCTCAAGCGGCGGATTTGATAAGCCATTTCCTCAAGTTCTGCCAGTTTCTCCGGCGTGAGTTGCATCTTGTCACCTCGTTAGAGCGTCGCTATTGCGCATATGGGGTTATTCGTTTTCGTTAGAGGGATGATTAGGATGATCATATGGTATCCTATTGTATACATAAAGTCAATATATTGCATACGAAAAATAATTGCTTTAGATCCATAGTTATGCTATACTGCCTCCAAGCTGATCGCCGGGAGGCGTCGAGATCATGCCAGCAATGACCGCAACTTTTCAACAGCAGGCTTACGATTTTGTCAAAGCTAAGATCACAACCCTGGGATTTAAGCCGGGGGAATATCTGACCGACGCTCAAATTGCCGGTCAGCTCAACATCAGCCGTACGCCGGTCAGAGAGGCCTTTCATCGACTGGAAAACGAAGGGCTGCTCAATTACGAGCAGCGGCGCGGATGGAAAGTGTACGCCCTGGCACTGACCGATATCGAGGAAATCTTCGATATCAAGATTGCGGTTGAAGGATTGATCGCCCGACGAGCGGCAGACTGCGCCGACGAGGAACTCAAAACCAAGCTGGGCCACGCTTTACAGCAAATGGCCGCCGCCGCTCAAGACGACAATATCAATGCCTGGTTCCAGGCTGACCAGCAGTTTCACGACACACTGTATCGTATGGCTGACAATGACCGCGCCCGCCGCGTCATCAACAACCTTAACGATCAGTGGCATCGCGTCCGTATCGGCTTTTCGGCAATGCAGAGCCGAGTCAAAAGCTCCGTTGGCGAGCACCAGGCTATCGCCGCAAGTATCCTCGCCGGCAATGGCGAGCAAGCAGAACTGCATATGCGCATCCATCTGCAGCAAGTCCGCGATGAGTTGGTTCGACTGCTGGCGAATATGGTTATGCCGTTTGTAGAAAATGGGGTATAAGACGCCGGAATGATTGGCGCAAACAATGGTCAAGGTGTATATTCCTCCCTCGTCGACAACATCCTCATCATCCAAACCGCTTAGATTACTTTGCCATTAGCCTGTCATGAGCTGTGCGAACAGCGTGAATAATGCGCTTCTATCCCCGATTGGGGCCTGGCGTTTGCAAGATGTTTTGTAAGACGCTTACCCTGAGCATCATCCACATAACTTGCATTCAGTATTGAGTCAAAAATCCCGTAGCCAGTGCTGCGGCAGATATAGTCTCGACAGGTTCTTGATTCATCAGACACGGTTTCTGGTAACTTTATAGGTTGCATGATGCGCTGCGGCGATAGCAGTGCGTCTATGCCATAGCTATCCTGCACCCGCGGAATAGCGTCAAGCGGGGATTGTCGCAGTGATGGCGCTTGCCGCGCATTCTCTGTAGCGAGGAAGGAGGTATTGAACAGGAACCCGTTCAAATCGCGCTCAAACCGACTTTTACGACAATGATGTTGCCAACAAGACTCAACGAAGGAGGAGGCACAGATGCACAGGAAGCTTCAGAAGTCACTTATGCTCCTGTCGGCGTTCATGTTGCTGGTTTTGGTCACCGCCTGTCAATCCCGTCCCTCGCTCGAAGAAGAACTCGCTGCGGCAGAGCAAGCGGAAGCCGCGCCTGGGGAAGAAACTGCTGCGGAGGCGCCTGGGGAAGAAGCTGCTGCAGAAACCGCAGAGATGCCCGCCGAAACAACGAAAGCCTCGTCTGACACTAACTCGGCCTTTCGAGAAGCGCCGGAGTTGGCAGATCTTGTCGCCGCCGGCGAGCTGCCGCCGGTCGAGGAGCGCTTGCCGGAAAACCCATTGGTCGTTGAGCCAGTTGAATCGATTGGCAGGTATGGAGGTACATGGCAACGCGCGTTCCTGGGAATTAAAGATTTCCACGCTTTTGGCCGGATAACGTATGAGCCGATGCTGCGCTGGCCTCGCGACCCCAGCGACCCAGTGCAACCCGGTCTAGCCGAACGCTGGGAATGGAACAGCGCCGGCACTGAACTAACCCTCTATCTGCGCAAAGGGTTGAAATGGTCGGATGGCGAGCCTTTCACAACGGCGGACATCACCTTCTGGTGGGAAGACATCGAGAACGATGAAAACGTCACGCCCGCCGGACCCCACGCCGAGTGGATTGTAGGCGGCGAGCCGATGGAATTGGACATCATTGATGACACTGCCATCACCCTCAAATTTGCCGCGCCGAATGGGCTAGCCGAAACGATAGGCTTAGCTTTCCATGGGAATCAGTGGCCGCTCGGCTTCGAGCGTTTTGGCTTCTTTGCCCCGCGCCATTATCTGGAACAGTTCCATCCCGCATACAATGCCGACCTCAACGGTAACTACACCCAGTTCGAGGATAAAGCCTTCGACTTCAACCCCGAGCGTCCGGCGATGACCCCCTGGCGCATCACGGAATTTGAAGCGGGCGCCACACAAATGGCGGCGACGCGCAACCCCTACTACTGGAAAGTCGACCCAGAAGGCAATCAATTGCCCTACATCGATCGGGTTCTTTTCACACTGGTCGAAGACCGAGAAGCGATCAACCTGATGGGTATTTCCGGCAATATTGACATGCAAACCCGCAACATGGACTTCAACAAAATTCAGGTTTTCCAAGAAAATGCTGAAGCCAGTGACTTCCGGATCGGGCTCTGGAGCAGCGCTAATGCCTCCCAAATAACTTTCTTCCCTAACCAAAGCTATAGCGATGAAAAATATCGCGAGTTGATGTCTGATCTCCGCTTCCGCCAGGCGCTGTCCTTGGCGATTGACCGCGACCTGATCAATGAAGTTTCCTTCCTGGGGCAAGGTGTCCCTAGCTCGCAGACTGTTGTTCGCGCCTCCGCTTTGTACCAAGCCGACATCCCCGACACCTATATGCAATTCGACCCGGCGGCGGCGGCGACGTTGCTCGATGAGATTGGACTACCGCTTGGCGAGGGCGGCTTCCGCACCTTTCCCGATGGGACGCCGATTGAACTGATTGTGGAAACCAGCTTTGCCTCTGGCGCCGACCTGGACGCAGTTGAGATCGCCGTTGAAAACTGGCAAGAGATCGGTCTCAATACTGCCATCAATGCCATGAGTCGCGACATTTACTGGCCCCGCGCCACCGGCAACGAGTCGATGATTGCGGTCTGGTCGACCGACCGCGGCCTGGTGCCGATGGTCGATCCCATCTACCAATTCCCCTTCGACGAGCGCTCCTGGATGGGGCCGCTTTACGGCATCTGGTACAAATCCAGCGGCGAGTTGGGTGAAGCGCCGCCAGCGCATTTCAAGGAACTGATGGATCTGTACGACGCCTACCGCGGGACAATCGATCCTGCCGAACAGGCCGAGATCGCCAAAGAAATCGTCAGGTTAGCGTCCGAGCGACTCTACGCCATCGGCACAGTTGGGGAAGCTCCCAACCTGGTTGTGATCAAAAACAACATAAAAAACGTGATCGAAGAGGATTTCACCGCCGACTGGATCATCATGGCCCCTGGGACGCAAGATCCCAGCCAGTACTACTTTGACAATGAGTGACGCTTGAGTCCGACCTTACGCAGGTTCCGCGCTCGCATTGGTCGAATAGGCAGCTTCAACGGGCTCTCACAAGCCAAGCCGCCATCTCTTGAACCTGCGCAAGCTTATCTTTGGTCGGTCCAGTTTGTGATGCGACGAACGAGGTCAACAAGACCGCCCAGTGTGCAGACATACAAACATACTTGTTCCCAAGGCAGGCCTCTATGCTAACCTACATCATTCGGCGCTTGCTGGCGATGATCCCGCTCCTGATCTTGGTTTCTATCGCCACGTTCATCATCATCCAACTGCCGCCTGGCGACTATTTCACCTCGCTCCAGGCCTCCATAGCCGAGACCGGGGGCGGCCAAGACGCCCGCACGTTCGAGGTGCTGCGCGAACGCTACGGGCTGGATGAACCGCTCTACGTTCAGTATTGGCGCTGGGTGTCGGGGTTCCCCAGCGGGGATTTTGGCTACTCGCTTGAGTGGTCCAGCCCGGTCTGGCCGCTGGTGCGCGACCGGCTGGCGTATACAATTCTGTTAGGCATCTTCTCGCTGCTGATCACGATATCTGTGGCTGTGCCTATCGGCATCTATACCGCCAGACATCAATACTCCGTCGGCGACAACATCCTATCGCTGATAAGTTTCCTGGGCTTGTCGTTGCCGCCCTTTCTCATAGCGCTGTTCTGGATGTTTCTCGGCGCCCTGATCCTGCGTATCAATGTTGGGGGCGTGATCTCGCCGGAGATGGCTGACGCGCCGCTCAGCGCGGCCAAGCTGTGGAATTACTTCATGCACTTGTGGCCGCCCGCGCTGATCCTGGGGTTGGCCAGCACTGCCCAAATTCAACGCATTATGCGCGGTAGCATGCTCGATGTATTGGGACAGCCTTATATCACCACGGCGCGCGCCAAAGGTCTGCGCGAGCGGGTCGTCATCAATCGCTACGCCGTGCGAGTCGCCATCAACCCGGTGATTAGCGTACTAGCCCTGGAAATTCCCAAAATGATTTCCGAATCGGCGTTGGTGGGAATCGTGATGTCGTTGCCAACAACCGGCCCGCTTTTTTTGCGGTCGTTGCTGACCCAAGATATGTATCTAGCTGGGACATTTCTCCTGTTTATGACCCTGCTTTTGATGCTGTCAAATCTGTTGGCCGATATTTTACTGGCCTGGGTTGACCCAAGGATTGCTTACGAATGAAAAAGTTGACCCCATCCGAAAAGCTGTTTGAGTGGTACCAGCAGATCGATCAGGCTAGCGTTGTCGATGAGGGAACAACCCGCCCAATTGCTCGCGCCGAGGTTCTCAGAGAGGACGATGAGGCTATCTATGCCGCCTCGCAATGGAAGCTGATGTGGCGCAAGTTTGTGCGCAACCGCGCCGCACTGGCAGGTGGCGTCGTAACGCTTGTCTTCTATATGCTGGCCATCTTTGCAAACTTCATTTCGCCCTACACGCTGACCACCCGCTTTCGCGACCGTCTCTATCTGCCGCCCCAACGCATCCACTTCTTTCATGAAGGGCAGTTGAGCTGGCCCTTTGTGTACGACATCACTACTGAATTCGATGCGGAGACATTCACCCGAACCTTCACCGAGGACACCAGCCAACCCTACCCGATCAGATTTTTCGCCAAGGGCGAGCCATATCGTCTCTTTGGTCTGATTGAGGCCGATCGCCATTTATTCCTGGCCGATGGCGCGCCCATCAACCTGTTCGGCGCCGACCGGCAGGGGCGCGACATGCTGACGCGGGTTCTTCTGGGTAGCCAGATTTCACTAACCATTGGGTTAGTTGGCGTTTTCTTGAGTCTGACCTTCGGCGCCATTTTGGGGGTGGCTTCCGGCTATTTTGGCGGCTGGGCCGATGAGGTGATTCAGCGCATGATCGAGTTTGTGCGCTCCTTTCCCGCGATCCCCTTGTGGATGGCGCTTTCGGCAGCGGTGCCGCCCAACTGGCCGCCGCTGCGCACCTACTTTATGGTCACGCTGATCCTGTCGCTCATCGGCTGGACCTGGTTGGCCCGCCAACTGCGCGGTAAGGCGCTCTCCTTGCGCAACGAAGAGTTTGTCTCTGCCGCCCGCCTGTTAGGCGCCAGCCACTGGTACATCATCACCAAGCATCTTATTCCCGCATCGCTGGGGCATATCATTGTGGTTTCAACCCTGGCCATGCCCGCCATGATCCTGGCCGAAACCGCCCTGAGCTTTTTGGGTTTGGGGCTACGCGCTCCGCTAACCAGTTGGGGCGTCCTATTACAGGAAGCGCAAAACATCCAGTCGATCGCCCTGTACCCCTGGTTGTTTATTCCGGCAGGATTTATCGTTGTCGCTATTTTAGCCTTCAATTTCTTAGGAGACGGCCTCCGCGACGCCGCCGATCCCTACACCCGCTAAAGGAATGTTATGCAACAAATAGCAAGCAGCGCTGCGGCTATAGCCAAGCAACCCAAGGTCGACACCTTGCTCCAGATCGACAACCTGCACGCCCAGTTCAATACGTTGGATGGCGTTGTCAAAGCCTTGCGGGGGGTCTCATTTCACGTGGCGCCCGGTCGTACGTTGGGCCTGGTGGGCGAGTCGGGCAGCGGCAAAAGCGTGACGGCTTCGACGATTTTGCGCCTGCTGCCACAGCGGCAGAGCGAGGTTACCGCCGGTGAAATCTGGTATCGACGCGCCAACGGTCAAATGGTCGATATGACCAAACTTGCCCCGGACGGCGATACCATCCGCACGATTCGCGGCAACGAAATCGCCATGATCTTTCAAGAGCCGTTGACGTCGCTTTCCCCGGTTCACACCATTGGCCGCCAGATTGCGGAGGCGATAGTCCTGCACCAACAGGTCAGCAAGCCAGAAGCTAAAGAGCGAGCTATCGAGATGTTGGCCCAGGTCGGCATTCCCTCGCCCCAACAGCGCTTCGACGAATACCCGCACCAGTTTTCGGGCGGGATGCGGCAGCGCGCCATGATTGCCATGGCCTTGTCCTGCAACCCACGCCTGCTCATCGCCGATGAACCGACGACCGCGCTGGATGTCACAATCCAGGCCCAAATCCTGGAGCTTATGCAATCGCTCCAGGAGCAGTATGGCATGGCGATTTTGATCATCACCCACGATCTGGGCGTGATTGCCGAAATGGCCGACGAGGTAGCTGTGATGTATATGGGCCGCATTGTCGAACAGGCCGATGCTGCAACTGTCTTCAATCACCCTTTGCACCCATACACAGCGGGGCTGCTGCGCTCGATCCCGCAGATTGGGCGCACAGGTAAAACCCGACTCACACCCATCCCAGGCAACGTTCCCAATCCCTTCGCCGTACCGGAAGGCTGCACCTTTTTTCCGCGCTGCCCTGCGCCCAAGCGTGCAGCCTGTCACAACGAAGTTCCTTTAATCGAACTGGAGCCGAAGCATTGGGTGCGCTGCACCCTCTATTAAGCCTCGATCAGGATCGAGAGCAGAAGCACAATGACCCAAAACATACTTGAAGTTCGCAATCTAAAAAAATATTTTCCCATC
The DNA here is from genome assembly GCA_022360155.1 of Chloroflexales bacterium. Classification (GTDB taxonomy): domain Bacteria; phylum Chloroflexota; class Chloroflexia; order Chloroflexales; family Chloroflexaceae; genus JAKSDJ01. The sequence continues at coordinate 68 of JAKSDJ010000835.1, read as the reverse complement.
CGTAAGGGGTTGCTGCGGCGTACTGTGGGGCACGTCAAAGCTGTGGACGGCGTCGATCTTTTTGTGCG
>JAKSDJ010000989.1 GCA_022360155.1 Chloroflexales bacterium | reverse complement strand
GGTCGTCGTCGCATCCCTGCGCTGGCATCTGACCCGACGCCAGGCCGAGCAAGCCGCAATGGGCTGGATTGATGGCCCATATCTGTTTCGTGCCGCCTTGAGTGGCGACAAGCTAAACAGCGATACGTTGCGCACGCTGGTTAAGCGCGCTGCCGCCAAAGCAGGCATCACGAATATTAGCCCGCACAGCTTGCGCCACAACGCCGCCAGCTTTTTGCTGGCGCTGAAACTACCGCTGCCAATGGTCAAAAATATCCTTGGCCACGGCGACATCGCAACAACATTGAAGTATCTGCACGCCCTGGCTGAATCGGATGACGACGCGGCCAGGGTCATTGATACATGGTTTGAAGCCGCCGCTACATTCGACAAGCTCACGTCAAGAAGCGGCTAGGACGAAAGGGGTTTTGACGTATGAACGGAACAATGGCTACATTGATGGCAACACTACGCATGCACGCGCGACCGTCGAGCGCGTTGCAACTGGATCGAGCGCGTACCCGTGTGCTTATGCTATAATAGCGCCTATGAAGGCGCTTCTCATTGGTTCTGGCGGGCGAGAGCATGCCCTCGCCTGGAAATTGTCGCGATCCCCGTTGCTTGACCGGCTAGTGATTGCCCCTGGTAATCCTGGCACAGCTTGCTATGGTCAGAATACGCCCATTCCGCCACACGATCTGACGGCGCTTGTAGATCTGGCGCGGCGTGAAGCGGTGGGTCTCGTTGTCGTTGGTCCTGAAAATCCGCTTGCTGCAGGCCTGGCTGATCGGTTTCAGGAGGCTGGTATTCCTGTCTTTGGGCCGACTTCTGCCGCAGCGCGCATCGAGAGCAGTAAATCATTTGCCAAGACTCTGATGAACGAAGCGAACGTGCCGACTGCCGAAACTCATACGTTTCCGGATCATATCGCTGCGACTGAATTTGCACGGCGTAGCGGCAAAGCCTGGGTTGTCAAGGCTGATGGTCTAGCTTTGGGCAAAGGCGTGGTTGTCGCCGATGATCTGTCAGCAACTCTTGAAGCTATTGCGCGGGTGGGGGCAACCTATAAAGGCCAGCACATACTGCTCGAAGAGCGATTGTATGGGCGTGAACTATCTGTTCTTGCGCTATGCGACGGTCAGCGGCTCCTGCCTTTGCCGCCGGCTCGCGATCATAAGCGTTTATATGATGGTGATGCTGGCCCGAACACGGGCGGTGTTGGCGCGGTTGCGCCGGTCGAGAATGTTACGCCTGACTTGCTGGACGATATTGTCAGCCATTGTATGCAGCCCGTCGTTGATGTTTTGGCTGATCGGGGTTCGCCTTTTTGCGGTGCGCTCTATGCTGGGTTGATGTTAACCGAACAAGGCCCCAAGGTTCTTGAATTCAACGCCCGTTTTGGCGACCCAGAGACACAGGTTGTCCTGCCCTTGCTGGAAGGTGATCTTTTGGCTGCAATGTTGGCTTGTGCTGAAGGTCGGCTGCAATCCGACCTGCTTACAATCCGTCAAGGGTGTGCGGCATGTGTCGTATTGACCGCTGCTGGTTACCCTGAACAGCCGCGGAAGGGCGATCCTATCACAGGGCTGGAAACGTTGAAGGCTGACGACTTGCTGATTTTCCACGCCGGTACCGCGTGGGAGGATAATAGGCTTGTTACCGCTGGCGGTCGGGTTCTGGGCGTCACCGGGCTTGGTTCGAATCTCCGGGCTGCGCTTGACCGAACCTATGCCGCGATTAGCCAGATTGCGTTTGCAGGCATGCATTATCGAATGGATATTGGAGCGTGAAGATAGCACGCAGCCCGTTGCAATTTCTATGACTTACCGTATAGCTGTCTTGGTCAGCGGTAGCGGGAGTAACCTGCAAAGCTTGCTCGACGCGCAATCTGCAAGTGAATTGGGCGCTGAAGTTGTTCTCGTCGTCACTGATCGGGCCAATGCCTATGGCTTGCAACGCGCTCTGGATCATCGTGTTGCGGCGCTCTATCTGCCTCTTTTGACCGGGCGCAAAAAAAATGGGAATGCTCAGGTTGATGCCCGTGCAGTCTGGGAATGCCGTCTTGCCGATGTCATCACCGCTTTTGCGCCTGATCTCATCATCCTCTCTGGCTTTATGCGGGTGCTCTCCTCAAGCTTCCTGGAGCGTTTTCCTAACCAGATTGTCAATCAGCATCCAGCTTTACTGCCTGAACATGGCGGTGATATGGTACGAACTAGCAGTGGCCTAGAAATTCCCGTTCTACGCGGTGCTCACGTTGTTGCCGAGGCGCTGCAACGTGGTCTCCCCCTGACCGGTTGTACGGTCCACCGTGTTACTCCGGTGGTGGATGATGGGCCGGTATTGGCCCGTGCCGAAGTGCCTGTCCTTCCCGATGACGATGAGGCATCCCTCCATGAGCGGATCAAAATCGAGGAGCGTCGATTGATTGTGCAAGTCGTGCGCGATCTTGCTCGTGCTGACAGCTAGGCTTGACACTGAACGTGTGTCATAGCTGTAGTCGGTTTCTATTTGCTGAAGACAATGTTGATGAGGTTATAAGAAAGCGTATGCACCCTCCTGCTATTTGTGTGGTGGGCAGCTTGAACATGGATCTTGTGATCTATACGCCCCGCCTGCCGGTCCCCGGAGAAACAATCAGCGGCGGTCCTTTTGCTACATATCCTGGTGGTAAAGGTGCGAACCAGGCAGTCGCTGCGGCTCGTTTGGGGGCGCAGGTCGCGATGATTGGGCGTGTTGGGCAAGATGCGTTTGGCGCCGCTATGCAAGCCGCTGTCGCGGAAGCAGGTGTGAATGTCGCCTATATCGACGCGTTGTCAGATGTTGCGACCGGTGTTGCGCTAATTGCGGTCGAAACCAGCGGTCAGAACACAATTATTATTGCCCCTGGCGCCAACGATAGGCTGACCCCGGCTGATATCGATGCTGCAGCCGATGCGATCACTGCGGCTAACTTGCTTGTACTCCAACTCGAAACACCATTGCCTGCCGTCCAGCGAGCGGCTGCCATCGCCCGCTCAGCGGGAAAGACCGTTATCCTCAATCCTGCCCCGGCCCAACCGCTATCCTCTGATCTGCTCGAATTAGTCGATTATTTGATCCCCAATGAGTATGAGGCGACGATATTACTTGGCGGCGGCACAACAGAAGATAAACATCCAATCGAGCAAGCAGAAGCGCTACAGGTTGCAACTGGCGTTAGTAGCGTTGTGCTTACTCTCGGGGCGCAAGGTGCGACTCTGGTTGGATCCGCAACTGCACCTGATGCGGTGTGTGCGCATCAAGTCAAGGCGATAGATGCTACTGCCGCCGGAGATGCATTTGTGGCCGCCTTTGCTGTTGCCCTGTCTGAAGGTCGTTCGCCGCCCGAAGCATTACGCTGGGGCAACGCCGCTGGAGCTCTGACGACGACGCGACTTGGGGCGCAGCCTGCCCTACCTAGCCGCGCTGAGATCGAACGCTTGATGGAGGGATAACCTCTGTATGAAGGCCCTGGATGGCGCTGAGATTAGTAGGCGCCGTTTGGCTGTTTCCAAGGTGCTGCTCGCTTTAGCTGTGCTGTGTGGCCAGCCGATGATCCACAAGAAGGGATCGATCAAATAGCCACAGCGCTCTCGAAGGTCTGTCATCTAGTGACCGTGTTGATTCGTTTCTGATCATCGAAAAGCCTCGTTATCAAATCCAGCGATCTGCAATCTATACAAATTGTAAAGTTGTATAGAAAACCTTTTAGCGGAGAATACCTACTACGATTGGTATTACATCAGCTGCATTGAACTTCGTTAAATTACAAATCAATAAGAAATACTCACCGTTCGCTTATTTTTTTAGGCCTAAAATGAAATGCTTTCCCCACTTGAGCTTCAAAAATTGGCCAAAATCAAG
>JAKSDJ010000949.1 GCA_022360155.1 Chloroflexales bacterium | reverse complement strand
TTCCTGAGAATGTTGACAGTCAAACCGGGCTCGCCAACCTGTATCGGTTAGCCGGCGAGACGGACCAAGCCCGCCAGCACTACCAGCAGGCCTATGAACTGTTGATGCCGCTTGACTTTGCCGATAGCGCGAATGATGTGCAGCTGGATCGCCTGGCGCTCTGCGCCTATATGCTGGGCGACGATCCGCTGACGATCAAGGCCGTCGCCCATCTGCGGCCCATGTGTCGCAAAGGTGAGTGGTTAAGCACCTTTGCCCTCGCGGCATTGGCCGAGGCGCGGCAGCAGGGCGAGGTGGCGCGGGCGCAGGAGACGGTCGCGACGACCGAAGCGGTCATTCGCAACCATCGGTATCAGCTCTGGATGGAAGCGACTATGCTCTCACCCTGGGATGCGTATAACGAAGCGCGGCGGGTGGTGCGCGCGCTGGGCGGCGACCCGGATGCGCCGCAGGTGCAGGAGCGCGCATCATGACGGCAACACGCTGGCAGGTCTGGCTGCACGCGGCTGACGCCGCCCGCTTGCAGGCTGCCTACCCCCAGGCCCAGTTCGTCCGTCACGACCACTACGAGGCGGGGATCGTGGTCTATCAGGTCACACTCGATGTCTCGCCGAGCTCCCGCACCTTCCCGCTGGTGGATGACGCTCACTGGAGCAGCGTTCATGGCGGGTACACCAACACCGCCCACCCAGACCAACCCGTAGCGGATCTGCCCTGTCACTGGTGCGCGAGCCTGTCCGCTGCGCCGCCGCCGCCGGCGCCACCCCCGCCGCCGGGCGCCGTCACCTGGCAGCCTGACCAGTGGGTGGTGACCGATGACGGTTCGGGACCGGCGATCTTCAAAGCGCCCACCGCGGGGTGGGACGAAGAAGATGATCTCTACGCGGTGCGGGTCTTCACCGCCAAAGCAGCCGCGATGGACTGGTGGCAGGAACGCGGCGCGTTCTACCGCGCGCAAGAAGAACCGCCATACGACGAAGCCGCGGACGAGGACGAGGAGGCGGAATGGGCGGACGCGGAATGGAACGAAGCCGCCGACGGCTGTGGAACAGATACGCCACAGCAACCAGGATGAACAACGGCCATGAACCAGGCGAGCGTCCGATGAGTATTGCTCAGCGGGGTGGGGGTGTTAGCGCGGTTGGGGGCTTGCTCCGATTGGGCCGGGAGGCACCGGGCGGCCGGAGCGCGGCGGCGGGTCAAGCTGCTCGGTCGTCCGGCCAGGCGGGTGCTGAAGGGCAGCGCCGGGGTGATCGTCCGCGTGGGGCCGGGGCGCGTTGGGCTACCCGGCCCTGAGGCTGGCTTTAGGGGCGGACAGCACCCATGTTCGAAACGAGATGTGCCGCTTCCTGATGCAGCCTGTTCCCCCTCTCCCCTAACCCCCCGCGTGCGGGGGATCAAGGGGGGCGGGAGAGGGGGAAAGGGGGAGAGGGAATACCGCGCATCCCAACGCCTCAAACACCGAATTCGCCCAAACGTTCTGTCCGCCCCTGAACTCAGGCTGGCGGGGTGCAGGCGCCGGATGATCGATGACCGCAGCGCCGAATGCACCCCAACTCCGCGTACGGGTGTGGGCCTTACGCGATGATCCGCAGCGCGATGAGCAGGCACTGGCAGCGGGGTTTGGCGCCGGGATGCCGCCGCTGCTGATTGCGATGGTGCATCAGCATGGCCAGACGCAGGGCCGGGGCGCGTTGCTTCTCCATCGCCGCGGCCAGCGCATCCGCGATATCCGCGGCCAAGCTCTGCCCTGTATCTCCTCTACTCCGGCGCTGGCCGCCGCGCATGGCAGCGGCTGGCCCACCGACGCAGTCGCCGCCGCGGTGCAACGTCTAGAAAATGCAAACTCGACCGCGATTTCTTGCATTTGGAATTGCGATTTCTTGTATGTGTAATTGCGCCTATAACAAG
>JAKSDJ010000156.1 GCA_022360155.1 Chloroflexales bacterium | reverse complement strand
CCGCCCCTTTGGTGATCAGGAGCAGTATGCCGCCCAACTCGACGGTCGCAACTATCGTGGGGCGCAGCTCCCGGGGGCGCAGCTCGCTGCCGTCGATCTGACCCGCGCCAATCTTGTTGAAGCCAACCTCCACCACGCGATCCTCACCGACGCCGTCCTGACTGAGGCGAGTTTATGGCGCGCCAATCTCGCTGACGCCGATCTGCGGGGCGCGATCTTCGTCAATGCCGTTTTGGAAGGCGCCACATTGGAACGCGCCCGTCTGGAGGGCAGCCAGACCGGCGGGGCCAATATGCGCGGCGTGAACCTGCGCGGGGCGGTGATCAACGGCAGCAATTGGTGCGGTGTCGTACTCGATGGCGCCGATCTGCGCGAGACGCACCTCGCGGAGACCGATTTCACCAATGCCAGCCTGCGCAACGTCAATTTGGAAAACGCCACGATTACGGAGTATACCGTCTTGAGCGGCGCCGATCTCCAGGGGGCGACGCTGCGCGGGGTGCAGTTGCAAGACGTCATCATGGAGCGCGTGAACCTGCGCGACGTGGACTTGCGCGGGCAGGATATGACCCGCGCACTGCTCCAAAAAGCGCGCTTGAGCGGCGCCAAGCTGGCGGGGGCCAAGCTCAGCCAGGCCAACCTGGCGCTGGCCCAACTGCAAGGGCTCGACTTGCGCACGACCATCTTGCAGGGCGCCGATTTCGAGCAGGCGGACCTGAGCTTTACCGATCTGCGCGGGGTCGATTTGCGCGGGGTCCGGCTGGTGGCGGCGGATTTGCGCTGTGCGAACCTGCGCGACGCCAAGCTGGCGGGTGCGGACTTACGGGAAGCCAAGCTGACGGGCACCGACCTGCGTGGGGTGCAGTTGCAGGACGCTCATCTCACCGACACACTCCTCGACGATGCCGTGCTGGATGCGCAGTAAGCGTCGCCTGGTTTGCCGGAATACGATACTGGGCCAAAGTGCGTGTGCGCCCCGCAAAGGTGTGCAACCCTTACGGGGCGTCCATACAAAACAGCACACTGTTTCATCCGGATGCTGCTGGTCAAGCTGCGCGGTCATCCGGCCAGGCGGGTGCTGAACGGCAGCGCCGGGGTGGTTGTCCGCGTGGGGCTGGGGCGCGTGGGGCTGACCCGGCCCTGAGGCTGGCGGGGTGCAAGCGCCGGATAAGCACTGACTGCAGCGCCCAATGGCCCCCAACTCCGCGCACGGGTGCGGACCTTACGCGACGATCCGCAGCGCGACGAGCAGGCACTGGCAGCGGGGTTTGGCGCCGGGATGCCGCCGCCGCTGCTCGCGACGGCGCACCAGCAT
>JAKSDJ010000768.1 GCA_022360155.1 Chloroflexales bacterium | reverse complement strand
TGTGAGTTGTTGCTGCCACTCAGCGTCGGATTTGGTCACTTTGGCGTTATTCATCATAATACTCCATTATAAAGGTTGTACAAAGCGCATCCATGCAAAGGCTGGTGCGCTGCTTGCATAAATATTTGGATCGTTTTCGTCAATACTACTAAGAATCATACCATGAATTGGCACTGAGTCGCCGATATACCAGGAAATCTGCTCCGAATCACCAGCAGGAATGAACGCAATGAAATCTTTCCCATTCTGCATCCACTATAGGCAAACTGCGATTGTGTTTGGGGCAAGCTGGCTGCTCGTTGGCCCAGCGCTGCTGTGGGGCGTTGCCACTTTCTTCCTCCCCCTTCTCGCACCATCGCTTCGTCTCGTGGAGCAGGTTGTTGTTACGGGCATGATCGCAGTGTTGACCTGGATGACGCTGCTCAGCCACGCTCTTGCCCACCTGTTTGCCGCCCGACACCTCCGCACTCCCTTGCCAGCACGCCTCCCGCTATACCTCTTCGGCGATGCTGCTCAAGTCTGGCCAATGGCAGTAACAAGTTGGCGCGAAATTCTTGTCAGCGTTGCGGGGCCAGTTATGAACCTAATACTGGCCGGGATAGCTTATCTGATCTGGGATCTTCAACTACACACGTACATCAATGCCAGCGCCCTCTTTCTGATCTTCGCAAACGCCGGAATGGCCATACTCAACTTTGCGCCCGGCTTTCCACTTGATGGCGGTCGACTGATGCGAGTCTTCGTTACCGGGCTAGTGCGACGAGCGACCTGGGGAACATACGCCAGCGTCGGGGCGGGATGGTTCAATATCGGCGCTCTCGTCGTGTGGGGGATCGCGTTGATCAACCTGAAAGTACACTTTGGCTTCGAGACGGGGCTCGGGACAATCCTTGCGGCGGGATTGCTCCTACTGCCACTATGGCAAAACCCGGCCAACAGAGACAATGTGCATATCTTACCTTCGCTATCGCCGATACGCCTGATAGTTCAAGGCGTCGTTACCGGACTCCTGCTGCTCTTCTTGTTCATTGGGGTCGCCAGCCTGACCCCAATGGTGCATGGCCTCTATGCCCCTGGTTCGGCGGTCGCGGTCAAGCCAATGATCATCGTTGCACCAGAACATCGCCATCAATCCGCAGGGACGTTTTTTCTCACCACAGTCATCGCCCAAACTCCGATCACCGCCGGGCAATGGGTACAAGGCCAATTCGATCCCGCCATCACGATTGTCCCGCCCGAACAGGTCGTCCCCCCTGATATAACGCCTCAAGAGCTGGTCGAGCGAAACTTCGCACTCCTAGAAGAGAGCGAGCTAGTCGCAACCGTGGTTGCCCTCCAACAGGCCGGCTATTCGGCTACACTCACGCAGGAGGTGGTGGTCTCGATGGTTGTACCCGACAGCCCCGCAGACGGCGTGCTCCAGCCAGGTGATCGCATTGTGCAAGCCAACGGCATATCCATCACCGATACGCCGCAACTGATCGAGCAGATTTCCGCCCAACCCGATACTGTTCCCCTCACGTTGCAGATCGCGCGCGACAGTCAGGTTCTGAGCCAGAATATCGCGCTACGGCCCGCCAGCAAGTCGGCTGACCAGCCCCGTTTAGGCGTCCGCCTCCAGACGATTGTTATCGATACAAACTTACCCTTTCCCGTACGGATCGTCCCGCAAAAAATCGTCGGCGGCCCGTCGGCGGGGCTGATGTTTGCGCTGACAATCTACGACATGGTCACGCCAAACGACTTGACTGGGGGCCGATTAATTGCGGGAACGGGAACGATTGATCGCGACAGTCGGGTTGGGCCGATCGGCGGGGTCGAACAAAAGGTCGCCGCTGCCGAGCGGGCCAAAGCTGCATACTTCCTGGTTCCGCCTGAAAACGCTGAGGCTGCGCTCCGGGTGGCCAAGCAGATCGAGGTCATACCGGTGGCGACATTTCATGAAGCGCTAGCATTTTTGCAGAGTCTACCGCCTGAAGAATAAGCCGATCCTTGTTGACGACTCTGTTCGGAAAGCGCACTACCCATCCCGGTTACTTCGTTGGCAGCCATGTTTCGTCATGAACCCACCGCTAAAGCGTGTGGGCTTGTCTCTGGCGCGACGGCGGCGCCGTCTCCGAGACGTACGGCTGCATGACAGCAGCCCTGCCGAGCACACGGATGTTCTCAGCAGCGATCACATCAGCATGACCAGCGCAGCCACACGATGTGCAGCGGAAAACCGCTTGACGTGGACGATTTGCCTTGTCGCTATGTCCACACACGGGACAGGTGCGCGAGGTGTTGCGCGGATCGACCAGGACGACCGGCACGCCAGCCAGGCGCGCCTTGTACGTGACGAAGGCCAGGAGTTGCAAGAACGACCAGCTATGCAGGACGGTGCGCTGAGCCTTCCGAGCCCTGACCCGCGT
>JAKSDJ010000028.1 GCA_022360155.1 Chloroflexales bacterium | reverse complement strand
TGCCATAACCCCGTTGGTTTGGGACGATGACATGGTAGCCCGCTGCCGCCAGGGCGGGCACCTGATGGCGCCAAGAAAAGGCATGCTCTGGCCAGCCGTGACAGAGTACAATAGGTTTTCCTGCATTTTGTCGGCCTGCTTCAAAGACTTCGAGTTCCACGCCGTTGACTGAAATAAGGGTGGGCTTGGGAAAATCGGTTGGATCAAACATTGTATATCCTCTTTGTCTTTTCGGGTGACCAGGCGACGCCTTCTGTTTCGGATGGCGCTCTTTCCAGTCCCCAGGTTTTGGTGATACGCTGATAGTAGGAAAAGTTATCTCCGAGATAGTTTCGGAATCTCGCTTCATCACTCTCCTCTTCACAGCATTTGTTTTGAGTATAACAGGCAATCAGGACAATATTCGCCCTGATAGTAGGAAAAGCTATCTCCAAGCGCAAAACCGTGCTGATGGGTGAGTTTTCACGAAAACGGGGTGGCGAGCGCTGCTCGCGCGGAAACAACGGCGGACTCACCGCTCGGACGAAGGGGCACACGCGGCAATCGAGGAGAAATAGACGGGTTCCGGTGCATTTTGGGCGGGAAACAGACACACATATCCGACCGAACGTGCGCGAGGAAACCGTTAGTTGAGACGATCAGGATCAAAACCGGGCGGCGACCTGCCAATCTTGACCAGGTGCTGGAGGATCCGCTTGATCTCGTTGGGATCCTCGATGATTGCAATCACCGTCATGTCGGCGCCGCACTTCGGACATACCAGTGGATCGACCTCGTACACTTTCGCAAGAAGTCTCGCCCAAGCCCGTTTTCGGGCATCCACATCGACTTCCTCTTCGTTCTCCGACAGCGGTTCGGCGCCACGCTCTTCGGCACCGACGGATACGGTTGGGTGAGAGGATTTCCAGCCCTCCGGTGCTCGGTCTGCAACCCAGGGCATCTCGCTCCAACGGCCCTTGATACGCGAGGCGTATAGGCCGTAGCGACGAATGAGCTGTAAACGCTGCGGCGGGATGTGCTGCGTGAGTTCCGCGAGAAAGTCGAGCGCATCAAACATATGAACGTTCTGCTTGAAGTACTCGGAGTACGTCGTGTGGAACAACACGCGACCTTTGAACGGTTCGTAGCGGATCTTCTTGAGGGAGATTGGTGGCCGTGCGATGTATTCGGTGAGGTTCTCCCGCGAAGACTGTATACTGGACCCCATGAGCGGTAAAAGTCGCCGAGCAGGCGATAGATCAGCCGGGATATCTCGGCGAACAGACGGCGATCGTGGCGGAAGAATGGTCGAAGCGCCTTTGGAATGGTGAAGACGAACTGACGATGTGGAAGATTGAGCAGCACTTCGCCGGTGAGATGCTCGGCAAAGAGCAACGTGCGCTTACGGCTACACGAGGGGCATAGATAAAACCCCTTGCAGGAAAAGGGCCGCAAGTAGTCATGCCCACATTCGGGGTTGGTACAGCGGATGCGTGCGACGCCCTGGAGATAATCGCCACACACAGAGAACCGCTCGCCGATTCTCCGGATGCGTTCGAGACGGTACATCCCGTAGGTGGCAGCATACTTCGCGTCGTATTGCACGCAAAAGTCCGCGAAATGGCGTTCGAAGATGGTATGGAGCTCGTTTCGACCGCGAGGGACGTACCGTTTCGCTACCGGTGTCGACGGGGCAACTGCGGTGCTCACATACACTACTACCGGAAAAATGGCGTGGTTGCTTCACGCGGATGGCGCATTCATCGAGCGCCACATAACATGGCGCATGCACCAGTCGCCTTCTCGTCGCTGCGCTCCTGCGAGAGCGCAGGTGATGCGGTTGTTAGGCCGTTTGGAGAGTAAGAAGAACGGATATGGAAAGCGTTCCAAAAGAAGTTCTAACAGCCTTCCAGTGTGCAGGTGTGCCTGAAAAGCTTCCAGGCAGCGAAGGCAATTCGTTTGTTGTTGAAAATATTGTCTTCAAACCCATACATGATATCGAACGATATGAGTGGGCCAGCGAAATCCTCTTAAGAATGCCGCAGACCGGATTTCGAATATCAAAGCCCCGAAAGAGTATTGAAGAAAAGTGCACTTATGGCGGGTGGGGTGCGACCACCTATGAACCAGGCAACCCTATCAATGGGCGATGGTCACAAAAGCTTGATGTCTGTCGGGCTTTCCACACCGCCATCCAAAGCCTGTCAATAGTGCCGATGCCGGCCAGTTCTGATCGATGGAGCCAAGCTCATAAGATTGCCTGGCAAGAAACAAGCTTGCCCCCAACCATCCATCCTGAAATCCATCAATTGATCGGTCCAATCTATAAGAAGTATCAAGTTATCGAGCGATCGGACCAAATCATTCATGGCGATATGTGCGGGAACATTCTTTTTGAGGCGGAATTGGAACCGGTGGTGATTGACTTTTCGCCTGGGTATGGACCCAAGGAATATGCGGAAGCTATATTAGTGGCCGATGCGATAGCCTGGGAAAATGCGCCAGTAGAATTGATGAGAGCATTACCCCAGACCACATATATCAATCAAATGCTAATACGGGCAGTAAATTTTCGGTTAATTGTGGCAGCCTTGTTTTACCCAATGGATGTAGTAATATTCAAGCAAGAGTACGAGAATTTTGTTCCGTTGCTGCAACGATTAGCATAGATGTTGGCAAGCAAGAAACGGCCTAACAAATCGTTGCACGCGAGCGCCCAAGCTGCGTTTGATTGGGGCGAGTGTTTGATTGAGGCTAGTCTTACCAGCCAAGTTGGTGTAAAATCAAAGTGTGTTC
>JAKSDJ010000633.1 GCA_022360155.1 Chloroflexales bacterium | reverse complement strand
CTTGCTCATCAATTTGGGATTGACATACGCAGCCCGGCGTTCTGGCGCTCCAGTTTGGCAATGATTCGCGCCGATATCGATCGCTTTGAGCAGATTAGTGCGCTAGGCACTGTTTGAGGCGCCGCAGCAACGAGGAGCAAAGACGCGAGGAGATGAAGAGGCGGCGAGGCGACACTCGCGGGCAGGCTACGTACGCAGCGGCTTGCCGCCGCTACACCGCTTTTGACATCCTTGTGTTTGTATTGTACAGTATTTCTGTACATATGATGGAGGATGCGATGACAATCCAAACGACCTATACCCAAGCCCGCGCTCATCTTGCGACCCTCCTTGATGAAGTCACGGCCAATCGCGAGGTGGTCATCATTCAGCGCCGCGGTGCAGAAGATGTAGCCCTTATCGCCGCAGATGAGTTAACCAGCTTACTCGAAACGGCCCACTTATTGCGCTCACCTGCCAATGCAGAACGATTACTGAGCGCCTTAGCGCGCGTCCGCCAGAGGACCGGAATACCGCAACCGCTTGACGATCTCCGCGCTGAGGTTGGGCTTGGCGAAAAAACGTAAAGCAGCGGGGTCGCCTGCCTCGCAGCACGATGCGGTGTTTCAAGTCGAATTTCGTGACGATTTGCGCTATTGGGTTGAGACTGATCGCCGCATCGCGCTCCGCATCTTCGCCTTAATCGAGGCCGTTATGCGTGCGCCATTCAGCGGGATTGGCAAACCCGAGCCGCTGAAGTACTTGGGCGCCGATGTGTGGTCACGACGCATCATGCAAGAGCACCGCTTGGTCTATGTCGTGCGTGATGACCGTATTGACTTTATCCAAGCTCGCTACCACTACCAATAAGGCTCGTATCCAAAATTGTCATCCCCAGTAGGCCGCATCAGACACGATTTCACGCCCTGGAACCTCCGCTTCAAGGATGGCCGGCTCTCGGCCATCCTTGACTTTGAGTTGGCCCACTGGGACCATCGGATTGGCGACTTTGCTCTGTCCTGGCGCGGCAAATACAATGACGTCCTCCACGGATACGCCGAGGTGTCGCTGCTAGAGTCGGAAGAGTGGGCCTTACTCACGCCGCTCTGGTGGGCGAGTCTTATCGATGGCGCCTGCCAAAATATGCGGAACGGAATCCGTGACGACGGCTGGATCATCAAAAAGCTGTTGCAGCACTTGGCGTTGATGGGACCAGACGCCGCAGAGTTCCGGTAATGGCGGCGGCAATGGCACGCAGATGTCGCAAATGCACGCAGATTCGCCGCAAATAGCCAGCAGATCTGTGATGAAGCGTGAGACATTCAGCAATGCTCATACTGGAACGATAGGTTCGTCGTTTATCGCTCGACCCAATGGTATAATTGTGATCGACTGAACAATAACTTCTGACCAAGCGGGAATGGAAGCTGCTATGGCAATCGCGCATCACCTTATAACCGCAGATGAGCTGCTCCGGAGGCCTGATGACGGTTTTCGCTACGAACTTGTGCAAGGAGAAGTACGCCGGATGTCACCTGCCGGATTCCGCCACGGACGCTTGATCATGAATATTGCGACACCGCTCGATCAGCACGTTCGCACGCACAAGCTGGGGGTGGTATGCGCAGCAGAGACCGGCTTTTTGCTGGCAACCGATCCCGACACGGTGCGCGCCGCCGATATCGCGTTTATCCGGCAAGAACGGATCAGAGCTGCAGCAGAGCCTGAAGGATACTGGCCTGGTGCGCCGGATTTAGCGATAGAGGTGATTTCCCCACACGATCTCTACACCGAGGTTGATGAGAAGGTGACCGATTGGCTTGAGGCCGGCACTCATATGGTGCTTATCGTTAATCCGCGGAAGCGCACTGTAACAGTATATCGTTCACTCCTCCAAATTGTGGTCTTACGGGAGCAGGATCTACTCGACGGGGCTGATGTCGTTCCTGGTTGGACCATGCCAGTAGCCGACATATTCGCCTAGGGATAGCGCAAGACAAGCAGGTTTGCAAAACCAGTGCGGTGCTTCCCCACACACCGCCATCAACGCCCCTGCCGCGACATTATCGCTGGGCAGATGCTACCAGGAGCGCTGCGCATATGCTGATCATTGACACCCACGAAGACCTTGCCTTCAGTCTGTTCGCCGACGGACGCAATATCCAGACGTAAGCCGCGTCCTACATCGTCAAGATACACCTCTTCTTGAAGGTCAATATCGCGCTGCAACTCACACTGAATTCTCGGTTATACTGAACGCCTACACACACGTTCACCATTCGAGGCCGAGGGAGCCTGATCCAAAGGAGAATTCCATGACTTGTCCTAACGACGATCTTCAAGCCATAGACCTCCAAGTGGAAGCCTTATTTATCTCTGACACCCACGGGCGGCTCCGGTACATCCGCGAACCAGGGTATACGGAGGCTGTGTTGGATGCCGCCCCCCGTTTTTTTATGGGGCGGACGTTGGCAGGAAATATTTGGCGCTTTCGTTTTGACCTATCCGACGGTCTGATTCAGATCATCGAGCAGGAGTGTCGCTCCGAGCCGGTTGCTCTGAGCCTTACAGACCTCACGGACCCGCCTAAAAATGCTGCCGCAATTAGGGCGGCGCTGCACGCGAGCGCACCGATTATCCATGAGGAGCGCGGGCCAGCGTACTGGATCCCCGACAGTGTCTCAACATCTGCAGAGGTTGTGCTGATTTCCGAGGCAAATGCACATCTGCTTGCAGCCAACTTTCCTTGCGAGCTTCCATTGCGATCCGGCTCCAAGATTGGCCCGCTTGTAGCAACGGTTGTACAGAATAATGCAATCTCCATCTGTTATTGCGCACGGATCACTTCACTCGCAGCGGAGGCTGGGGTTGAGACTGTGGAAACTATGCGCGGGCGCGGCTACGCAAGCGCTGCCGTTGCCGGTTGGGCGCATGCCGTGCGCCAGTGGGGGCTCGTTCCGCTCTACAGTACATCCTGGGGAAACGCGGCGTCACAGGGTATCGCACACAAACTTGGCATGGTGCATTATGGCGATGACTGGTCGATAACTTGAACAGTCACCGATCGGCGCCTCGCTCAATCACTTCGACAGTTCAAGTTCGTATATAGCTGCGTTTTTATCAGGCTTCTTGCTCAGAATGACAGCGTCTTGTTACGACGCTAAGATACATATGACGATACTGGATAACCTCACAATCCGCCCTTTTGGGGACGACGATGCTGCTGCGGTCGACCGCATGCTGCGGGATCGCTGGGGACACGACCCAACGATGCTCGCGGTGTATCGGATCCATCGCGCCTGGCCATCGCATATGCCATTCATTCGCCAGACCTTGCTTGCCACCTGGAAAGAGACGGTCTGTGGGGCGGGGACCATCTTTGAAAGCGCCCTGCATCCGCAGCTGCCGATGCTTGCCATCAACGTCGCCTCCGAATGGCAACGACGTGGGATCGGCGCTGCGCTCTATACCGCGCTGGCTGCCCGCGGCGATGGACGCCCTTTGCTTGTCAAAGCAACCCGCCGTGACCCCGCAGGACAGGCGTTTCTCTACCGGCGCAACTTTCGCCCGCGCATCAGCACGCTGATCGGCGTGCTTGATCCGCGCCAGCCAGCCGTGCAGCAGTGGATGCACCAACTCCCCTACGATGTTCCTGGCTACACATTCCGACCGCTCGACGACCCCGAACGGCCAACATCGCTGATCACGGCAGCCCGCGTGCATGCGGCGGTCTATCGCCGGTTTCATGCCTGGAATCCCCCCATCGCGGAGTCGGACGAGCAGGCGCTGGATCACTATTGCGGCCCATCGGTGCTGAACGGTTCCCATCTCTGCGTCTACACTGGAACGACGCTTATCGGGGCGGCCAATCTTTTTCGCGATCCGGCACGACCAGACGCCGCTGAAGGCTATTTAGTACACATTGGGGTGGTGCAGAAACACCAGGCGGACGCCGATGAACTCACGGCGGCGCTGATTCGCCGCTCACTCGAATGGGCCACGCACCATGGTCTCAACGTTCGGTTTGAGGCGGATGACACCTATCAGCCCCATCGCGCCATCTTCGAGACAGCGCCAGCACACGAGGTCGATCGAGAGTTCGTGCTGATGACAAACGAATAGGAGGGGCGCCCCACCGTGTGCGCCCAGGACACGCTGTCACAACAATGGCGTCTATGGCATCATTGGATCATTCTTCGCGGAGCGGCGACGAGGAGCATTGCGTGCTTGCACCTTTATCCCGCGCTTGATACAATGCGGCTGCAAGCAGCACTAAGGAGTCCGATGAGGAGCAGAATATGGCGTACAGTGACTTCAAAATAGCGAGCGTGAAGCAAAAGTTCCAGTTAATCATCGATGAGGATATTGATCTATTTTCAAGCGCTCCACTTGCGCCCGTAAGCGCCTGGCTAACCGAAACATTGCAGGAAACACTCGCGCTGGCGCTTGCGATCAACACCGAAAAAGTGCGTTCTGAGCTCCTTATTGCGCCGATGTTAGTCGAACTCCGCAAGCAAACCGGACGAAACATCAGCTTCTTTTCAGGCGTTGATTTTACCGTCGATGAAGCGCAAGGCCTGAATGGGGTGTGCGATTACATTGTTTCACGATCTCCGGAGCAGTTATTCATTAGTGCGCCGGTTCTGATTATCTTTGAAGCAAAGAATGAGAATATCAAGGGCGGATTTTCCCAGTGCATCGCGGCAATGATCGCAGCGCAACGGTTTAACGAACGGGAGGGGAATACGATCCCGATTATTCATGGCGCGGTCACGACCGGTACAAACTGGCGCTTCCTCCAACTCGAAAGCAATATCGTGCGCATTGACAACCGAGAATATTACATCGATAACGTGGAAAAGATCATGGGTATCCTCACGTCGATTACTGGGCATGCCGTCGCCCCCGCGCTTGCCTAGCAAAGAGGCGAGGAAGCAGGGAGGCAAGGACAGCGCCTCACGCGCATGTAGCGAACATTGCAACCTTATGGCTCGATGCGATGCGATGTGATTCTTTCACGTTTTGGCCGTTGTGGATGTAATTGTACAGAAAGTCAAGAACATACATGAGTGCCGCACCACCGCTCGGATAATCAACTGGTCCAATGTAACACTGAGCCTCATGAGCAAGAAACACTTCCGCGAGTTGCTGCATCCCGCCCATACACGACAGATTAATAACCACATTGCCATTCAGACGCAAAAACTGCGCAAAGTCCTGAGGGCGAATAACGTCATTGTAGGGATAGCGTTCTGCTATTTCATCGGCAAGCTTAGGTAAGAGCAACCCGCTCTCATCACCGTGGCTTGAAAAAATATTCAGATCATGGTCGGGTTGTGCTGAAAGATAATCAACAACTTGTCCAGAGTTGCCAACCCACGTTACAGTGACAAATACCTCCCAACATTCGGTAGCAGCACGAATGGCGTGCGCTTCATTTCCTGTTTCTATTTCTATGATGTGTGTCTTTATCATTTTGATAAGACTGGAGTTGCTTGTTGGAGATCAAACACCTGGGCATGAACCGCCGATAGAACCTGCCAACATGCCAAGGACTCTTTCCTATCACGCGCTTGTGTTCCCCTGACTCGCAATGGTCTTCGCCCATTCCCACATCGCGCCGGACCTGTGCTGAGCCACATACCGTTGGAACAAGGCGATGCTGTCGTCGCGCAGAATGCCGCCCTGCGTGAAGGGGATTTGATAGGCGGGGAAATCGCTGTCTCGCTTCTGCCAGGTCCGAACCAGGGCAACCGCCCCATCGCCGGGTGATTCGACACCGTAATAGACCGCCCCGACACAGCAGGACATTGCTGCACCAAAGCACATAAGGCACGGTTCCAGATTGACAAACAAGGCTGCATCGCGACGGCGTCCCGGAAATGGCCGGAGTCGATCCGCCGCTTCGAGGGCCAGAAAATCGGCATGCACCAACAGACGCCCCTCGGTCTTTTCGCGGGTATGGGCTGCCGCAATGACCTGTCGGTTCAAGACCACCACCGCCCCAATCAGCAATTCCCCAGCGACGAGGTAGGACAGAAAGCGCGGCGGATCGTTGTCCCGGTCGTCAAGGGTCAGCCAGGCGGACGGGTGCGGGCACTCGGCGATCCAGGCGCTGACCAGGGTGGTTTTGCCGAAGCCCGCCGGAGCCGAAATTAGGGTGAGTTTGCGTTGGAGCCCGGCGTGCAGACGGGTGAGCAGACGCGGGCGGTGGACCACTTCGGGGCGTGGCGGCGGGCGATACAGTTTCGTGGCTAAGATTGGCGTGGACATGGCGCAATTATAAAAGCGGCAGCGCACCGTCGTCAACTACCGCCCCTGCTTCGGTTGTGTTGCTCTAAGCTAGCGTGATGACGACATTGCCCTTCTTGTGTCCTGTATCGACGTATCGGTGCGCCTCGGCAATCTGTTCCAAAGGATAGTGCCTGTCTATGACCGGTTTTATCTTTCCCACCTCAATAAGCCCTTTGAGGAAAATTAACGCTTCAGTTTTTTCAATTGACATTCCACTTATTACTTTCTTGCCGCCCATTATCGACGTCCATAGCATGAGAAGATAGTTTATTAGACCAATAGTTGGAAGATAGCATCCGTTTTGCTTTAGCGATCCTTTACACCGTGAAAACGAAGTCTTGCCGACTGTGTCAAAAATAATATCGTAGGTCTCAACGCGCTGGGTAAAGTCCTCTTGCGTATAATCAATGACCTGATCGGCGCCCAGCGATTTCACCATTGCTACATTCGTGGCGCTGCACACTCCAGTCACTTCTGCTCCAAAGTACTTGGCTAGTTGTACTGCAAAAGTACCGATACTTCCCGAAGCTCCATTGATCAGGACTTGTTGTCCGCTCTGAATATGCGCCTTATCTCGAAGAAAAAACAATGCTGTTGATGCCCCATCAACGGCGGCAGCGGCTTCTTCATAGGTCATATTGGCGGGTTTTGTGACCAGCGACCCTTTTTCCGGCATACATGTGTATTGGGCATAAGCACCAACGCCAAAACCGGTAAATCCAAAAACCTGATCGCCTTTCCTAAATCGCTTGACATCTTTGCCGACTGATTCAATTTCCCCGGCTAGCTCAAGCCCTAGTAATTTTTTTCTTGGTTTTCGGAGACCAATAATGATTCTGCCCCACAATGGTTCACCCCTGCGCACCATACCGTCCGCTGCTGTTACTGTTGTTGCATATACGCGTATCAGTACTTCATTGTCTTTGGGCACGGGTTTGGCTATTTCTTTTAATTCAAGAACATCGGGGGGGCCGTAATGTGTGTATACAATCGCCTTCATGAGTATTTTCCCTAATCCTCAAGCTCACATACCGTTATTTGGCTACCCTTCATAGCGGTGTGTGAAGTACCTGGTCAGATTTTGTTGTCAACGCCTCCCGTTGTGCGGACGAGAGCAGCGCGGGCGCTCCTGGGTTCTGATTGCGCCGATCACCAACCCCGCCAGATCCTTCCTGATTGGAGCGGCGCACGATGGTGGAGATCCACGTGGCCGACAAGCCGGTGATGTCGCCCACGTCGGCGGTGGACCGACCGTGCGTCAGCAGGCGCAGCGCCTGCCAGTAACGTTACTCAACCGTGTCACGCGCCGCCCGCTTCCGGGCGGTGAGCTCCTCGAGGTTCAGATGCGGAGTACGTTTCAAGCGTCTCATTCCGTAATGATACACCTGAAGTTGGTATCACACCTCTCTTTTCGGTTGATGAGAAAGCGCTTTAGATTGATGTTATTTTCTTTTTATGAATTTCTACTCGTTGTCGTCGGTAATCCTTCTCCCACCCATTCAGACATCGAGCCATCATACACCGAGACGTTTTCGTTCCCGGCCATTAAATGAGCCATCGCATTAACAGTCGCGGCTATGCCACCGCCACAATAGGTAATAATGTGCTCGTGCTGGGCTTCTCCTTCCAGCCGGGAGGCCAATTTATCGTCAGGTAAAAAGGAATTCATTTCGTGCATCAAGTCTATACAGGGAAGCAACGAAGAGCCGACGATATGCGCTTCTTCATAACTTTCAAGGGTCAATGTGTTTACGATGCATACCCCGCCATCTTCCATCGCGGCCTGGACCTCTTCTTTGCTGGCAAACATAGTTGGTCTGAGGCGACACTCAAATTTCGAGGCTTCATACTGGCGAGCCCCTTGTTCGATTTCCCCCCCAACCTTCTCCCAGGCAGAAAGTCCTCCGTTGAGGACTCGCACATTGTTATGGCCTGCGTAACGGAGTATCCACCAGGCACGAGTTGCACATGGCAGAAGCCCGTTCGCATACAAAACGACTTCCGAATCTTTAGCTATGCCAATGTTGCCAATTTGGGCGGCCAGTTCAGTTTCAGGCAACACCATGTACATGTAATCACTACTTGGGTCTGAAAAATTCTGATGGTCAAAAAAGGCCGCACCAGGGATATGACCTTGTAGGTACTGCTCATAAGCCGTCGGTTCTGATTCGCTTCTGAAAAATAGGATCGTGGCATCGTATATTCGAATATTTGCATCGCCTATTTTCGTTAGCAGTTCGTCCGCTTCAATTAGAATACTTGCTCGATTCATGCCCCAACCTCCTTAGTTGCAATCGTTCTATTTATCAAAACCACAATTATCCGTCGTCAACTTTCGTACCTGCTTCAGTTGTGTTGTTCTAAGCTAGCGTGATAACGACGTTGCCCTTTTTACGCCCTGTATCGACGTATCGGTGCGCATCGGCAATCTGTTCCAGTGGATAGATTCTATCAACAACTGGTTTTAATGCTCCCGCCTCAATAAGCTCTGTGAGGAATATAAGATCTTTCCTTCGCTCACTCACTGGCCGCAACCCAGTGGCTGCCATCATGGCCTTCTTGCTGCCGATCATAGAAGTCCATACCATGTGTGGGAAAATTGTCAGTGTCGCAGCAGCTTGAAGATAGATGCCGCGTTGTTTGAGCGATCTTTTACATCGTGAAAACGAAGTCTTGCCGACCGTGTCAAAAATAATATCGTAGGTCTCGCCACTGTTGGTAAAATCCGCTTGGGTGTAATCAATGACCTGATCGGCGCCCAGCGATCTCACCAGATCTATATTGGTGGTGCTGCATACCCCAGTCACCTCCGCCCCAAAGTATTTGGCCAGTTGTACTGCCGCTGTGCCCACACTTCCCGATGCGCCATTGATGAGCACTTTGTGGCCGCTCCGAATATGCCCCTTATCTTTGAGGAAAGGCAATGCGGTTAACCCTCCATCAACAGTGGCAGCGGCTTCCTGATAGGTTATACTCGCCGGTTTTATGGCTAGCGCGGCGCTTTCTTGTGGCAGACATATATATTCGGCATATGCACCAAAACTGGCGCCAGCAGATCCAAAAACCTGGTCGCCTGCGTTGAATTGCGTTACATCTTTGCCAACGGCTTCGATTTCGCCGGCTAACTCCTCCCCGAGTATGGTGTTTTTTGGTCTTGTAAGGCCTGTGTATAATCTTGAAATAAATGGATCGCCCCTTCGGAATGTGCATTCCGTTGCTGTTACTGTTGTTGCATAGATTCTTATCAGTACTTCATCGCCCCGAGGTGTCGGTTTGGCAAATTCTTTGAACTGAAGGACTTCTGGTGCTCCGTATTGTGTGTAGACAATTGCTTTCATATCTTGCTGTCTCCTACGGTGATGACAACTTTTCCGCGGGCGTGTCCTGCTTCAAGATACCGGATCGCTTCGGCGGTCTCGTGTAACGGGTAACATCTATCGATGACCGGAACGACTTTGCCGGCTTCAAGTAGCTCTTTCAGACAATCCAGATCCTGTTTGTTCACAGTCGCCAACATCGAGCCGATTTTCTTATTCCCAGTCTTTGATGCCAATGATCCCAGGAGCACAACCTGAAATATCATGCGGGACATGGTTGTAAACCCAGCAACGACACAAATCCCGTTGGGACTTAAGGCGCGCATATAATCTGCAGCCGAACGATTCCCCACAGCATCAAAGATCAGGTCGTAACGCCGTCCATTTCGGGTGAAGTCTGCTTGGGTGTAATCAATGACATGGTCGGCGCCAATCGAGCGCACCATGTCCAAATTCCGCGTGCTGCACACGCCGGTCACTTCCGCCCCAAGCTCTTTGGCAATCTGTACAGCAAACGTGCCCACCCCGCCAGACGCGCCATTGATCAAAACCTTTTGCCCTGGCTGGATTTGCCCTTTATCGCGCAGACCTTGCAAAGCGGTGAGTGCCGCGACAGGGACGGCGGCGGCTTGCTCAAATGATAGATTGGCCGGTTTCAACGCCAGTTCCTTTTCGCGAGCACAGACATACTCGGCAAAACCGCCCGTAGATACATCCCCAAATACCTCATCACCTGGCTGAAACTGCGTTACCTTGCTGCCAACCGCCTCAACCCGACCCGCCATGTCTGCGCCAAGCATAATGTTTTTGGGTTTGAGCAACCCATCCGATGGGCGGACCAAGAACGGGGCGCCCCGCATTTTGTGCCAGTCAAGCGGATTTGCCGAGGCCGCATGAACGTTGACCAGCACCTTATCCTCTTTAGGCGCAGGTTTTGCGCCTTCTCTGAGTTCCAGAACATCCGGTGAGCCGTATTGTGTGTGTACGATTGCTTTCATGAGGATTCCCCCCAAGTTTGTATTAAGCGGGCGGCCAAGCGGGCAGCGAGCCTCAGGACTTCTCGACCACTAGTGGATTGGCGGGGTTGGCGGTCCACTCCTGGAGTGAGGCAGCATAGACCGCGACGTTGGTGAAGCCGAGTCGGGTCATGACGAATGCATTGGATGATGCAGCGACCCCGCCGCCGCAGTACGTTATGGTGCGGGCGTTGCGGTCGCCGTCGTGCATAGCGACCAGCTCGTCGTGCGGACGGTAGCGACCCGTTTCGTCCAGCAGCTTGATGGCGTCCAGGTTCGAGGCGCCAGGAATATGCTGGGCTCGGTAGCTGTCTGCGGGCAGTGTGTCAATGATACATACGTTGTCGTCGTTGAGGGCGGCGAATACCTCGTCCCGATCGGCGATCAGCTCGGGACGGAGAGCCAAGGTAAGCCGTTTCGCAGGTCGGCTATATGGCTCGGTCGAGAGCGGCCGGCCCTCGGCTGTCCAGACCTTCAGACCGCCGTCGAGCAGCGCCGCCCGGTCGAATCCGACCCAGCTTAGCATCCACCAGACCCGAGCAGCCCACATCGACTGGTTTCCATCGTACAGCACCACCCGGGAATCGTCGCCGACACCCAGCGCACCCATAGCGGAACAAAACTGCTCCGGCGTCGGCATGGCGACCCAAAGCGGACTGTCGCGGTCGGAGAGATCGCCGAGGAGATCGGCGAACCCAGCGCCTGGAATGTGTCCGGCGTTGTAGTCGGCCTGGCCACTCACAACCTGGAAGCCGCCGTTGCCGTCGGGTTTCACGCTGACGGTGCAGTCGAGCACCACAAGATCCGGGTCATTGAGATGCTGTTCCAGCCAATCGGTGGTCACAAGGGTGTCCATTCGGGTTTGCTCGCTGACAGCCATATTGTCCTCCTTGCTTTGCATCGGTGCGGCAATGCCGCCCATCCTCTAACTAACAAAACTTATAGGTACGAGTCGCTATGCCTCCGGATGAGACCGGATTCGCCTCCGGCAGGGTGGAAGAACCCCTTTTTTGTATCATGGGCGCGGCGGAGCCGCGCCCATGATACAACATGATTGCTTGGAGCCAGGTTTCCACAGGCGACCCAGCGTCTCATATGTGGTTTCATTCGTGATCCTGTAATGCACTAGAAAGCAATCGCATAACTCGTGTAACTAACATCTATTTCTTATTCTGGAGTATCCGCCTGGCCGGGTTGAACGCAAATGACCGAGACTAGCGGCATGCCCAGATCGCGCACCTTTCTGAGTAGGCCATGCAGTGCGGCCTGATCGACCACTGGGCCGGTTAACAGCGTGTCGCCGTCGTCTTCCCGCGTGATGGTCATGCCCCCAAACCAATCGGCCCACTGACAACCCAGATGGCCCTTGATCCTGATTTGACAGACCATTGGTTCACTCGGATCGGTTTTTGGGTTGCATTCGTTTGACATGGCCCTGTACCCGTTGTGGCTGTTCATAGCAACCTGCGCCACGTGCGTTCTGTACAAGTAGCATACCTGTAATACGGTATTGATGTGTAGATACTAAAGTATTGTTGGGGGTATTGTTGCAGGGGTACTGAGCAGGTGGGAGTTCTAAGAGGCTGTTTGAAAAGTCGTCTGAACCGGCAATCGCAGGATTAAGCACTTGGGTGTAGCCGGGGAACGAGTGCAGCGGACTGTGGCGTGCGCAAGCCATGCTTGCGCGCGGCAGCATGACTGCCGCATTCCACACCCCGTTTCAAACAGCTTTTAATGGTTTTTGACGATCAAAATCGATAAAGGAGAAAGGCGCTCGTAGTGCCGCCTTCAGGCGGCACAGCCGCCTTCAAACCGCCTAAAGGCGACACTACGTAGACAACCCCTGTTGATTGTCACATTTCATAAGGCTTGGCTTTATCAAACTGTTGTTCAGGCTACAACAGCCCCAGCTCGCGGGCGCGAGCGATAGCTTCGGTGCGCCGTTGGACTTGGAGCTTGCCGAAGATTTGCCGATTGTGTCCCTTCACTGTACTCAAGGCGAGAAAGAGCCGTTCGCTAATCTCGCGATTCGAGAGACCCTGGGCAATCAGTCGGAGCACTTCTAGCTCGCGCTCACTTAGCGGCTCGATCAGGGGCTGCGTAGCAGGAGCGGCGAGAAGCGGCGCTTCGTCTGCGCTCCTCTGCCTCCCAGCTTCACATGCCGCCAGCAGCTTGCTTGTGTAGTCCGGCATCATCCCGCGCGCCGCCGCTGCGGGCAACAACTCCGCCATCGGCGCGCCTTCGTCGAGAAAGAGCCGGATGAAGCCGCCCGGTTCGGCTAATGACAGCGCATCGCCCAGGAGTTGCAGCGCCTGGTCGATTGCACCGTGCGCCTGGAGAGCGACCGTCTGGAGCACCATCACCTTGAGCCGTTTATCCTGCCAACCCCTGGCTTCCGTCTGGTGGCGCACTGGCTCCAGCGCGGCCAGCGCTGCGGACGGGTCGCCCTGGGCCAGGCAGACCCGCGCCCGGCTGATAGGGAGATCGTGCTGCTCGACCAGACGCGCGGCTGCCGCCAGATTGCCCTGGTGAAGCAAGATCAGCACCTGTACGGCAGCAACTTCAGGGAGGCGCTGCACGAAGTTATGCTGGCGCACCGCCTGATCGGCCTGCGCTACCAGAGCGCCCGCGCCGGCCACATCGCCATGGGCCAGTTTCAGACAGGCGAGAAACACCTCGCCGGCAACAAATCGGTCGGTGTTTTCTGACTGCTGCGCCAGTTGGAGGCTCTGTTGGGCGTGCTGTTGGGCGGCATCCAGGTCGTTCCATTCATAGCAGATCTGGGCCAGGCCAAGATGGGCTTCGTAGGCGACCGGCAACGGCTGCTCACCTAACAGTTGCAGGGCGCGCCGGTAGGTCTGGGCCGCCAGGTAGAGCTGGTTGTCGGCGGCCTGTAAGCTGGCCAGGCCGATTGTCGCCAATATAACGGTAATCATATTCCCGGAAGCCTGGCTGATCGCAATGGCTTCGGTATAGGCTTGGCTGGCCGCGGCGCGGTCGCCCTGGAGATGGTAGGCATACCCCAGCTTCCAGATCGTGAACGTACGGAAAGACAGGTTATCGGGGTGCAGCAATTCCAGGGCACGGCGCGACTGGTCAATGATGGTTGCGACCTGATACTGATTGGCAGCCAATGTAGCGCGTATGGCGGCAACACGTCCGAGCAGGTCGCGGGTCTTGTCGTCTGGCGCGGCGCCGTGCAGAGCTTTTTCAGCCGCTTGGAGTTTCTGTTCGACGCCGGTCGATTGGCCGGCAGCCAATAAGGTCGAAGCATACGCCGTCCACAACGAGGGCCAGGCATCCAGCACTGCCGTCGGCAGCGACTCCAGCCAGTTCAGGACCGGGACCACCGCGCCGCGAAAATGCAGGGGCATCCCCTTTCCTTCAATCAGGCGCTCGGCGCGAGCAATATCGTTGGCGGCAGCGGCATGGTGAAACGCTTCAAGCTCCAGGCCGTTGTCTTCATACCACTGGCTGGCCCGTCGGTGTAATTCGGCCACGCCGCTTCCCGCATCGCCGGGAGACGGGGCGACACTCTGGCCCAGGCGCTGCCGCAGCAATTCAGCGAAGAGATGGTGATAGCGGTACCAACACCGCTCGTTGTCCAGGGGGACGATGAACAGGTTAGCGCGTTCCAGATATTCCAGGGTCTCTTGCCCCGCAGCGGCGGGGTCGCGTAGAACAGCATCACAGAGGGGGCCGCACAGGCGGTCGAGGATAGATGTGCGCAGCAAGAAGGTTTGGACGTGTTCGGGCTGCTGGTGCAGCACTTCTTCCACCAGATAGTCCAGCACAAAACGGTGGCTGCCGGTAAACGCGGTGATGAAGCGGGCGGCGTCGGGCTGGCCCTGCATGGAAAGCGCCGCGAGTTGCAGACCGGCAATCCAGCCTTCGGTGCGGCTGTCCAGCGCGGCAATGTCGTCGGTCGAGAGGTCGAGCCCCATCACCTGGGTGAGAAAAACGGCGGCTTCGTCGCGGGTAAACTGCAAGTCGGCGGCGCACAGTTCGGTCAACTGGTCGCGGGCGCGCAATCGGGCTAGCGGGAGCGACGGATCCTCGCGGGTGGCGATGACCAGGTGCAGCTGGGGCGGCAGGTGCTCAAGCAGAAAGGTAAGGGCCTGATCAATCGGTTTGGCGTCAATTACGTGGTAGTCGTCCAGAACGAGGGCGACATGATCCGAGAGGGCGACGATCTCATTGAGCAGGGTCGTCAGGATCGACTCG
>JAKSDJ010000655.1 GCA_022360155.1 Chloroflexales bacterium | reverse complement strand
GGCGGTGTTGATGGCGCCGGGGCGGGTTCTGGAGTTGGAGCAGCGTTTGCTTCGAGGCGCTGGGGCGCTGGCTTGGCCTGGGGCGCTGGCTTGGCCTGGGGCGCTGGCTTGGCCTGGGGCGCTGGCTTGGCCTGGGGCGCTGGCTTGGTCTGGGGCGCTGCTTGGCTGGGGCGCTGGCTCGGCGGGGTCAGGTTCAACTCTGGCTGCTGGCGTTTCATCGCGCGGAGTTGTTGTTCCATAGCGAGTTTGGCGCGGAGGATTGCAACATTGCGGCGCAGTTGGTCAACATACTCAGCCCGCTGCTGGCGACTCTCGATGGCTGTAACTTGACAGGCTGTTGTCTGTTCCTGTAAGAAGGCGCTGACATCGTGGCGCAATGCTTCGATGAGGACAGACTGTTCGTGCATGAAGTCAGCCGTGTCGCGCCGCAGCGCCACGACATAGTCCTGGCGTTGTTGGCGCTGCTCGTCGGCTATGACCTGGCGTACTGCGGCTCGTTCCAAGAGGAACGCTGCCATATCTTGGCGTAGCGAGTCGACATAACTGATCAGTTCTTGACGTTTTTGGAGCGTTACAGCCCGCCGGCTTTTCGCGGAGGCGGCAAGTTGTCGAGCGGTTGTTACCCGTATCTCTTCCAACGCTGCCTTGCGCCGCTCGCGATCCGCGCGGAACTGCTGCTGTAAATCTTCACTTAGGGCCATAGAGCGCCTCCATAATATTTCTAGCTCCTGGAGATTAAGATGCGTGTGCAACCTCGCTGTCGCTTGTTTGGCGGACTATGCCGGCGGTGGAGTCTTCCGTATTCCCCGTAGTCCTATCGCTTTCTCGTGGAGCAGTGTTTGTTAAGGGATGAAAACATCGTGACACCCTGCTTGCGGCATGGTGCGCGATTGATAATCACGGTACGTTGTTCTGGTTACACAGTTGCACTCACCGCAGAGGCGCAGAGATAGACCACGCTACTACAGATCGCTGGGTTCTCGGCGCCTCTACGGCAAGCGACTGCGCAAAACAAATGGTACGTCAGGATTCGCGTTGCTTGCCGGGCATTCGTGTCGGGTATGGTCGGGCGAGGAGGCGGAGCGGCGAGGAGGCGAGGCCATCGCGTTAGCGCGTCAGCGCCGCATAACTCGACACGGATCTCGGGAAAGCGACACTAGGCTGGCGCGATCGCCGATGTCGTCAAGCCAACAGCCTCGGCATACTTCAGGTATGTATCGACGCTGGCGATAACAACGCGGGCCTCGACGGCCAGCAATTCGATGCCGACGAGCGAAACGCGCACCCATGCATCAATCACCACGCCCTTGTCCAAGATGCGGTCGATAACTTCTGCCAAACTGCTGGATGCATTGACTTTCTCAACGGCCATAACTTTACTCCTTTTTGGGTTACATTAGCAGGTGAACGCTTTAAACACCTAATCGTAGGCGCAAGGCCGACGTGTATATCCATCTTACCGCAGCGCATTGAAATTAGGCGTGTGCCTTGCGCGTTCTTAGCGTTGGAAACCCGTGTGCGTACTATCCATCAACCGTCAGCAGCAAACGTTGTTGCCCGCTCATGTACAGCGAAACGCGGTTTTCCCCGCCTAGCGTCGCTCCAATAACGGCGAGGCTTCTGGCGAGTGTTGGTGCATGCAGCGCTAACGAATTAGCCAGTTCGACTGCAGCCAAGAACCGGCCATCGTAGCCCCAACGATAGCCGCACCCGCCAACGCCGGATAGCTCGCTAGCAACTCTGCAAGTTGCTGTTGGCTTGGTTGCGGAAGGATTTCTTCATCGTCGTCGTTTTGTTCATCACGCTGTCGTGCTGCTTCTAAAATCAGTTGTTCCCAGCAATTGACGTCGATAAAAGACGGCGTTGCTGGTTGCAGCGGCTCGGGATCAAGGTGAAATTGCCCCCAAGTCCATGAAAGCACCCGATATATCGCTTCCGGGTCATCGAGATCATCTCAGGATGCGCTGATGATTGAGCCCTCGACAACGTGGACGCGGGCTTGGCTTGCGCTGTGCCAGGCGGAGATGACGACCGAGTGTTTCTTATGACATAAAATTTGGCATAGACTAGCGGGACTCATCAGGGCAAAATTGCCATAGAAGAACATAACAGTGCTCGCTTGTCGTGTGTCATGAAAGCTGATTACCAGATCTTCTCAAGCTGCTCGGTAAATGCAGCTTCGAAAGTGTTACTTAAGGCGTGGTGTTGCGGCGGCTGCGTGGCCGCAGCATTCCCGATGATCACGAGCATGACAGTGCTGATTTGCTTGACAGCGACGCGCGCCAAGCCCAGCGGCACATCCCGTGTGGCCGCAACGAACAGGAGAAAGCCTTCACCAATGCGGGTAATCATGATGATCTGTTCCGCGTGTTCCTGGATGATCAGATTGCAGATACGGTCCATTCCAAACATGCGGGCAATTTCCATGGTTGCCAAAAGATCGGCGGCGGCAAGCGATGAGATGCCGCCAATGTCGAGATCGCCCGGCAAGCTCCAATGCACGATATCCTGACCGCTCAAGTCAATCAACATACCGCATTGGATCGCAGCATGGCGGTCCAGCCTGACGAGGGAGGATTATAAGGTTTGCAGTTGTTTCGGGGAGAAGACTATTTGCGCCATAAGATCTTTCCTTGCAAGTTGTGTAACAATCCTCGCGAATGTATAACACCTAACTTGCTTAGGCTGCCATGCACTGGCCAGGCTAGCGCCGGTAAGGTCTGGGGCGCATTACACCTGTTGTTGAAAGGCGTTATCGGTGTGCCAGACTAGATTCTTGTGCATACATTCTGGGAGATTGCGACAGACCAATATGTGCGCCCCCAGGGGACACAATGCAGGCGAAACATGAAATGGTGTTGGGAAGCAGGTGAACGCTTCCCACACCCGTTGCCGTTGCGATCAGGATGTCAGTCTGTGCGTGAACTTTGGTGTGTCAGGTGGTGTTGGGGAGTACACAGGGCAGATAAAATGCAAAAAAGTTCATTTCACCTGTTTTGCTTTTTGCCCAGATTTTCCCGTCGTGCCCTTCGATGATGGCGCGGGCAATGGTTAGCCCCAAACCTCGTCCTGGGATGCC
Source organism: Chloroflexales bacterium (assembly GCA_022360155.1). GTDB lineage: Bacteria > Chloroflexota > Chloroflexia > Chloroflexales > Chloroflexaceae > JAKSDJ01. The sequence continues at coordinate 3,234 of JAKSDJ010000655.1, read as the reverse complement.
AAGATGCAAATTGCTAGGCGCGCGATAGAAGAGATCGAAGACGCGCTCTACCTCGTCCGGCGGCAGACCAACGCCGGTATTCTGGATGGAAACAGCGATGCGTTGCTCTTGTTCGAGGGCGACGATTTGAATGGAAGCGCCTGGCGGGCTGTACTTGATTGCGTTGTCCAGCAGGATCGACAATACGCGCCCCAAGCGCTCTTCGTCACCATACACTGGCGACAGATTGGAAGGCATCGATGTGATCAGCGTTTGACCGCGCCGATCGATTTCGGCGTGTTGGGTTTTAATCGTGGCGGCAATGAGCCTATCGATCTGGATCAATGCAGTACGTTCGATCTTCTTCTGATGCATGTGTTCAATCGCAACGAGATCCTTGAAGATCAGGGACAAGTCGCTGTTGTGCTTGGCAATTTTCCCTAACAAATGCAGTTGCTGTTCATTAAGCATTCCTGCTGTCGGGATCTGAAATGTTAAGTCACGCACGCTAGTGAGCAACATCTGCATAAAACTCGTAAGATTCGTAAAGAACTGTTTGTGGGATAGCAGCACCGGCAGCTCAGTATGATCCTGCTGTTGGGAGGGTGCGGTGGCTAGCTCTGTCATCGACGGTTCAGCTTTACGAAGCGCCGCTTCGCTAGAGTAGGCGGGGCGCTGATCATAGAGATATTCAACCGGATAGAACTGCGGCGGCATCTGAATGATGAATGCCCATAAGTCTGGCCCAGCTTCGATGATGTGAACCCGTGCCAATTGACCCGAGGGCAACTCCACTTCATACGAATCGGCGCATTCGCCCACAACCGCGTCGCTTAAGAGCGCAGCGAGTATCTCGGTATTGTGTTCGATCAGCGATGTGCCAAGCACTTCGTCGGCGAGTTCGAACTGGCTGATCGCCACCTGGTTGCACTCGATAATGTTCCCGCGCGTATTGGTAATGATGACGCCATCACTCAAATGGTTGAGCAGCGCTCTATTGCTGGCAATAGCTTGATGGCGCTGGTGGCTTGGCTCTTGATTAATCTGGGGCGGCGGTTTGTTGATCGCTCTCTCGAGCAGGAACTCGGCTGATGTTGTGCGATACCCCTGGGTGTTGCCTATGGACTCGCTCGCTAGTGAAGCGGTCATTTTGATTGGCAGCAGGTGCGCTAGGAGTGTTGTCAAGCCTTGCAGATTCACGCATGCCATCGTTGATAACGGGCGTTTGCTGGTTACCAAGAGCATGCCCCAAATCTTTGCAACCGGAATGATGGGCAAGGCGGTTAAGATGTCGCCACTGGCCCAGGCGCTCGCACTGTTTGGCGCTTGCTGTTCAGTCGGGCTGCGGTCAGGGCGCGCACTCATAAGTCGCTTGCTGTGGAGGGTGTCAATCAAGATCCCGGTATTCGTTGCGAGGATCTTCGGCGCTGGATCGCTGTCGGCAGCAATGATTTGCAACTGCTGGTTCGTATCCAGTTGGCCCAAAAGGGTACGCACGCAGCCGTTATCGCGGAGCAGTTGCGCGACGGTAGGCAGTGTCAGGAGGCTAGGTATGTCAGTCTGGTTTAACAAAACGCGCGCGAGATCGAGCCATCGGCCCTCTGTTGGTAATAGCGCTGCCAAATCGATCATCTGGGCGATAGGGTTGATAAGCAGGGTCGTGATCAATCTGGTGATAAACACACGCTGGATCTCTGCATCACCTAACGCTTTGTGTGCGAACGGGTCGCGACTATATTGCGATAGCACCAGAACAACCCGATCGATGCTTTTTCGATCACTGATCAGCTGAGTACGATAATGATCTTCTGCAGGGCTGGCCAGTAGGGCGAGTCCGCCCTTCGGCCCGGCAATGACCAGGAATGAAACATCGGCCTGGCCGTGTATCATTTGGATGGAGCGAGGTGGAGGATAGGCAGGTAGTTCGAGATCGGCCAACAAGCCGCCGGTTAGGTAGGCTGTATGTACATCAGGTGGATAAAGTGCTAGGATTTGCGCTCCGAGCTGCCTAAGCCGCTCTCGGCTCAACACACAGGAGTTGTCAGCAACCGAAATCCCGACCAAGTTCAGCAGGGTCGAGAGTGATGTCGAAGAAACCGACGCCATCTTCCATTTCCCCTTCTATTACTTCATTGCTTCTATTGATGTAATGCAATGAGTACGGTGTTTTCGATAGTCGCCCAGGCCGCCGATCACGCGTGTACCGCAGCGCATGCGGAGCGCGCGGAAGAAAGAGAGCGCAGATCTTTTCATCCACGGGGAAAAGCTCTGTGACCGGCATTTGAGTGCTACAGGCCGCCCATCGGTCACGGATGCGACGGCGGGCTGGTGCGATGGCTGCAGATCCGCAAAGCATCGCACCAGACTGCTGGCGCTACACAAGCCAGCGCAAATGCAGGAAAGCTGAATTGGTTATGTTCAAATAATACTGTCGTCTCTACTGGCACGCAACTGTTGAGTAAGCTGATGGACCATGTGGCGGACATTACCGCCGAGAAATTGCCCAAAAATCCGCCCGCGCAGATCAGGCCGCCTGTAAAACGCGGCGCCGCCATAGATGAACAGCGGGCGGGGTGGCTCGATCTGCGCGATCAACTGACTAACCTCGATCAGGTAATGTGCAGACTCAACCATCGATGCCGAAAGCCCTACGACCTGTGGGCGTAACTGGCGAATCATGCCGGAAAGAGTCGCATTTGGCACATTCTGGTCGAGGTAGATCACGCGAAACCCGTCCCAGTGCATGAAGAGAGAGGGCATAATAGCGCCTAACTCATGCATTTCATTTTGGACGCAACCGATGACCGCAAGGAGATCGCGCGACTCATCGCTGTGAGAGTCGAGAATCGTTCTATCCTTGTGGTAGTGTTTCACTACCGGCGGCGGCCCAATATCTAAAGGACGCCCGTGTGTATGATATCGTTTGTTTCATAGCTGTAATACCGTCAGGCGTAGTGCTGCATTTTTGTCAGTGAACAAGACAGTATTGACATCGAGTTGGTTCTTCTAACGTACTTTGACAATGTACAGATCTGCTTTGAGGCCGGAAAAGCTAAAATCGATCTCGTTTTTTGTTATTTTTTATCCCGGATCTATAAGAGGCTGTCCAATATTCTAACGATAAGATCTCTTTCCAGAAGTAAGGCCTAGACGGTTCTCAAAGGTTCATGCTTGGCATAAAGCAATCGACCCCCTTTCCGTCATCCAACAGCAGCGAAAGCAAGAACCGTCCTGACCTTTTCTGACCACCAATCT
>JAKSDJ010000251.1 GCA_022360155.1 Chloroflexales bacterium | reverse complement strand
TTCAGGTGTTTCTCTTTGAAATCATGTGTCACTAAATACACATCAAGCTCTTCGGCTTTTATGCTAACCGGTGAGCCATGTCCGCAAAAGTAGAATACTAGTAGATCATCCGGGCCTAACTCGTCAATCGCATCAAGTAAAGCGTCTCGTACTGCTTGAGTTGTGGCCTCCTGACCAAGAAGCGGCGGGGTGTACAGTTCAAAGTCACAGTAAGTAGTCTTAAACACGTCTGATAGACCCAGAACACTGCTCTCGGCATACTTCAATCGTGAGAGGTTGGGTTCTTCTGGAGCATGATTCACCCCAGCAACCAGCGCTACACGTCGACCTGGCGGTTTTTGTCGCCTCTCATCCTCATATATGTCATTTGAAGCAGGCATATCCACTTCTTTTCCGACATCCATCACCATCGACCGCGCTTTGGACCCGGTGATACCCGTATTCTAATCTCGGGTTGGCTCTCTGGCGTAACAGTGCTGATAAGAGCTGGCTGTTCTTCCAGGAGCTTTTGTAACAACCGCTCGCTGTCGCCTAAGTCAGCAGCCTCTACCTGGGCACTGGCTTGATTGATAACGAAAATGATAGATGTTGATCGATCTCGCTGATGTGAGATGGATGATGCTTCCTGTTTGTCAAGTCGCTTCTCATGGCGGCTGAGAAGAAAAGTAAGAATAGGCATTGAGAGGCTAATCAGCGAAACGAGCAGTTCCCTGTTCTCAACAATAGTTTGGCTAATCTGTGTCACGAGCTGGAATACATCTCCGCCTTGTGATCCAGTATACACAGGGTGAATCGTGTATCCATGCACCCGTAGCGCATCGACAGACCTCCGCGCCTCTTCACGGACAATGAACGGGTTCGGTTTGCGCTCATCAGCATCAATGAAAGTGAGCTGAATACTAACGAGCTGCTCTTTAGCCATCACTAATACTCCTTATGAACACATAGTAGTTCATCTATCGCTATTTGACAGGTTAAGGCATTGAACCCCAACCATATCGGGGCCATTTCACCCCACTAAAACTGTCTGGAGGAAGTAGTAGTTTCAGGTATAATCTAATCATTCGTACACCATCTCTGGTTGAGCCATGTTCAGCCAGAATACCCCCCAGAAAGCACTCCCGATAGCGATGGGTGAACTCGGCGGCGAGCTGGGTCTTGCCAATCCTGCCCAATCTAGTAATAGCCGGGAGCAGCACGGCGGTCTGCGCCGACGGGTCGAGCAGGATCGCCGCCAGGTTGTCCAGTTCAGCAGCACGACCGGTAAACAGCGGATTGGGCGGATAGGGGGTCTGGAAGGCCGGGGCAGCGGGCGTGTTGGAGGATGACAGGTGATAGTGCTGCTGCGTGCCCGCTGCAACCGTCACATGCAGGGTGATCACATCCCGCCGGGCCACGGTCCCGATGGAGACCGTCCCGATCTGATTGCCCGCGCCAAAGGACAGCAGCGACCCGCCCGCTGTCACCTGCCGCCCGGCGAGCGCCTGGAGCTCCGCTGTGTAGGGTGCAAGCTGCTGTTGGGCGGCATCTGGGGCAAGCTGACCCG
>JAKSDJ010000039.1 GCA_022360155.1 Chloroflexales bacterium | reverse complement strand
TCCATTACAAGAAAAGCTAGATCTGACAGTTATTCACGTGCTTTCGTTTGGAGGCCAATGCGAGAGGAGTCGATTATGACGATGGCGCTGGGCGTGTTGTTTGGTTATTTGTTCGATCCAACGGCATTACGTTCAATCATTATCCCTTTGACCTTCCTGATGGTCTACCCAATGATGGTGACCCTCAATATCAAAGAAATATTCTCCGGGGGCGATACCAAACTCCAACTCACCACGCAGTTGATGAACTTCGTCCTGATCCCCTTCATTGGTTGGGCTATAGGACAGCTCTTTTTTTGCGGAGCAACCGCTGATTGTGCTGGGTTTGCTGCTTACGTCGCTGCTCCCGACATCCGGCATGAAAATCTCTTGGACCGGTTTTGCCAAGGGCAATATTTCGGCAGCTATTAAAATGACTGTTATTGGGCTGGTGCTGGGATCGATTGCGACGCCGTTGTATCTCAAACTGCTGATGGGCGCCGTGGTTGCCATACCGTTGAGTGAAGTCTTCCGCCAGATTATCCTGATTGTATTCTTGCCAATGGCGGCGGGGTATGCGACACAGCGTTTTCTGATCTGGCGGTATGGGCAAAAACAGTATCAGACCAGCTTCAAACCGAAGTTCCCGGTTCTATCAACGCTGGGCGTGCTGGGGATCGTCTTTACAGCCATGGCCTTAAAGTCCGTAGCGATCATTGCCGACCCCGTCGTGTTGCTTCGGCTGCTCCTGCCGCTGCTATTCCTCTATGGGCTTAACTTTACCCTTAGCACAATCGTCGGCAAGACGCTCTTCAAACGGGGGGATTCGATTGCGCTGGTGTATGGTACGGTGATGCGTAACCTCTCGATTGCCCTTGCCGTCGCGATGACAGCGTTTGGCGCGGATGGCTCGGAGATTGCGCTGATTATCGCCCTCGCCTACATCATTCAGGTTCAGGCTGCCGCCTGGTATGTCAAGTTCACCGACAAGATCTTTGGCAGCAGCGCCGAACCAATCCTCATAGCCCAGCCGGCGAAGGTCGGGAAGTAAACGGCTACGACCTCGCACGCCGCCATGCGGTCGGCCACAACGTTTACCTCGAGGCGGATAGCGTTCGAACGCCATCCGCCTCGAGGTGTTGCTATGGTACACTACCGAGTGTGCGACTGGACAAGAGTCCGAAATGAGCGATCCGTGTTTCATTTGCCAAAAACACGCTGGCCTGGTCGCCCCGCCGCTAGGCGGCTACCTCTATGCCGATACTCACTGGAGAGTCTGTCACGCACCGGCGCCTAATGAAATTTGACAATCAACAGAGGTCGTCTCCATAGTGCCGCCTTTAGGCGGTTTGACGGTAGTACAGCCGCCTGAAGGCGGCACTACGAAGGCCTCTTCCCATTGCCGGTTTTGGTCGTCAAAATTCATTAGCAGCGTCGGGAACGCTCATTATCGAATCGCAGCGGCACTTTTTGGATTTTGCGGACAGGCGCTAACGATCAAACTTCGGGCGGCGCTGTCGCAGGCGGACGGCAGAGGGAAGCGGGCGCAATAGGCAGATTAATGTTCGGGGGAACGCATGGCGCTGCTAAGCGCTGATTGATTCATTGACTAGTTGCTTGTATACTGCGGCGCGCCATCGTTTGCACCTACAGAGCAGACAATAGTATTGAGGGGTTAATAATATGGACCTACTGACTCTGGCAGGTTGGATTAATCTTCTTGCTATTCTATTTGGCATCGTGACGGTGATCGTGAATGTTGGGTTTGCCATACATGTGGCATTGGATGCCTCCGCATTGGATCGCGAAAAACGATTGATCTTCGGTCCGGCGGCATTGTGGGTTCTGACAACATTATTGTTTGGCGTGTTCGCGGCAACCATTTATTGGATCGTTAATCGCTCGACGTTGCGGAACGATTGACCATGGCTAACGACCATGCGCCTAACAACTAACATGCGCCGCCAACGACTCAGCCTGCGGCGCTGTCCCACTGCCGTCGCTGCGCCGCATCGAGCGCATATCGCGTCGACGCTACCAACTCAGCTACGCCTTTCTGTTCCCGCAGCGCCAGAGCCTCGCGGAAGCACGCAATCGCCGCCTCGTACCGCCCCTGATCGAATTGGCACTTGCCCGTGTGCTGCAGCGCAAAGTCCAGATAATCGGCAAGCCGCGTATTGGCGCGGCACCGTGCGATCTCGTCCGCGAACAGCCGGTCTGCTTCGAGATACCGCCTTTGCCACTGATAGACCTGCCCCAGGCGCAAACGTAGAACCACATTCTGTCGTGCTTTGTCTAGCGCGCCGGCAAGTGCGAGCGCTTCGTTTAACAGCGCCTCAGCCGAGTCGAGCTCGCCCAGCGTGGCGCGGTAGATGCCCGCCCTGCCGAGTTGGCGCACCCGGTCCGCAGTCAATACCCGAGGGTTAGCCGCTGCTTCAAGCAAATGCTGAACCGCCAACGCCATATCAGTTGGATTGTTCGGAATCGGTCGAAGCGTGTCGTCGTAGCAATACGTCAGATCGTAAGGTAGAATCTCTGCCATGTTGGTGAGTTCTCCTGCATAGTGTAGCCATACGTAGCCCAATGATAGCATAAAGCGCGCCGTGATCTTGCGCGGCGCGGGCGAGTGCTCTACACACGAGGGTTGGGCGCTCTGCGTCAGATCAAGTGGGGCTTTGGAGAAAGCGCACTATCTTTTTTGCGGCGTTCGCCGCGCCCTCAACCCGATCCTGGAGCTTTTTCAGCCGGAGCATATTTTGTCGAAAGCTTGGTTCAGCAACGAGTTGCTTTAAGAAGCTGGTTGAACAAGGGAATGTAGTGCGGCAGCCATGCTGCCACGCGCACAGGATTACGCACGCCACATACTGCTGCACCCATTCTTCGTTACGCCGAAGCATTTGAACCGATACGTGCCGGTTCAAATACCTTATTCAAGCAATTCCTAAGCGCCGACAAAGCCTACTTCGTAACTTTAACAAGCCATGCGATATGATTCAGGTCATGGAAGAGAACAGCGCTTGCTGCAATCCCACAGGCTGTAAGGTTGGATAAAAGGCTTTCCCGCGTCCAGCGCGCAGACCAGAAATGCTCCGCAGTCGCCACGAATCGCGTCCCTCTAGCAGTTACGACCCGTTGGCCGGTGTGCTCATAGAAATCAATCTGCGCTTCTTCCGCTTCTGGGACATCCTTATATATGGTCAAGAACATCAAGCCACCCGGTTTCAGCGCTTGATAAAATCGTGAAAAGATAGCGATAAAACTTGGATTCCGATCAAGATAGGCATCCGTATACAAGCTCAAATCTGGTGAGGGCTCACGAAAATTACCGGGCGTGAAGTATAAGCAGAAGACCAGATCATAGAAATCACTGGGCAACGTCGCTTTGGTGACATCGCCCAGAAATAATGTAGTATTGTTCAGCCCTTCTTGACGCCATCGCTCTTGAGCGATACTCGCAATATCAGGCGCTCTTTCGAAGCCATGATAGAGGCGGCAAGCGGGAGCAAAGATCGAGCCATGATACCCAGTGCCGCAACCGATATCTGCAATCGCGTAAGGATAGCCGCGGAATCGCTCGATGAGAATGTGATCTTGTCTTTCCCGCGCTTCCTTGATCGCGGCTGGACAATAGACAGACTCCAAAGATTTCAGCACGGCTTTGTTTTCGAAGTCGCGCGAGCTGTCGCTCATATCATCGTTCCTACCCTCAAACGCTGCCCAGTCGAAGCGGCAGCGCTACTAAACATGACTTCGGTGAGATTCCTCTTTTTTCTCGACGAAACCCTCCATGTTGTCCACACATTCGCGCAAAATTCAACACTCATTGTTGAGTTGTAAACGAGAGCTGCGGCGTGTGGTGGTCACAAATTTGTTGGGATTGTTCTATCATAGCACGCTGGCGAAAACACTGCAACATAACAAGTGGAGGCTGGCGTCAAAGCAGCAAATCAACCACAGATCACTAACAAGCGGGAAATATTTCCTGTCAGCTTTAGGGAGAATTACCCTTACCCTAAACGTGGCTTTGCACTAGACTTGCTTGTAATAATGGGAATTCATAGGCCTACATTTCTAGCCCTGAATCCTATCGGTCTACGTTATGCGCACTTCATAACCTATAGCGCTTTATATAGGCCAAATCGTTCCTGCCATCAGTGTGAAAGCTGTCGGCGACAGACGGTGTCTGATGTCTTGGATAGCTGAGTTGCCTTACGTGATTCGACATCGGTTTGGCGTCTGATCGAATGTAACCGCCAACGAAGACAGTCTGTTATGAATCTGCTTTGTGCGGCGGATTTCAAGTATCGCCAGCGCTTGGCAGCAATAGAGTGAAAACCTTTTCCTGATATCTAGGGGTAAATCTCATAAGGGCCAAGTATGCGAACCAACGTTACTATCATGCCGTGACTGATGTATTTTTCCATCGCGAAGCGGCACTGTCAGGTCAGGAAGACATTTCAAAGCTTATACCATAGAAGGAGGGAGATATGACTTGGACGGTTGTCGTTGCACCATCAGGGTTCAAAGAAAGCTTGAGCGCCAACCAAGCAGCCGAGGCGATTGGCCGCGGCATTCGGCGGAGCATTCCAGACGCTCATGTGATCAACGTTCCGCTGGTCGATGGCGGTGAAGGGTTTAGCGAAGGAATCGTGGCAGCAGTTGGCGGCGAACTGCATGCCTGCACCGTTACCGGGCCAGTTGGACAACCAGTCCAAGCTCATTTTGGAATCCTCAATGGCCCAGGGCCGTGTACCGCTGTGCTGGAAATGGCTGCAGCAGCTGGATTACGTCTGGTTCCGCGCGATCAACGCAACCCTTTGCTCACCACCACGTATGGCGTCGGCGAGTTGATTCGCCAGGCCCTTGATGCTGGCGCTGAGCGTATCCTGGTTGGTTGCGGCGACTCGGGCACCAATGATGGCGGCGCGGGGATGGCCCAGGCGCTGGGCGCTCGCTTGCTCCGCGCCGATGGAACGCCCATCGGGCGCGGCGGCGTGAGTCTCGCCGAACTTGATCGCATCGATATGAGCGAACTCGACCCTCGCCTGAAAAATGTTGAGATCGATGTGCCCTGCAACATCCACAATTTGCTCTGCGGCCCGAAGGGCGTCGCGCGAGTTTTTGGCCCGCAGAAAGGCGCCTCTGACGAGGATGTGGCGACCCTGGAACAGGCGCTGGAATGTTATGCCGCAGTAATCGCGCGCGATCTGGGGCGCGATGTCCGGGAGATGCCGGGCAGCGGCGCTTCCGGCGGCCTGGGAACGGGACTCTACGCCATGCTTGGCGCCAAACTCTATTCACGCTGGGATGTGGTCTTTCGCTACCTGCGCTTGGATGAGCACCTAACTACAGCCAACCTTGTGATTACTGCTGAGGGCAGCTTGGATTTCCAAACTCCCCATGGCAAGGTACCGGCCGAGGTTGCGCGCCGGGCCAAAGCTTATCAGCTTCCGGTGGTTGCGATTGCCGGCACCCTTGGGCGGGATGTCGAAGTCATCCTCGACAGTGGAATTGACGCTTTCGAGTGTATGTTGCCCAGGCCAGTCTCGCTGGAACAAGCCATCGCCAATGCCGAACAGTGGCTGGAGGATAGCGCTGCTCGGGTGATGCGACAGATATTGGTTGGCCAAAAGCTGCCCCGAAGACCGCAGGAGGTAGCAGATGCAGCGTCCTAATGTATTACGTTCTGCGCGCGTTCCAGCGTGGATCCAGAATCTGCAGCTCAGCAAGAAAGACATCCTGGCCATAGTTTTGGCTGTGCTGAGTGTCATTATCATTGCGCTCCTGCCGGGCGATCTGTCTCTTGCCGGCAAGATGGCGCTGGGCACCTTTGCGCTGACCGTGATCGGTTGGACTCTGACCAAGCTCAACGATACGTTTGTGGCGCTGTTTGCAGCCAGCGGCTTGGTGCTCTCGGCCACAATCAGCACCGAGAACTTCTTTGCCAGTCTCGGCAACTCGATTGTCTGGTTGATGATCGGCGCATTTATCGTCGCCAATGCCTTGAATAAATCCGGCGTGTCGGCCCGGCTGACAACGATGGCGACCCGCGCCTCCCGTAACGTGGGTATGCTCTTCTACTTGCTCACTGCAGTATTGCTTGTCACTGCACTGTTCATCCCTTCGACCTCGGCGCGCGCCGCCCTGATGGTGCCCATCTATCAGGCGATGTCTGGCGCGTTCAACGATCCGAAGATCAACCGCGCTTTGGCGATTATGCTGCCCGTCAACATTCTCCAGACAGCGGTGGCGTCGCTCGTCGGCGCGGGCGCGCACTTGGTGATCAACGACGCACTCGGCCAAATGACTGGCCGTTCGCTCTCCTTCTTCGAGTGGGCGCTACTTGGCGCGCCCTTTGCTGCGCTCTCGGCTTTCGGTACCACCTGGTTGATCCTGCGACTCTTTCTCGACAAGCAGCGCCGCGAACTCCCGCTCAACAGCGGAATGCTGGCCTCGTTGCCGCAGCCAGGCCCGATTGGCAAGCAGGAAAAATATATTATTGGCGTGACGGTTGCCCTAGTTCTACTCTGGGCGACTGAAAGCCTCCACGGGATCGACAATGCTCTGGTTGCGCTGCTCGGTGCGCTCGCGGTGACAGTCCCGAACCTGGGCGTGCTCAAATTCAAGGATGCCTCCAAGAGCGTCGAGTGGGAGATGATTATTTTTGTGGCAGCGACCCTGGCGCTTTCCGAAGCGCTGGTTGAGACCGGCGCCGGCAAGTGGTTAGTCGACATGATGCTCGTTCAGAGCGGGCTGACGAATCTGGGCTCGCAAGTGGCGGTGCTCGGCGGGGTGACGCTGGTCACGCTGACGTCACACCTCTACATCTCGTCGCGTTCCGCGCGGGGGGCTGTGTTAGCTCCGTTGACAGTGTTGCTGGCGTTTAGTTTGGGCCTTGACCCATTGACCCTGGCGTTTGTGACCGCAGCGGGGATTGGCTATTGCATCACCATGGTGGTGAGCGCCAAACCGTTGACCATGTTTCAGCAGATCAATGGCAGCAGCAACCCAACCTTTGCGCCTGGGGATCTCTTCCGGTTGAGCAGTATTCTTGCACCGGTCCATCTGGGACTCATCCTGGTATTTGGGATGTTTTATTGGCCGCTCTTTGGTAGGGGGCACCTAGCTTCGACAGTTCAAGCGGAAGAACGGCTGCAGGGCGCACCCATCGTGACCGGGTCGCCAGGGCTGGTTGATGGGGCGTTTATCCAGAACGAAACCATGCAAGAATTCGGCATCGAGAAAATTGGCGGCGAGTTCGCTGTCACCCCATTGTGTGAATGCCCGCCGCCAGTACTGACCTACACCCTGAGCATCAACGCGATCAACGGTACAGCTACGCCTGATCGTGATCCTGATCCTGAAAAAGGAGGTTACAGCGCTGGTCAAGGCGTCAACCTTACCGCTGCGCCGGCGGTAGGCTATAACTTTGCGGGCTGGACGGTGAATGGAATAGATAAAGGCGCTGCCAATCCGCTGTTGATCCGCATGGATGAGGATACCAATGTGGTTGCCAGCTTTGTCCCTGTGCCGACGGCAACACCGACGGTAACGCCTACGCC
>JAKSDJ010000038.1 GCA_022360155.1 Chloroflexales bacterium | reverse complement strand
TTTGACGCCGTAGCTTCATCAATAAATACGGTCAGCTTGACAAAGCAAGCTGACCGCTGTGGCGGGGAGGGTGGGATTCGAACCCACGAGGGGATTGCTCCCCTAGCGGTTTAGCAAACCGCCGCACTAGGCCTCTATGCGACCTCCCCATACGATGAAATATCTGAAATGTCTAAGTCCAATAAGTCCAAAGCTGGAGGGGGCGGTGGGATTCGAACCCACGAGACGTATTGCTACGCCTTTCGGTTTTCAAGACCGACGCGTTCAACCGGGCTCCGCCACACCCCCGTAGTGAATCGTAGTGCAACAACTCAGGCATATCACCCAATATAGCCGATCTTGCCGGCGCTACTGCCACCGCGTCGCATCACCCACAATACCCAAGTACATACCCCCTAGATGGCAGGCGGGACAGGAATCGAACCTGCAACCTGCGGTTTTGGAGACCGCTGCTCTGCCAATTGAGCTACCCGCCTTTGCTAATGGGCAATGATACCACACCGAACCTAGCTTTGCAACTTGAGATTTTGTGATTATGCTATAATGTCGGTATGTCCCTACCGGGTTCCAATATCCATACGTTTCCACCTAAACCAATGCAGCAGATTAACCTCGCCGGCAACCTGGTTTATTACTGGCATACCGGCAACAATCCACCCTTGATCCTGCTCCACGGCTGGGGCGGCTCGTCGCGCTATTGGCAAACAACGATGGAGCGTCTCTCTCCTATGTGCAGCATCTACGCGCCCGATCTGCCCGGCTTTGGCGCCTCGCCGCCGCTAGGTGATGTCGCAAGTGGGCAACGGCTCGCTGCTCTTGTGATCGATTTCGCAGACGCGCTGGGGCTCGACCAATTCGATCTAAACGGGCACTCATTTTGTGCCGGCGTTGCTGTTTATATCGCCTCGCGCTGGCCGCAGCGCGTCCGCAAGCTGGTGCTGACATGTTTTAGCACCTTTCGCAACGAACGCGAGCGCCTGATTGTTGACCAGATCCATCGGCTGATGTCGCTGTGGCTGGCGCTCCGCCATCCCTGGATGGGTCGTCTCCGCCCATTCTATCGAGCAATTGCCAGTCGTTTCTTCTACCGTGTACCTGCCGACGACGCCCTGTTACGCGAGAACTTCGCCGACTTTCTGCGGATGGACAAGCGCACTGCTCTGGAAAGCGCAGCGAGCGCAGGCAGCCCCGCCATTACAACAGCGCTGCGGGCAGTCGCCGCACCAACACTGCTGATTGGTGCGCGCCAAGACACGATTATGCCATCGCCCGGCGTGCCGGAAGTCGCGCGGCTTGTGCCCGACTGCCGCCTAACCTGGATTGAGCGCTGCGGACACCTCCCAATGATCGAGCGTCCCAACATCTACCATCGTCTCCTACATGAGTTTTTGGTCTAAGGAAACATAGCTAGGCGCAAGAACACAGCTTGATGATGAGCTTATTGTAAACTTTCAGCCGTTAGCATCCTGCTGCGACAAAGCTATGACAAGGACGCTTACCTGATATTGTGCTGGATAACTGTCGCTTGGATGACATTTTGACGTCTGACGGCTGAACGCTGATGCGCCAATTTGTGGTTTCACTAATATAGTATGGAGAGTCCTCATGTCCGATCTCACCCACTACCGCGCCGAGTTCCCACTGAGTGAACGTTACACCTTTCTCAGCCACGCCGCGATATCACCGCTCAACCGGCGCGCTGCCAATGCCGTTAGCGACTATGTAGCCCTGGTACGCGATGAACCAATGACTAGCCACTCCTCAAAATTATTGGCGCTCCAAGATGATCTGCGTCAGCGCATTGCTACGCTGATCAATGCCCGCAGCAGCAATGAAATCGCTTTGCTACCCAATACAGCCACGAGCATCAACACGATCGCATTGAGCCTGCCATTGCATCCGGGCGATAACGTGCTTGTCCTCGATGGCGACTATCCAGCTAATATTTACCCTTGGCTCAACCTAGCACACAAGGGCGTTCTCACCAAGTTCGTTCCACAACACGATGGCGGCCTCAACTTGAATCGCTTGGAGCAACGGATTGACCATCGCACCCGTGTGATTGCGCTCAGCACAGTGATGTTTGCGACCGGATTTCACAACGATATTGCGGCTGTTGGTCAATTGTGTCAAGATCGCGGGATCTATTTCTGCGTTGACGGCATCCAATCACTGGGCGTTTTTCCAATGGATGTGCAGAAGTTCAATATTGACTTTCTTGCGGCTGGGGCGCAAAAATGGCTGCTGGGTCTGTCGGGTAGCGGCTTCCTGTACTGCAGGCGCGAATGGTTCGATGATCTGGCGCCCGGTGCATACGTTGGCGCTCTCAATGTTGTTGACCCCTTCAATTTCCTCGATTACAACTTCACCCTGCCCGCAAACGCCGACCGCTTCACTATTGGCACCCCCAACACCTCCGCCAATGTTGCACTCCATGCTTCGATTGGTCTGCTCCAGGAAGTTGGCATTGAGCGCATTAGCCAGCACGTGTCCGGTCTGATCGATGCGTTAATCAACGACTTGACCGAGCGCGGATATGAGCTGGCAGCTAGTACAGCGCCCGAACACCGCAGCGGTATTGTTGTCGCTAAAGTGCCCGATCCGAAAGCGTCATGCAAACAACTAGAGCAGGTCAATATTATTGCAACGCCGCGCGGCGCAGGTGTGCGCTTTGCCCCGCATTTCTATAATACGCTGGAGGAAATATTGCGCGTGGGTGAGGTCTTGGGCGACTATTGAGCTGGACAATGCGAGCCACAAACTGTGAGCCGGATTGGCTGTATTGACGCACAAAACAGGGGTTTGCAACACACTAGAGCAGGCTATCATCAGAGAAGGCAGGCGCTGAACGCCCGCTTTCTCAATACAACAACCCCTATGTTTACCGGGGAAGGCATTCATTCGAAGATATGGCGGTTGGACTGGACCCAAGCGATTAGTCGCTCGACACCATCGGAGACAGCAATCTTGGGCTGCCACTGAAGTTCATGCGCTGCTTTGGAGATATCGCTGATATAAACAGGTTGGTCGCCAGGCCGCCAGTCCTCATATTGCACGGTAATGGAGCGACCCAACAGTCGCTCCAGCAGCGGGCCGAACTCCGCCCAAATCGCAAGTGTGTTCTGCGGCCCGCCGCCAATGTTGTAGATCCGACCATGTACCGATTCGATCCGATCAAGCGTAGCGCAGTAAGCCGCAATCAGATCATCAATATGCAGCATATCGCGCACTTGTTTGCCGTCGCCATAGATTTTGATTGGTCGCCCAGTGACCGCAGCAATCACAAAATGAGCAGCCCAACCTTGGTCTTCAACCCCCAACTGGCGCTGCCCATAGATGCATGATTGGCGAAAAACAACCGTTTTCAAACCGTAGATTCGCGCATAATCATGCACATACTGATCGGCGGCGCCTTTTGAGCAGCCGTAGGGCGAATGAAAATTGAGCTGCTGCGTTTCCGCAATACCGTTTGGCAGATCACGGTACGCATAATGTTGCGGCGTTTCGACAATAGCGACTTCCTCCATACCGCCATAAACTTTGTTGGTCGAGGCGTAGAAAAAAACAGGAGGATTTTTCGCCAAACGCGCCGCTTCAAGCAGATTCAGCGTGCCCAGCGCGTTGATCTCGAAATCGCTACGTGGATCGAGCACCGAAGTAGTGACAGCCACCTGTCCAGCCAGATGGTAGACTACCTCGTGATTGGCGACGGCTGGATGCATTGCCGCGGCATCGCGGATATCGGCGTGGATAAAACGAAGGCGCGCACCATATTGCTCTTGCAGCCAAGCTAGATTGAGTGGCGTCAGCGGGCGGCTCAGGTTATCAAGAATGGTGACATCTTCGCCCCGTGCCAGGAGTACACTCGCCAGATTACAACCAATAAAACCTGCCCCGCCAGTAATTAAATGCCTCATAGATATCAATATCCTTCGAGAATCAGTGTTGCGGATCAGATTTTCATTATACTGGAACTCCAGCCGCACCAAATGAGGCTGCTACGTTCGCACGCGCGAACAAAGCGCTACACCGCCCCTGAAACGCGAGAAGCGGGGGGGAAGTTGCGCTTCACACCCCGCCAGATGGAGGAGCCCCAGATCATACTGACGTCACCAGAACTTATAGTATCAAGAATTGGAGCGTACTGCTCTTACATATCAAGCACCGAACCAGGAGAGAATCAAAGCAATACTATTTACTCACACCACCTGGATTGAGGATAAAATCAGCCACGCCGCGTAGTTTGCTGGTATTGCCAAAAGCCGTAAAGGTGTGCCTGCCAACTGGCACCTGCTCACTGATGTAAAGCGACGCAACAAAGGTTCCATCCTCTTCAACCTGGATATCGCCCAATGAGGCAGTAGAAAAGTCTGGCAACGTAACCCAGATCGACACCGCCTCGCCAGCTTGGAATCTTAACCCTTCGAAAATAATCTCACTGCGTTGTTTGTCGCTAGAAGGTCGGATACGCAGCTCAGCGGCGCCATTCGCTTTGGTCAAATCATTGACACGCAGATTGAACTCAGAGATCCCATTGAGTCCTGTATTCAAACTACGCGCAGTGAAGGCGTAGCGCCCAATAGGAGCGCCATCAATACGCAACGTGTATTCAAAGGCGCCATTCTGGTCTGTTGTGATGTAACCTAGGTTTTCCACGGTATGATCAGGGTAACGCAACCAAATAGCAAGACGCTCTTCTGCGCCATAGTTTGCACCACGGACGACAAAGAAGCTTCCCTGCCGATCATCGCCTGGTTCTACGATCACACGAACGCCAGGAGAGGAGGCTGGGGCTGAGCCGATATTGACTCGCACATTGCTATGCACCTCGCGCCCGCTGCTCTTGCCGCGCGCACTGTAGGTATATTTGCCGGTTGGGGTAAACTCGGCCCCTAAGTAATCCGGTATATAGGGATAATCAAATTCGCCCTTTTCGTTCGCTTTGACTTCAGCTACGGTATAAACCCGATATTCGGGATCGGTAATCCAGATGGAGACAATTTCGTTCGGATCAAAGCCTTCGCCAATCAACGTGACTGTATCATTCTGGTTGGCAACACTGGAACTAATTGCAAGACTAGCAGTAGCCGCCCAGGAGCTATAACTCCATATGACAAGCAGCATAGCCAGGGATGCGGTGAATCCCATCAGGAGCATTCGACGATGGAGTCGGTTACACAAGATGTGCATGGTTTATTCTCCTTAAAAATTAGAATCTTCTCTCCATATACTCTTCGTTTGTCGAGCTAAGGGAAGCCCACAACACCTGAAGATCCGACTAGGAGCTTGGGGCAAGACAAGGACAGGGACGACAGCTCCGTTTGTGACTTTCAGCATGTAACCCCAATAGATTTACTGAAATTATCTGCCCAATCAAATATAACGATAAATCTCCCGCGTAGAACCTAACTTGTATGACGGGACGATAACAGATGCATGAACCAAATCAACAGATTTGGATCACGCTCATATCCATGCTTTTACCCTACTGCATCAACACCAAACCAACAAGATCCACAGATAACGAGATGATAACAAC